>NZ_CAWMCN010000111.1:0-28698 GCF_963865925.1 Vibrio sp. ZOR0018 | reverse complement strand
TCAGAAGTGAAACACAACAGCGCCGATGGTAGTGTGGGGTCTCCCCATGTGAGAGTAGGACATCGCCAGGCTTTGAATATCGCTTACATATCATTAACAATATGAAAGCAAAACTAAAAATATAGCTTTATCAAAGTAAGACTAATTTTTAGTGACAATTTGTGGAGAGATGGCTGAGTGGTTTAAAGCACCGGTCTTGAAAACCGGCGATGGTTAATAGCTATCCTAGGGTTCAAATCCCTATCTCTCCGCCACTTTTAAAGAAAAAACCGCTGTTTTTACAGCGGTTTTTTCGTTTTATATCAACATGCCAATCTGGAAAATTAATAGCTTAATTCAATCTCTCGAATATATCTTGATCACCCTATCTGTACTTTCCAAAAATCGATTTTACACATTGAACACCTCAGACATAATGTCGTCGTGATCCGCAAAACTTTGTTGGTTAGCGTGAGCCAACTGCACACTTGCTCTATTGGATTTAGCACGGTGAGTAGGAGGAAACGTGATGACACTAACATGACTAAACTGCACTTATATACCTACCAGCACCATCCATTATAACGACGGCCTCACCTATTCCTTTTTATAGGGGCATGCCGACCCAAATAAATACGCATATTCAAATCGCTGTGGCTTCACAGTTCGAGGTTTTGTGCCGTGCTCGGCCTTAAGTCAAATGGCATTTTGATCAAGAAATTATCCAGGAAATCCCAGGTGTTCAAGCGGGTAATAGTAGAATTAGGATGGTTTTTGTTGGCTCGCCAGCGTTTTGAAATCGGTGCTATTAAGGCTATCCATCGTGATATTTAACAATAGTTAGATAGCCTTAATGAGATCGTACTTTTCTTTAATTGGTATAAGGTTATTTTTAGGTGCTTAGTTAGATTGCCATTTAAACATGCTCTATCATGGTCAGTGCCTTACGTGAGACTTCTGCGGCGGCTTTAGGGTAGTTTTGTTTTTCAAGGCTATCGGCAAGATAAGCGTAATCAGATACATTGGCACGGAGCGATAACGCTTTTTCCAAATGGCTTTGCGCCTCTGCCCATTTCTGCTCTCTCATATACAATTGAGCCAGTGCGCTGTGTGCTTCGGCGTTACCACTATCCTTACTAATGGCTTCTTGTAATAACAAAATTGCTGGGTATCTATCTGGTAAATTGAGCTCTGCCAATAATGAATACAGAGCTGGCATTGGATGTTTTTTTAATGTTTCTTTAATGACGGTAAATGCTTCCGAATCTGCTTTTCGTTGAATCAACTGCTCGATGAAGCATTGAGTTAAAATGACGTCGTTTTTGGTTTTCCTTGGAAGCTTGTCCCAATGATTGATTAAGCCTTCACTACCTTGCTGCTGGGCCACGTTTTTTAGTAAACCGCATTGTGCTTTTTGGTTCAGTTGTTGGCTCTCGTCCGTATCGATCTGTTTTGCTTTTTGGAGCTTAGGTAAAAGCTCAAGCAGCGGTTGCCACTGTTCTAGGTGCACGTATGTTATCTTGAGTAAGTTGAGCACGATGGTGTTATTCGGATGAGTGGCTTGTAATGCTGATAGAGTGCTTAGCGCCAGCTCAAACTCTTCTTCTCGTACTTGCTGCTTGGCGCGAGTTAATTCAACGGCTAGGCCTGCATTACTTTGCTGACTGGCGAGATCTAAATAGTGATCTCGTTTTGCTCTGTCGCCCATTCCCTGCGCAGCTTCCGATGCAACAAGGTAGCAGAGCAGCGGCATATCATGGTGGTTCGCCCAGCGAGTGACTTTCTTTTCTGCCTGCTTCCAGTCTCCCTCTAGAAGTTTAATGATACCTTCATTGGTATAACGGCGAGAGCGCTTTAACTTACGTACGCTGAACCAGTTTAATGTGTTTGAACTGGCATAGAATGCTTTTTTGAGGAGATATTCTAAGCTAAATAATCCAGAGAGGAGTGCAATCACAAAGATCACTAAGGTGGTTACGCTCATCTCTATTGTTCTATTAGCTATAGAGATAAGAACATAACCTTGCTGGCCAGCATATTGGGTTCCGACAAATAAACCGGCCCCTAATACTACAAAAAGAAAGATGACTCTAAACATTACTTATCCTCCGTAACGCTCATTGGAGAGACTTCACGGCGTAGGCGTTCAGTGATGACATCAGCGAGTTCGTGCTGAGTTTCAAGTTTAACTGGATATTGCACTTGTATATTTTGTTTACTGAGCTGCAATAGCGCGTGATTAAACTGCTGCACACTCTGATCATCGGAATTAAAGAAGCTGGCTGACCATTTATCTGCTGTGCTCAGTGCCGTTGTATAAATCTCTTGTTGTTCTGCGTATACGGCTTTGATGGCGGTTTCTAATTTTGCTTTGAGATTTTCTTTTAGATAGAAGTGCTGTTCAGGTGACAGTAGCGGAATGGCATTACCGTCTCGAGTGCGGAAGGTAATGAAGTTCTCCGAGAAGTCTTTCAATGAGCTAACGAGATTATTTTGCCAGTCGTTAATATTTTCGGAAACTTGTGGTGCTGATTGCTGCTGAGTTTCAGGCAACATGGCATTGGCCAGCGGTAGAGTGTCAACTTGTTGCTGTAAGGTTGTTAAGCGTAACACTAGCCCTTCACGATCAATCAATGGGATGATTTTGAGCTGAGTAATGTCACGCGCCATGGCTTTGCGTAGCGGCACTAAGCTTGGGTCATTCAATTCAGCAATACGCTGATCAGCGCTTTCCATTAGCTTGGTCGCGCTGACGATGTCATGTTCTAGAAAAAGTTTACGGCCAGCTAGTTTCACTAAGTAGTCAGCTTCTGCTAGTAGCCAGTCGTTGGGACGGCGGCCTTTGATATCAGCTATCGCCAGTTGCAAGCTGTCGATACTTTTTTGCTGTTGATTCAAGGCTACGTCAGTTTTGTGAGTGAGTTGGTCCGCTTTGGCTTGTGTTTCTTGCTTTATTTGATTGATTTCAGCCGCGAGCTGACTTTGGGTTTGTGTTAATTGAGTCTGCAATGCGTTGATTTTGGCTTGGTAAAAGGCGTCTTTTTGCTGCATTTGATAGGCTATACCACCACTGAAAATGATGGATAGGCTAATTGCAATAACAGAAAGTTTGATACTGCGCTTTGCTCGTTTATCACTCTTTTCTTCAGGCTGAGACGTGGGATCCTGCACGTAACTTTTTGGTGAATCAAGGTTATCCGTTGCGTCTTTTTCTGTAACCAGAGGAGGTGTGGCTGCTTTTTCAGGTTCAATATGCGGGTTATTATTTTTGCTTGTCATGCTTAGAGTCCTGTCTAGATTGGCTAATACTAGCCGCGAGTTCTGTATTGGAGGCGCTTCCCACGTTCGTGACGCACCCAAATCCCATGTGCAGCGCCTCTTGTCGAATTCGCTCGCTTGGGACAAAAAGAGCTAAATTTAGCAGCCAGAGTCGTTGTGAATCAGAGAATTGATCCATCATAAAATTGAGTTGACCTGAGCTGGTGACAACTAACTGAGTGACTTGCTGTTGCTGCCACAGAGATATCGATTCGGCGGCAAAGAGGGTGATCGTATCGCGTCGATACACTTCCTTATACACCACATCAGCACCACGCTCGATTAAGCTGTCGTGGATGAGCTCACGTCCGCCATTACCACGTAAAATCATCACTTTAAGGCCCGATATTGATTGCAACTGCGGTAGGGCAAGCAGGTGTTCACTGTCACTTATCTGTGGATAGTGTACTTTTTGTTGGCTTAATTTGCTGAAAACATGTGCGGTTTTTTGACCAACGGCAAGGTATCTGGCGTCATTTGGCCAAAAATATCGGTGATCTTGCAAAAATTGATGACTGAACGTCACCGCGTTTTGGCTAACCGCAATAATAATGTCGCATTGCTGAAGTTCTGGGAGTAAATACGGGAGATCGACTCCTGCATTAATCTGAATCAGTGGATGGTGAACGGAGCGGATACCGAGATCCGCTAATTGTTGGCAAAGTTCAATCCCTTGATTTTCGGGACGAGTGACCAACACCGTCATGCGTTATTCGTGCTCGCAGTAGAGTTTGGACAGAATATCTCGCGCTCCATCATTGAGCAATTGATGGGCAAGCGTGATTCCTAGTTGCTCGGCATCGGAGCGGTGGCCGCGAATCTCACCTTGCACAATCTTAGAACCATCAGGCTCACCGACCAATGCTCTTAACCAAATATGATCACCATCGAGCAATGCGTAGCTACCGATAGGTACTTGGCAACCGCCTTCTAATGTTAGGTTCATGGCTCGTTCACATTTCACGCGATCAGCCGTGTCAGAATGGTTGAGTGGCGCAAGCAATGCTCTTAAACGTTCGTCATCTAAACGGCATTCAATCCCGACTGCACCTTGCCCTACTGCAGGAAGCGATTGTTCTGGTTCAATAATGCTGCGAATGCGATCTTCAAGCTTCAAACGTTTTAAACCTGCTGCGGCGAGAATAATCGCATCGTATTCACCTGTATCGAGTTTTCCAAGACGAGTACCGACATTGCCACGCAATTCTTTAATCACAAGGTCTGGTCGATATGCTTTGAGTTGGCATTGGCGACGTAGGCTGCAGGTGCCGACGATGGCACCTTGAGGCAGTTGTTCAATGCTTTGATAGGTGTTTGAAACGAAAGCATCACGTGGATCTTCGCGTTCACAAATCGTCACTAGTCCAAGCCCTTGAGGGAAATCGACGGGAACATCTTTCATTGAATGCACTGCCAAATCGGCGCGGCCTTCAAGCATAGCGACTTCCAACTCTTTGACAAAAAGCCCCTTACCACCCACTTTAGCTAAAGGCGTATCTAAAATGACGTCGCCTTTGGTTACCATGGTCACTAATTCCACTTCTAGGCCAGGATGAGCCGCTTGCAGCGCATCTTTAACATAATAAGCTTGCCAAAGGGCGAGCGGGCTTTTACGTGTGGCGATTCGAATGGGTGTTGCGTGAGTCATGATAATCCCGAGTGTAGGTAATGGATGGTTTAATCCTATCATTCCCGCTATGAAAGGTTTACTACTAGATCGTCGCTGTGAAGGATTGATGAAGAGATAGCATAAATTGGTCAAAATTGTGTGATTTATATCTCGTTTATATAATGAGCTATTACGACAAAGTGTAAATAGCTACGACACTATAGCCAAGGTCGTTGGAGTGCATTGTAGGCATGCTCTGTCTGAGTGTGATATGCATCGAGAGGGCTTTACCAAATGGAAAGAAAATGTTAGATTGATCACGTTTTTTTGGTGCTTTAGAATAAAATATAATCAAAGCGCGTGTTAATGTTTCAACCAAGGAATCAACCTTGCAGGCTTACACCAAGACGTTAATTCAACGATTAGACAATCTCAACCAGCAACGTACCGAGCGTGCGCTGGCGCTTATGGATTTGCAAAGTCAACGTGTATTTCATTTCATTCCTGCACTACTGCACTTCAATCACCCGATTATTCCCGGCTACTACGATGCAAAAGTCCCTTATGGTGTCTATGGTTTTGAGCCTAACGACATCCAACGTCAGCTGGTTGAAGATACAGAACTCACCTTAGGTCAACCCTTACCGACCGCTGATTCCCCCGCTATTCTTGCTCTGTATACCATGGGCAGTACCTCGTCGATTGGTCAAAGCACTTCGAGTGACTTAGATATTTGGGTATGTGTAGCATCGAGTATGAGCTGTGATGAGCGGGAAAGCTTAAGCAACAAATGTTTGTTGATCACCGATTGGGCAAAGAGCCAAGGGGTGGAAGCCAACTTTTTCCTGATGGATGAGCTACGTTTTCGCAGTAATCATTCTGAGCAGATGACAGGCGAAAACTGCGGTTCATCGCAACATCTCCTGCTATTAGACGAGTTCTATCGCTCTGCTGTTCGCTTGGCAGGCAAGCGTTTACTGTGGCAAATCGTGCCTCCTGAAATGGAAGAGTGCTACGACGAATACGTGCACGAATTGTGCAGCAATGATTACATTAATTGCAGTGAATGGATCGATTTTGGTAAGTTGAACCGCATTCCTGCTGAAGAGTATTTCGGCGCAAACCTTTGGCAGCTTTATAAAAGCATCGACTCGCCTTACAAGTCAGTGTTAAAAGCGATTCTGCTTGAGGCGTATTCGTGGGAGTACCCACACACACAATTATTAAGCATTGATACCAAACGAAGGTTTTTTACTCATGAACCTGATTTGTACAGTATGGATGCTTACTATTTAATGCTTGAAAAAGTGACGCGTTACCTTGAACGCATTGGTGATTCTGCCCGTCTTGATCTGGTGCGTCGTTGTTTCTATCTCAAAACGCATGAAAAGTTATCCCGTGAGCCGGGCCTAGGCTCAGTGGCATGGCGTCGAGAAGCATTAAGCCACATGATTCAGCAGTGGAATTGGTCGGAATCTGTTGTTCAAGAATTAGACAATCGCCGTAATTGGAAAGTCGAACAAGTTAAAGTTGTCCACCATGCGTTGTTAGATGCGTTGATGCTGAGCTATCGAAACCTGATCCAGTTTGCGCGTCGTAATGACATCACCTCGGCCATTAGCCCACAAGATATATCAATCCTCGCGCGTAAGTTGTATGCGGTGTTTGAGGTGTTGCCGGGTAAAGTTACGCTACTGAATCCACAAATTTCGCCAGATCTGCACGAGCCGGATCTCTCGTTCATTCAAGTTCGGGAAGGGCGAACCAATAAAGCGGGCTGGTATCTGTATAAACAGCCTCTGGTTGCCCATCGTATGATTGGCCAACCTTTCCTTGAGCATAATGAATACCTCAGTAAGCTGGTCTCTTGGGCCTTCTTTAATGGTTTGATCACGGAATCAACTCATTTGCACTCAGTAGTACGTGACGCACAGTTGGATATTGATAAGTTCTATCAAATGGTCAGCGATTTGCGTAATACCTTCTCGTTGCGTAAGCGGCGGCCGACCATGCAGGCTCTAGCAAGCCCTTGTGAAATCAGCCAGCTGGCGATGTTCATCAACTTTGAAAATGATCCTACCGCGGAATTAAGCGGTAAATCGCTCAAAATTGATTTGAAAAATATAGATATTTTCAGTTTCGGATCTGAGCAAAAAAGCTTAGTCGGTAGTGTCGATTTAGTGTATCGCAACTCGTGGCATGAAGTACGGACTCTCCATTTTACTGGCGAAACGGCGATGCTCGACGCGTTGAAAACCGTGCTTGGCAAAATGCACCAAGATGCGCTACCGCCAGAGTCTGTCGATGTATTTTGTTACAGCAAAAGTCTGCGTGGCGTGATGCGCAACATGGTGTACCAGTTGCTGGCGGAATGTATCGATTTGCGTTTGAAACCGGTAGAGCAAGAGAAACGTCGCCGTTTTAAAGCGTTACGCATTGGCGATCAAATGTATGGTCTGTTTTTTGAGCGGCGAGGGGTTTCGGTACAGAAGTTGGAAAATTCGGTAGATTTTTACCGCAGTATTTCAACCAACAAATTGAAAGGTTCACCGCTGTTAATGCTCGATCGCGATCAAGATTATCAACTGCCGGAAATCGTCGATGGTTTTGCTAGTGAAGGCTTAGTGCAGTTTTTCTTTGAAGATACCGATAAAGGCTTCAACATTTATGTGTTGGATGAGTCGAACCAAATTGAAGTCTATCACCAGTTCAGCGGCGAAAAAGATGAGATGATCACTAACGTCAACAGCTTTTATACCTCAGTGCGCGACGGTAACCCACTCTCCGCTAAACTTATTAACTTCAATCTGCCGCAGTATTATCAAATCGTCCACCCAGAAGAAGGGGAAAGCTATATTGTCCCTTATCGTAACGATTCCGCGCTCTATTCTCGTCCTTCAAAAGCGGTCAACGCTTAGTTCGGTAGCGCCAAGTCACACATCTGTCACTTGGCGTTGTTGCTTTACACCCAGTCGATCGTTTCGCCAGCGTGTTTTTCACATTCTTGTTTCACCATCGCAATCAATTCCAGCCCTGTTTTTGAACAAATCCAGTTTTGGTCGATCAGTTTGAAATGGAAACCGCCTGACTTTGATGCCAGCCAAATTTCATGCATTGGCTCTTGGCGGTTAATAATAATTTGGCTGCGGTCATCAAATTCTAACGTCATCACATTGCCTGAGGTTTCGTAATCAATGTCGGCACCTGCGTTGTCTATCGCTTGTTCAATGATTTCTAGCTGCTCATCGACAAGTTGGTGAAATTCAGTATCGTTCATCCTGTCTATCCTATTGCTTTTCCTGATTGTGGTGCGATTATAGGGGGCATTGACTCAATAATCACGACATGCAAAATGAAAAAATCAATCGCTGCACTTTTTATGTTGTCACTCCTTGCTCTCGCAGGGTGTGGTCAAACCGGGCCGTTATACATGCCAGCAGAGCCTGAGCAGAGTGAACAACCTCAGCCATAGTCATTGATTTAGCTTAAAGGAAACGAATTTTGGATTACTTCAATTATCAGGACGATGGTCAGCTTTGGGCTGAAAATGTCGCATTAACAGAGTTGGCTGAGCAATACGGCACGCCTTTGTATGTCTATTCTCGCGCTACTTTAGAGCGTCACTGGCATGCTTTTGATAAGTCGGTAGGCGAACACCCTCATCTGGTGTGTTATGCGGTGAAGGCTAACTCAAACTTAGGCGTATTAAACACGTTGGCGCGTTTAGGGTCAGGTTTTGATATTGTTTCGGCAGGAGAGCTAGAGCGTGTTGTGGTGGCGGGTGGTGACCCGGCGAAAGTGGTATTTTCTGGCGTAGGTAAAACGGAAGCGGAAATGAAACGCGCGTTGGAGCTCAAGATTAAATGCTTTAACGTTGAATCAGAGCCTGAATTAGCACGTTTAAATAAAGTGGCTGGCGAGCTGGGTGTGAAAGCACCGATTTCACTGCGCATCAACCCTGATGTGGATGCACAAACCCACCCTTATATTTCAACCGGTTTGCGTGACAATAAGTTTGGTATTGCTTTTGACCGTGCACTGGATGTTTATCGCTTGGCACAAAGCCTAGAGAATCTCAGCATTCACGGTATTGATTGCCACATTGGCTCTCAACTGACCGCCATTGCCCCTTTTATTGATGCAACCGATCGCTTACTTGCGTTAATTGATCAGCTTAAAGAGGAAGGGATCACCATTAAACATTTGGATGTTGGTGGTGGTTTAGGTGTGGTGTATCGCGATGAGTTACCCCCGCAGCCTTCCGATTATGCCAAAGCCTTGTTGGCGCGTTTGAGTAACCATCAAGATCTCGAACTGATTTTTGAACCGGGACGTGCTATTGCGGCTAACGCGGGCGTGTTGTTGACGAAAGTAGAGTTTCTCAAACATACCGAACACAAAAATTTTGCCATTATTGATGCGGCGATGAACGATTTGATGCGCCCAGCGCTTTATCAAGCTTGGCAAGATATTGTTCCTGTTGTGCCGCGCCAAGGTGAAGCGCTAACCTATGACTTGGTTGGGCCTATTTGTGAAACCGGTGACTTCTTGGGTAAAGATCGTTCATTGGTCTTGGATGAGGGAGATCTACTGGCGGTTCGCTCAGCAGGAGCTTACGGTTTTGTGATGTCTTCGAACTATAATACACGTACTCGCGTGGCGGAAGTGATGGTGGATGGTGCACAAACCCACCTTGTTCGTCAGCGTGAAGCACTATCGAGCCTATGGGCATTAGAGCGTATTCTGCCGGAGTAAATTGAAGCATTATGCATTTCCATTTTTCTAAAATGCACGGTTTGGGTAATGACTTCATGGTCGTTGATTGCATTACACAAAACGTCTTCTTCTCCCCTGATTTGATCCGCCGCTTGGCGGATCGTCATACTGGCGTGGGGTTTGATCAGCTATTAGTGGTTGAAGCGCCGTATGATCCGGAAAGTGATTTTCACTACCGTATTTTTAATGCCGATGGCAGCGAAGTCGAACAGTGTGGCAACGGCGCACGTTGCTTTGCTCGCTTTGTGCGGATGAAAGGGCTGACCAATAAGTACAGCATTGGAGTCACGACTAAAAAAGGCAAAATGGTTTTAAATGTTGAAGAGGATGATCAAATCACCGTCAACATGGGCATACCAGAATTTGAGCCTAATAAGATTCCATTTCGAGCCAAACAGGCAGAGAAAACTTACATCATGCGCGTTGAAGAGAAAACCTTGTTCTGCGGGGCGGTGAGTATGGGCAATCCGCATGTGGTGACAGTGGTGGAGGATGTGACAACCGCTGAGGTTGAAATTTTGGGTCCACTGCTTGAATCTCATGAGCGTTTTCCAGAGCGTGTTAACGCAGGCTTCATGCAAGTGCTGAATCGAAATGAAGTGAAGCTACGTGTTTATGAACGTGGCGCGGGTGAAACTCAAGCGTGTGGCAGTGGCGCGTGTGGCGCGGTTGCCGTTGGTATTCTTCAAGGGTTATTGGCGGAAGAGGTGACAGTACACTTACCTGGTGGCTCGTTAGAGATCCACTGGCAAGGGCCGGGTAAGCCACTCTATATGACAGGCCCTGCGACTCATGTGTTTGATGGTCAAGTCTCTTGTTAGGGTTAAGTAAGATAAGGAATCATTTTGTCACACGTTGAAGCGGATGCACTCACAGCCGAAGTTGTGGCTGAATATTTACGAGATCACCCAGATTTTTTCCTCCAGCGTTTAGAGCTGGTTGACAGGCTCTCCTTGCCGCACCATCAACAAGGTGCGGTCTCTTTGGTGCATGTACAACTGAATCGTCAGCGCCAGAGAATTGAGGAGTTAGAGGAAGAGATCACCGCCTTTATGTCATTAGCGGCCAATAATGACCGCACTTTCCACGAATTTATGGATCTGCAAGAGCAGATCTTAAAATGTCATTCAATGCCGCAAGTATGCAAGGCAATAGAAAACAAAGCGCAAACCTTAGGTTTGGTAGCGTATATTCGTTTACTGGCCTCGCCTGAAACCGATTATCAATTGACCCAAGAGCAATGGCAGCGTTTTTCAACTAACCATTTTAATGGCAAAAATGCTTATTTAGGGCGTATGAAAAAGTTGGATCGCCAAGCGTTATTTGGTGAACAAACCGCTGTGCCAGAAATGGGTTCGTATGTGGTGCTACCATTAGGTAAGCGCTCATCACAAGGCGTATTAGCGTTTGCAAGTGAAGATGGCGGCCATTTTCAACCGAGTATGGATACCCTCTTTTTACGTCATTTGGCGTTAGTTCTCTCTCATTTAATTGAGACTCTATCTTGGCAACCGATTGAGCATGACCGAATCAGCCACACCTCTGCCTAACGGCTTACAGCAGCCCTTAACTCGCTTCTATGAATATCTGCGGAGCGAGAAAGGGTTGAGCTTGCACACCCAACGCAATTACAAACAACAGCTGGAAACCATGGCGCAGCATTTGGTGCAGATGGGGCTGAATCAATGGCAACAAGTCGATGCCGCTTGGGTGCGACAGCTGGCGAGCAAAGGGATGCGTGAAGGGATGAAAGCCAGCAGTTTAGCGACGCGTCTCTCTTCATTGCGCAGTTTTTTTGATTTCTTGATCTTGCGTGGTGAATTGACAGCTAACCCGGCCAAAGGCGTTGCAGCACCGCGTAAAAAACGCCCGTTACCGAAAAACTTAGATGTGGATGAAGTCGCACAACTACTCGAAGTCAAGGATGATGATCCGCTATCAGTGCGCGATCGAGCCATGATGGAATTGATGTATGGTGCTGGGTTGCGTTTAGCGGAGCTCGTCAGCATTAACGTAAAAGACCTGAGCTTTAGCCGCGGCGAGATTCGAGTGGTGGGTAAAGGGGATAAAGAACGTAAGGTGCCTTTTGCTGGCCAAGCCAAAGAATGGGTGGCGCATTGGTTGAAAATACGGACGCAGTTTGCGAACGCTGATGAGCAAAGCTTGTTTGTTTCAAAGCTGGGTGTTCGTATTTCGCATCGCAACGTACAAAAACGCATGGCCGAGTGGGGGCAAAAGCAGGCGGTGGCTAGCCATATTAGCCCACATAAACTGCGCCACTCTTTTGCGACTCACATGCTTGAATCGAGCAATAATTTACGTGCTGTGCAAGAGTTGCTGGGTCATGAGAACATTTCGACGACGCAAATCTATACTCATTTGGACTTTCAACATCTTGCGCAGGCCTATGACCAAGCGCACCCAAGAGCACGTAAAAAGAAACAGAGCGAGTAACGCATGCACTTTTATCGCAATATCGGCCCCATTAGAGCGATGAGCTTTGATTTGGACGACACGCTGTATGACAACCATCCAGTGATCCGTCATGTTGAGCAGCAAATGGTCGTGTGGCTGCACACTCATCATCCGCTTTCCGCGACGCGTCCGATAAGTTGGTGGCAGCAACTTAAACAGCAACTGGCGCTGCAAGAGCCACTGCTCGGCCATGATGTCACTCAGTGGCGATTTAAGCAGATAGAACAAGGCTTAATTCAGTTAGGCTATTCGCCGCAACTTGCTTTACAGGCTGCGCAGAATGCCATTGAAGAAGTGTTGCGGTTACGTCACTTAATCACGGTGCCAGAGAAGACGCACCGCGTGATGACCGAACTGGCAAAGCGCATGCCGTTAGTGGCGATTACCAACGGCAATGTTGACCCGCACAAAATTGGCTTGGGGCATTATTTTCAACAAATTTTTAAAGCGGGTCCCGATGGCTTGGCCAAGCCGTATCCGGATCTTTTTGACAAAGCGCAGGCTGCATTACAGCTACCTGCAGCCTCGATTTTACACGTTGGTGATCATCTGATAACCGATGTGCAAGGCGCAAAAAGCAATGGTTTCCAAGCCTGTTGGTATAACGATCAAGGCCAAACCTTGCTCGCCAGTCGTAAGGCCAAAGTTTTGCCTGATATTGAAATCCATCAACTGGATTCATTACTGCAGCTTTAGGGCGTGACCGCTTTTATCCGCTTGAAAAGCCTTGAGATAGTAAGTAAAAAACGCGCGTAACTCTCTCGCGTTATTTGGTTCTCCAAGAGAGTTGAGCAGCTCAACGCCCACTTCTAACGTGCATAAATGACCAGCATCTTGATTTCGCCTTAATCCATACTGAGAGATTTGATTTGGGGTGAGGTGTAGCTGCGGTAAATCGGATAACCAAGGGCTCTTATTGAGCATCTTCTTGGCTTCTTGCCATGTCCCATCCAGGATAATAAACACGATTTCCTGAGTGTCAGACGTTGAGAGAGATTGGTATTCGGTGAGCGATTGACTGCGCGTCGAAGGGAAAATAACCACAGCGTTTAACTTCTCATCCAGAATTCTCTTTTGTAATGATTTCGCCGTAGAGACTCGGTCCCAGATGTACACTGAGGAATTGGGCAAGCTACGCAGCAGCAGTTTGCCAGTATTGGTCGCTCGATGCGGTTCATTTTCATGCATTAGTAGTGCAATGCGCAGTTGGCTATCCAGTGTTGGTTGCAGTGAACAGAGGCATTGATAGCTAAAATGGCAAACTGGGCAAGGGCACGGTCTGGTCACTTATGGTGTCTCGATATTTTCAGAAAATAACGTTAAACCGCCATTGGCGATAGGGTAGAGAACATCGCCCACCTTCTCTTTTTCTGCTTTCAGTTGGTAACCAGTGCGAGTAAAGATACGTTCAGAAAGCAGATATTGTTGCTGGTGGCGCGTCATGACAACTTGGATCTGATTTAGGTTTAATGGTTGCCAAAACCCCTTTTCAACGGTCGATGGCTGACCATCGTTGTAGTCATAATGAGTGCTAGCAGTATGATCCGCATTCAGTTGCAAACGAATCGTGAAATCCCTATTTTGGGTCGAAGTAGCATGATAAGCCCCAACCCATGGAAGCGTCGCATCACTATTACCTAAGGTGGCACACCCCTGATAGCTTTTCTCACCGACCTTTAAGGTGGAACTCCAGCCGTACAGCGAGTCACTCATCCCGTCACTGCACATTTTTTGTGTGAGGAGCAGCGAACCTTGATTCATTTGGTACTCGCGCTTGGTTTCGGATAGCTGACTTTTTGTGATAGCGAATGTTTGAGTTTCACCGCTGATGGTTTGAAAGTTAAGGTTTTTCCCTTCAAAGTGGATGGACCATGACGGTTCGTTGCCAAAAGCGCGTGTCGGTTTGAGTGGTTGATTGCAGCGTTTAGGATTTTCAGCACTGAGCATATTGATGCTGGTCACGTTGAAACGTGCGCTGGAATCGGCATCGAAGCCTGTGCGGCTTGGCGCTGATAAAGTACCAATGAGTTCGCCATACAAAGGCTGATAAGGCGAGCGAGCCAAACTCAAGGCTTGCTGAGTCTGCTGTGGTGTCAGTGCTAGCCAATATTGTTGATTGCTACCACAAGGTGTAAAGGTTTGCGCCTCATGACCTACCACGACTTCTCCACGCATAATAAAGGGCTGTGCTTTGATTGAACTGGGTTTATCCAAACTCGCCATCGGTACGGCTGGTGGCAGTGATGCGTTGTGTGTCGCACAGGCTTGCAGCATTAACGTGGTCAATAACAGCGCGGAACAGTGAAGCACTTTCATAGCAGACTCTTTTTGGGCAATGCAACGAGGCTAGATTATGGCACAAAGGCGCTGGCAAATTGAACTGATGGGTGTGAATTTAACAACCCGCGGACAAGAATCAGAGATAAATCGTGAAGCCGTTATGAACAAAAACACAGCGCTCAAATGGCGCTGTGTTTTGTGACCGCTCGTTACTGCAGGCTGCTGTTACAATAAATGTTCACGCAAATAGTGAGCCACGGCGTCTTCTGCATTGCTACCAATCACTGTGTTATTCGGCAGTGCATTGAACACTTTTTGATGCGATGTGCCCATCACCAAGCCTTTACCAGCCATCGACAGCATTTCCACATCGTTCATACCATCGCCAAACGCAATACAGTTATCTAGGGTCAGGTTTAATGATTCTGCAACGGCTTTGAGCGCATCCCCTTTCGACACTTCTGCTGCCATCACTTCCAAACACCAAGGTGTTGAGAAGGCGACGTTCAGTTTGTCGCCAAAAATATCGTTTAAGCGTTCTTCAAACTGAGCTAATAACTCATGATCTTGCGCTGGGTGGGTGAAGAATATTTTGGCGACGCCCTCGGTAGGTGCGTTATTGACATCAAATACTTGGTAGCTAAAGCCGGATTCTTCGTGGAAATCACGCAGCGTTTCATCTTCTTTATTCAATAACCACGATTCATCTTGATAGATGTGAACAAAAATATCAGGGTTTTGCTTAAACACATCAATGACGGGCTGTACCAATTCTTGCGGTACATTTTTACTGTACATCAGGTTGTCATGTTGATCGTGAACGCGCGCACCATTGGAAGTAATCATGTAGGCTGGAATGCCCGCTAACTGGCGAATACCCGCCACATCAACGTGATGGCGACCGGTAGCGAAGATGAAAGTAAAGCCTTTTTGGTGAAGTGCTTGTAGCGTTTGCTTGGTGAATTCGCTCAATTGGTGGTTTGGCGCAAGTAGTGTACCGTCGAGATCGGACGCCACGATATGAATCGCGTGCTCTTTACATTCGGTGGTCATAAAACCCTCATTATCATGGTCGATTTGGTTTGCAGATCGCAGATGGTGGAGAAACTTTGGTGTGGCTTAGTTTACGCCATCTTAAAGAGGAAAAAGAGGGTAAAACTCTCAATTGAAATTTCCTCTATTTGCTCAGTTCTAACACCGTGATTAAACCGTGTTCTCAAGAGATTGGAATTGCTTAAATAGCTCATCAAGTGCTTGGTTTCGATAGCAATCCTTTTCAAAAAAGAGCTCATGCTTTGCTCCTTCAATGATAACCAGCTTGCTAAATGGATTGGTTTTCGCCAGCTTAGTGACAAAGCGAATTTGATCCGCATTACTGACAATCTCATCCTGCCCTGCTTGCAAGATGAGTGTTGGTAACTTCACTTGACGAGTCATCATTTGACACAGCTTCGCTGCCATGAGCCCTTGCCATACCCAGCACGTGCTAGGGCCGCCGACTTGCAATTCGGGTTTGCGTTGGTACAGGTCTCGAAACCATTGGTAACGCACCTGACTTTGACTTAATGGGTTAATCTCAAAAGGCTTTGCCGAATAGGCTTGATAGCCTGGCGCATAGGTTGGTTTGCTATACATCGCCGTCAGCACTTGGCTCAGTGTCATGGCGATAGGACGTAATTGCCATGGCATGTTGACACCAAACATTGGCGCGCTGAGCACCATAGCCGCAAATGGGTGTTGAGGGTATGTTTGTACATACCGGGTCGCAATGGCACCGCCCATCGAGTGGGCGACGAGAAAACGTTGTGCATAATGGCTTAAGTCAAAGTGCTCAATGACACGCTGCATGTCTAAAATGTAGTCATCAAATTCACCGACATGGCCGATTTGTGGATCGTCGATTAATCGATCAGAAAGCCCTTGGCCACGGTGATCAAAAGAATAAATATCATAACCTTGTTGGAAAAAATCATAAAATAGCTCCTGATATTTCCAGCAAGATTCAATTCTTCCGTTGACGACGAAGATCGCCTTTGAGTGTTGAGGCGAGGTAAGTTTGCACCAATAAAGTTTTGTTTTATCAGCAGATTTGATAAAACCTTCTTCTCTGGAGTGCCAGAAATCGGCAATCGTGGTATTGATCACTTGCTCAAAGAAAGACTCTTGAGTATAAGGTGGGGAGTTTGGACTCGTCTGATTCATAGATTATTCTTATTGGACAGATTCGAGGAATAGTTCATTTTTAGGCTAGATTAGTCTAGTTGAGAGGAATTGCAATGGATACTCATGTTTGGCTTGCCTATGTGGTGACCGCGATACTGTTTAGTTTGGCGCCGGGTTCAGGTACGGTCAATTCCATCAGCAATGGCCTTAGCTACGGTACACGTAAATCACTAGCCGCGATTGTGGGTTTACAATTGGGTTTGGCTTTTCACATCATGTTGGTGGGAGCCGGAATTGGTGCCTTAGTGGCACAATCAGCCATGGCATTTAGTGTGATTAAGTGGGTTGGTGCTGCGTATCTGGTGTGGTTAGGTGTTCAAAAATGGCGTGATCGTTCAAGTATGATGACCAATGCAACGGCTCAAATGCAAACGAGTTGGTCTTTATTGCGTCGAGCGGTGTTGATCAACCTGACAAATCCTAAATCCATCGTCTTTCTGGTGGCGCTTTTTCCACAATTTATTGACCCAACCCAAGATCAGTTCATTCAATTGTTGGTGTTAGGCGTGACCACGGTAACCATTGATTCGATTGTGATGCTTGGTTACACCTCCTTAGCCGCACGAATGGGGCGCTTTATTCGTTCAGAGAGTGTCATGAGTAAGATTAACCGAGTATTTGGCTCGATGTTTATTGGTTGTGGAGCGCTACTGGCAGTGGCGAAGTCCTAAGATGGCTATGTCTCAATTATTAGTTGTTAATCACTAATGCATTATTCTTATGTCGCACGACAACCGATCTTAAATGCCAAGCAGCATACGCTTGGCTATGAATTGCTCTTTCGTGATGGGGAAAAAAACGCGTTTCCAGCGCACATTGAGTCGAATCGAGCCACGTATCGCTTGATCGTCGAAAACTTTCTTGCGGTGGGGATCAATCCCAATATTCCCAAATCACGTTGTTTTATTAATTTTCCCTACAAGAGTTTAATTCGCCGTCTGCCTTTAACGTTGCCGCGAGAACAAATTGTGGTGGAAGTGCTCGAAACCTGTGAGCCGACGGATGAACTGCTTGAGGCGATTAAAGAGTTGTATCGGCGTGGCTATCTGGTGGCGCTGGATGACTTTGTGTATGCGCCAGAATGGGAACGCTTTCTGAGTTATGTGCACATCGTCAAGCTCGATATTATGGCGCTGGGCTTAGATCACGCTTGCGAGTTTGTACGTCAGCGTTTAGCGGAAGGCAGTAAGCGTCGTTATTTAGCGGAACGAGTTGAAACGGATCACCAGTTCACCGTGACACGTAATGCCGGTTTTAGCTTTTTCCAAGGTTATTTCTTTAGTAAACCAGAAATGATCAAGCAGCGTTATGTTGGACCAGAGCAGATTATCGCCTTGGAGCTGTTTCGAGAAGTTTGTAAGCCAAATGCTGATTTTGAACGGATTGAATACATTGTCGCGCAAGATGTAGCGCTCTCATACAAGTTGCTCAGATTCGTCAACACTATGTCTGATCGCTTATCCGTGCCGATTTCCTCTTTTCGTCAAGCCTTGGTCTATCTTGGTCAAGATAAACTCAAAACCTTTGTATCACTAGCCGTTGCTTCATTTGTCTCAGCTAAAAAGCCGAAAGAGTTGTATAACCTCTCTTTGCAACGTGCTCAATTTTGCCAATTAATGTCTGGGCATCCTTCATTTCGTCAACATCGCGAGCAAGCTTTTTTAATTGGTCTTTTTTCTGTGTTAGATGCCTTACTGGATATTTCAATTGAAGAGCTGGTTGCGCAGTTACCCTTGTGTGACGTAGTCAAACTAGCATTGCAAAAGCGTGAAGGACCCATTGGCGAGCTGTTGGCACTTGAGGAGTGTTTTGAGCAAGCGGACTGGCAAGGAGTGGAAAGCCATTGTGATCTGCTAGGGCTTGAATTAAATCAAGTCAGTGATGAGCTTTCGGCGGCGCAGCGCTGGAGTCAAGATATTCATCGTTTGCTGTAATAAATTTCGTGCGAATATAAAAACCGCCGTCATGAGCGACGGCGGTTTGCCCAAACTTAGGGTTTATTGCAGCCAAGCATTCAGCATCCATACCAGTTTCTCTTGTTCGCGGATGTAGTCACTCATCAGTGCTGAAGTGCCTTCATCTCCCGCCTGCGTCGCAATTTCAAGAATTTCTCGTTGCTGGTGGATCAATACACTGAATCCCTTAACCAATCCTTGCATGGTTTCTTGACCATTAGTTGCGTTAGTGTGTTCTGACACTTGTGCTGTTGCTAAATAGGCGCTGAAGCTATGCAACGGTTGATAACCTAAAGTCAAAACTCGTTCCGCTAACTCATCAATTTTGACCTGTATGTCAGTGTAAATCTCTTCAAATTTTGCGTGCAGTTCAAAGAACTCTTTTCCTTTGATATTCCAATGGTAACCACGAGTATTCATATAAAACACTTGGTAGTTAGCCAATAATTGGTTTAACGCTTGTGCAAGTTGTTGGCTTTGGTTGGTATCTAAACCGATCAAATTTGTTGTCATGTGTTCACCTCGTTGTCATGGATAAGTGATTTCTCTTGTTAAGCATTAGATTGCACCTTGAAGTGAACAAAATAAATTCGTTTTGATTGATTTATTCGATAGGTATTAGCTATTAATTATAATGGCATTAGTGATCCTTTACCGATAACTGACTTGCGGATTACATAGCCAACTATTTCAACTTTATAGTAGAAACCTTAAAACACTGTGGATAGGCACTATGACCAAACGAGTTATTTTTTTTGATTTATTGCGCTGTTTGGCGGCTGTAGCGGTGATCGGTATTCATGTGTTGGCCCCCTATCGGCAGCAACTCGGCGATATTCCTTTTGAGCAGTGGGTGGTTGCGGTTGGCATCAATAGTGTAAGCCGTTGGGCTGTGCCAGTCTTTATATTGATCACTGGAGCCTTAATGCTCAGTGATCGTCGCCCTTTTGATGCGCGTTATTATGTTCAGCGACGTCTTGGCAAAGTTTTGCTGCCATTTATCGTTTGGTCGCTCTTCTATACTTATTTGTCCGGCTGGAGTGCGAGTGGATTTGATGGGCAAGTTGCAAAGGCGGTGCTGAGTAACAGTACGCACCACGCAACGTATTACCATTTAGGTTTTTTTTATTACTTTATCCCACTTTATTTTGTGATCCCTTTTCTACAACTGCTGGTCCGAAGAGTTGATGATAAAGCGCTGTACGCATTAGTTGCCGTGTGGCTGCTGACGACCACCTTATTTTTATGTGGTATTGATGGCCCTTGGAGCAATGAGCTATGGCTGTTTGCTGGTTATTTACCGTTGGGTTACTTGCTTTATCAGAAGGTGCCACTCAACCGAGTAACGCTATGTATGGCGATTCTGCTTGGCTGTCTGGCACTATTGACGACGGTATGGATGGTGGTCAGCCACAGTGTCGCAGCGGGTGAGTATACGATTGGTCGCTGGCTCTCTTATAAAACACTGAACGTTGTGTTAGCCGCCAGCATGATATTTATAGTGTGTCGATATTTTGCTGAGAGATTGCCCGCTCGTGCTAAGCAAGTCGTAAGTGTGATAAGCCAGCACAGCTTAGGCATCTATTTATTACATCCCATCTTTCTATGGCCTGTAAAAGAGTATGGGTGGGATCAAGGGAATCCCGCATGGGTGATCCCGTTATGGATTCTCGTAAGCGGCGCAGGATCACTGGTGGTGAGTATATGGGTTGCTCGCTCTGCAAAAACACGTTGGTTATTACCTTAACGTTTGAGTGCAAAGTGTAGAAACTTGTGTCCGCAATAAGTCAGCATTCCTTGGTCGCCTGGGTTAAGTGCATGGTAATAATGCACGCCGACTTGAAATTCCCGCTTTGGGCCAAGTTTGCCTTTTTGGACGTAAATCCAGAACTCCTGATCCTCTTCCCCAGGACGAGCATGAGGGATGACGATGGCTTGCTTGTCGATAATCGTGACATTAGCAGTGCGTTCGGGGGCGTTTTCGCCTTGTACATGGCGACGATAGAAATAGCTAAATACCCAAATAGCAGAGATAACTAACAAAGCGACAACGATAAGTAATGAAAGCGGCATGGTGAACTCCTTAGCGATGAAGGCGACATTTTAGCGTGCAACATATGGCAAAGGAGTGTTGCTTGCTACTAAAGCGTGAGTTTGATTGGTTTGACGGTTTTTTTTCCGGCGGATATCACATTTCCTCGGCAGGTTAGCGAGCAAAAATGCTCAACTATCTCGTGGGGAAGTATGATAAAAATAGATGGAGCGCCACCAGAGTTGGCACAGGAGGGCGATAATGTCAGATATTGAGAAAGTGGTTTTGCGAACGCGTCGATTGGAAAGCTTGTTGAGAGAGCAATATCACGCTGAGGGGAAGGGGTTACATCAATTGGTGACTAGCTGTGAAGAGCGTTTACCACATGATGTGGTGGGCAAGCTGAGGTTCATTGCCACTATTCGTAACAAAGTTGTGCATGAAGATAACTATCAGTTAGAAGATCGCAAAGCATTTCTTCGTGTGTGTGATGAATGTGAGAAGGAGCTGACTCCGCGCAGCGGTCGCTTTATTTGGCGCGTAGCCATTTCATTAATGACCTTAATCACGTTAGCGGCGCTTCTTTTTTACTATCTTCATTGGGAAGCCCTATCGAAACACGTCACAATGCCATAAATGGTATTAGGTTGTTTTACTCAATCGTTAGATAAAAAAAGAGGACACGAAAGTGTCCTCTTTTTTTATTGGGAATTAGATACTTAGTACATCATTGGCAGTGTCATTAGGCCTACGATAACCGCGATCATTACAAGTCCCTGTTTTTGAGATGAAGAAATCATAACACTGCTCCTTTATTCTGTGGTTTCATTCTATGAATATGAGAATAGCACTACTTTGTTTAGTTGATCAACCTCAATTTGATGAAGTATCCAAAATAACACCTTAACATAATCATATTCAGGGAATATTGGCAATGTTTAGTGCTTGTTTTGGTGTGTTTATATAATGTTCTTCTTGGTGTTGTTTTAATCTGTATTTATTTAATTCGTTGAATTTGTTTAATTTTATTAGGTTAATGTGATGTTGCTTGTATGGTTTTTTTTGGTTTTACTATCTTAGGTGGCTTATCATTGTCAGAGTTTGGTGAATTCTCATTTTTCGAGAAAAATTAATTTAATAATGAGATGTTCTCGCCAATAAAATTGGTTAAACCAGTTTTTTTGCTAGTTAGTAAGTCAGTTGTTGCTGTTTTTTTATTAGAGGCTTTAAGTTCTGGTTTTTCTTTTGGTTTTTTGTCTAATTCATTGTTTTTATTTTTATTTTTATTTTTATAATTTCTGTTTTAGTGTCGTTTTTTGTTGGTTTTTCTTTGTTTGTGTATTGTAAATGAGAGGAATATCTCTGGGTGTCATTGTGGTGATTGAAAGTGAGGGTTAGTGAGCAAAGAGTGAGCTTTGATTGTTTTCGCCACTCTTTGTTGTTGAATAAAGCCAACGTTCCGATTCGCTAGCAAGATCCAATTTTTGCGTTCATCTGCTGGACTTCAATGATGACATGCCTACACTGACCGCAGATTTTTAAAGGGGAAATGAGATGTGGAGTTGGCTCTCCGTTGCTTTGTCTGGATTCATTAGTATTTCGGCTGTTGAAAGTAACAAAATCAAGCAAGCGGTAATGTTTAAAACACTCAGTATGCTGTTATTGGTGGCGATAGTTCTAAACCATACCACGCAGCTCACTTCTCCTATCTTATGGGTCACGCTCGGTCTGCTTATTTCCGCAATCGCGGACACATTGCATCTGTTGCAACGCTACTCAAAACTCTGTTTTGCTAGCTTTCTTGTCGCACAGTTGATGTACAGTAAAGCCTTCTGGGCGCAACTTTCTGACACTATGGTGTGGTGGCTACCTGCCCTTTTGATTGCGACCAGTATTGTGGCTTTTTTCCTATTGCTGCCGCAAATTGACACCTTGATCTTTCCCGTAACCATTATGGGTATGATGTTAGTTCAGTTGGCGTGGGCGGCGGGAGAGTTGTGGCTGCAGACGCAAACAGTGCCTGCCTTTGCCGGGTTTGTTGGCTGTCTGGTGCTGATGCTCTCGGCCAGTTTGTTAGCCATTCACGATTACCGCAGGCCATTGCCTTGTGGGCGCTATCTTATTTCTGGCAGCTATTTATTAGCGCAAGCGTTAATCTCTGCCTCGGTGGCCTTGTAAACATTATCGCGTCATCTATATCGTTACTTTCAGGAGCATCGAAATCTCATGACTGGGCTGATATACTGCTGCCACTTTAAATCGATGTGAGTAGTGAGAGATGGATATTTTATCGGCGGCGACCATGCTTTTTTTGATCATGGACCCGCTTGGCAACCTGCCGGTCATGCTCTCCATCTTAAAACACCTTGATCCCAAACGTCGCCGTGTTGTGCTTGTGCGCGAACTTTGTTTTGCGTTGATCATTTTGATGCTGTTCTTGTTTGCTGGCAAAAACATCATGGGTTTTTTGCACGTGCAACCGGAAACTCTCAGCATTTCTGGCGGTATCATTCTCTTCATCATCTCGATTAAAATGATTTTCCCTAGTGCAGGTAGCATTACTGGATTAGCTGCGGGGGAAGAGCCCTTTATCGTACCGATGGCAATTCCGATGATCGCGGGTCCTTCAGTGATTGCGGCCTTACTGCTTCTTTCGACTCAGCACCCTGACAAACTCCTTGAGCTGTCAGCCTCTGTACTGCTCGCGTGGGGCGCCACTTTCATCATTTTGATGTTCTACGGTTTCTTCCACAAAGTGCTGGGTGAACGCGGTTTAAAAGCGGTCGAGCGTTTGATGGGATTATTGCTAGTTATGATCTCAACGCAAATGTTCTTAAATGGCGTAAAAAGCTATATGGGGCTGTGATTCGGGGATAAAAAAGCCGCCTATCGTGTGAACTTGAAGCGGCTTTTCCTATGTTGCTTTCTTTATGCCGTTAACTTACGTCATGTGTTTGCGGCGGATATCGAGCAGCGCGAAGACTCCAAATACCAGAATCGACCATTTTTCCCAACGGCTCATGCTGATCTTGTCACCAAACGCACCGATAAAAATCAGCATTTGTAGCCCGTGCATAATGAACAAAAATGCCGTCATAATATAAAGTGCAATCGCCGCTTTACCGGGGAACGGCATGAAGATATTCAGTAATAGAATCAACCAAACAAAAGCAATCGCCGCTTTTGCAAGTACCAGTAACACTCTCATTCCGAGCTCCTCTCAAATAGTCGATAACTGACTTGGCCTGCGTTTTTCTCACGGTGCAGATGCCAATTAGCAGGGATGCCTTCTAGCGCCAATTCTTTTTCCGTCTCAATATAAATCAGCGCTTCATCAGCAAGCCAGCCATTTTGTTCTAAAAGCGAGACGGCTTCGCTTAATAAGCCTTGGCGAAAAGGCGGGTCGATGAACACTACGTGGTGAGGCGTCCCTTGCTGCTTGAGAAAGGCCAGCGCATCACTATTTATCGCTCGTAAGTTGGTCGCGTTGAGCGCACCAATATTGTGTTCAAGCTGTTTGAATGCCGTCGGGTTGAGTTCAATCAGCGTCACGGATTCTGCTTGCCTTGAGGCGGCTTCAAACCCAAGGCTGCCAGAGCCTGCAAATAAATCTAAGCAGTGTGCACCAGGGATCTCCTGTGCTAACCAGTTAAAAAGAGTTTCTTTGACGCGATCCGTCGTGGGACGCAGACCTTGGGCATCATGAACAGGCAGTTTACGACCTCTCCATAAGCCACTAATAATGCGAACAAAGCCCGTTGAAGGCTTATTTTGTGATGAGTTTTGTTGGCGACGTCTTACCATAGATTTTTTGACCGCTAATAAAGTGATACTATACCCAATCTGCCAACCCGAAACGGGTTTGGTATAGCCATTGAATTTCAATAATGACAAAGTTTACCAATCTAATTGGAAAGTTTTCACTGCTTTGTCATTTTTCTTTTTCTTACGAGGGATAATCCTTCAAGAAAAGGGTCGTAGTTAGTTAGGTAGATCTAGGATATCCCCAGATGACGGAAAAAAAGAAACGTGGATTACTCTCTTGGCTCGGTTTTGGTGACGAAGAATCAAGTAAATCAACCAGCGAAACAGAACAAGTGCTTGAGCCATCTACGCTTGTCGAACCAGTTGATGCTGAGCAAGAACAAGAAACGACGGCAGTTGCTCAACCCATCGAAGAGCCACACACTGCGCTAGCAGAAGCAGAAGCAGAAGCAGAAGCAGAAGCAGAAGCAGAAGCAGAAGCACGAATTCAAGAGCAAGAAAAACCCAGCGAGAGTTTTTTCGCACGCTTAAAACGCAGCCTTAGCCGAACCAAAGCCAATATTGGTGCGGGTTTCTTTGGTCTGTTTAAAGGTAAGAAAATTGATGATGAGCTGTTTGAAGAGCTGGAAGAGCAACTGCTGATTGCCGATGTTGGGATGGAAACCACACTCAAAATCATCAGTAATCTGACAGAAAAAGCCTCTCGCCACGCGTTGAAAGATGGAGAGGCACTCTACGGTTTATTGAAAGACGAAATGGCCGACATTTTGGCCAAAGTAGAGCAACCGTTAGTGATCGATAGCCAAAAAACGCCCTACGTTATTTTAATGGTCGGCGTCAACGGCGTAGGCAAAACGACCACGATAGGTAAGTTGGCCAAACAGTTTCAAGCTCAAGGTAAAAAAGTGATCTTAGCGGCGGGCGATACTTTTCGTGCTGCGGCTGTTGAGCAGTTGCAGGTGTGGGGCGAGCGTAACAACGTACCAGTAATTGCGCAGCACACTGGCGCAGACAGCGCATCAGTGATTTATGATGCGATTGAGGCCGCCAAAGCACGTGGCGTGGATGTGGTGATCGCCGATACCGCTGGTCGCTTGCAAAACAAGAGCAACCTCATGGAAGAGTTGCGTAAAATTGTGCGCGTCATGAAAAAAATTGATCAATCAGCGCCGCATGAAGTGATGCTGACGTTAGATGCCGCTACTGGGCAAAACGCCATCAGCCAAGCCAAACTCTTTAGTGAAGTGGCCCCGGTGACTGGGATCACATTAACCAAGCTGGATGGCACGGCGAAAGGCGGCGTTATTTTTGCGCTGGCCGATCAGTTTGAAATTCCGATCCGCTTTATTGGGGTTGGCGAAGGGATTGACGATTTACGTCCGTTTGAAACGCAGCAATTTATTGAAGCTCTGTTTAGCCGCGAAGAGTAAGTGTGCGTGGGTGCTCAATGAGCACCTCATCATCCAATGGAGACTGGTGAGAGGAATAGCGAGTGATTAAGTTTCAACAAGTCAGCAAAGCGTATCGCGGAGGCCGTCAGGCGCTGCAAAAGGTCGACTTTCACCTACGCCGAGGAGAAATGGCGTTTTTGGGTGGGCACTCCGGAGCCGGTAAAAGCACCTTGTTGAAGTTAATCTGTGCGATTGAGCGTCCAACCGATGGGCGCATCAGCTTTAACGGTCACGATATTACGCGTATTCCCAATCAAGATATTCCCTTTTTACGCCGCAACATCGGCATCGTGTTTCAAGATCATCGCTTACTGATGGACAGAACGGTTTACGACAATGTGGCATTGCCAATGCGCATTGAATCGATTTCAGAAAATGAAATTAAGCGTCGCGTCTCAGCCGCGCTGGATAAAACTGATCTATTAGACAAAGCACGCTGTTTACCGAGCCAACTTTCTGGAGGTGAGCAGCAACGAGTGGGTATCGCAAGAGCGGTCGTGAACCGACCTACCTTACTGCTGGCCGATGAGCCTACGGGTAACTTAGACCCAGAGCTTTCTAACCGTGTGCTTAAACTGTTTGAAGAGTTTAACCGTGCCGGAGTCTCTATTTTGCTTGCGACGCACGACATCAGCTTAGTCAACACGCGTCCTCAATATCGTCATTTAGAACTTAACCAAGGTTTTTTAAGCGAGGTAGAAGACTATGGCCGTTAAGTCGTCGAATAAAAGGAATGCCAAAGCACGTGAACCGAAACGGGCCAAAACCGATAGTTTCTTAGCCATCCACTTTAAGCAGGCCAAGGCCTCATTTTCAAGTTTATGGTCACGCCCACTCGGCAATATTTTAACGCTCGCCGTTATTTCGATGGCGCTTGCGATGCCAGCCTGTATGTACCTGCTGAGCAAAAATATCGCGTCTGTAGCCAATAATGTCACCAGCCCTGCTCAGATTAGTGTCTATCTACATGAGCGCACACCTGAAGCACGAATTATGGTGTTGAAAGATGAGCTAGAAAGTTTGGCCGATGTCGCCAGCGTGGAGTACATCTCACCGCAGCAAGGATTGGATGACCTGAGTCAATACGCCGGGTTTGAACAAGCCATTAGTTTATTGGATGATTACGCTTTACCTGGCGTGCTTATTGTTACCCCGCAGGTTGAGCAGCAAGAGCAAATCAAAGCGCTGGCGAAAAAAATACAAGCAGAACAAGACGTCACGGATGTACGCTTGGATGAAGATTGGCTTGCTAGGTTAAACGCCATTCGAACTTTAGCGGCGATCATTGTCGCGAGTTTATCGGTATTGATGTTGGGCGCTGTATTTCTCATTGTGGGCAACACCTTGCGCTTTAACGTACAAGCCAATAAAGAAGAGATCCAAACCATGAAATTGATCGGTGCCACCGATCGCTACATTTTGCGTCCTTATCTCTATGCTGGCATGTGGTTTGGCTTGTTGGGCGCATTCGCCGCTTGGCTGTTAACCGCTTTTGTGACTATTTTATTGAACGGTGCCGTTGAAGATCTTGCCCTACTGTATGACAGCCGTTTTCGTCTTATTGGCCTAAGTTGGGATGAATCCTTACTGCTGTTGATGCTCGGTACTTTCTTAGGATGCGTAGCGGCAAAAGTATCTGCGCAGCGTCATTTAAAAGAAATTGAACCAGTTTAGTTGAATATTGTCATATGTAGGCAATAACTGTTGGCTAGCTTTAGCCACAGCACTTGTATAGGCGACTTGTTTATGCATAATAGTTTCCCCTTGCTTGAATCTTGTTCATTTTAGGTTCAAGATTGTCGGGTTAAAAACATCCATTACTCCAGATCAGAAATTGATGAGGAATTGAATGACAAACCAAACGTATCAAATGGCTCTCGTTTCACAAGACAGCTTAGACAGCTACATTCGTTCAGTGAACAGCTACCCAATGCTGAGCGCGGAAGAAGAGCGGTCACTCGCAGAGCGATTACATTACAAAGGTGAAATTGAAGCGGCGAAAGGGTTGATCTTATCGCACCTTCGATTCGTTGTTCACGTTGCTCGTGGCTATTCTGGTTATGGCCTGCCCATGGCGGATTTAGTTCAGGAAGGCAATATTGGCTTAATGAAAGCGGTGAAGCGTTTCAACCCAGAAGTTGGGGTGAGACTGGTTTCCTTTGCTGTGCACTGGATCAAAGCTGAAATTCACGAATACGTGTTACGCAACTGGCGCATTGTAAAAATAGCGACCACGAAAGCGCAACGTAAGCTATTCTTCAACCTACGCAAATCGAAAAAGCGTTTAGGCTGGTTTAATAGCGGTGAAGTGGAAGCGGTTGCCCGTGAGTTGGGCGTTGACCCGGCTGAAGTGCGAGAAATGGAATCACGCTTAGCCGCGCAAGATGCCACCTTTGAAATGTCGGCGGAAGACGATGATTCGAGCTCTTCTTACACGGCACCTGTGCTTTATCTCGAAGATAAGCATTCGGATCTTGCGGATAACATTGAAGCGGCGAATTGGGAGCATCACACCAACAATCGTTTAAGCTTGGCGTTGGCTAGCTTAGATGAACGCAGTAAACATATTGTGCGCTCTCGTTGGTTGGATGATCAAAAAGCTACGCTACAAGAGTTAGCGGAAGAGTATGGTGTCTCAGCTGAGCGTATTCGTCAGCTAGAAAAAAATGCAATGAAGAAGCTAAAGGATGCTGTCGGCGAGTTCTAATCACTGACTCATTGTGAAGCGCATTAAAAACCGAGATCTTGCGATCTCGGTTTTTTTATTGTCACCCCTAAACCACCGCCTTGGGCGGTGGTGATTGAACCTTGGGGCTATTGCCCGCAGAAGTGCCC
>NZ_CAWMCN010000110.1:154085-176856 GCF_963865925.1 Vibrio sp. ZOR0018 | reverse complement strand
GACGGCTTCCGCCCAAAAACCACCCGTTTTGTTTGGAATGGAGATGACAGGCTCACACATATAGAACTGCCCGATGGTGGTACCGCTACCAGTATGACCCACTGATAACTAATATCGGATTTTGAAGCCTTTTAAAGATCGGTCAAATGATCTCGAAAATTTCCTAACTGATCGGTATTACTCCGGTTGGGGCGCTTTTTTTGAACAGCATTTACTCTGCGACTACAGAATAAACAAGCAAGTTAACGGCGGTGGCAAAACATAGCGCTAGGAGAAAACTAATACCGACGTAAGAAAACGAATAATTTTCAAACGCTCATTTCATTTAGCGTACCAAAATAAAAATCCATGTAAATGCAGCAAAAAGTAGTGCAATCAAAACCGCAGCTGATCCTATATCCTTCGCACGGCCACTGAGCTCATGCCACTCACTACCTACGCGATCAACTACAGCTTCCACGGCTGAATTCATAAGCTCAACGATGACAATCAGTACTAAGCTACCGATCATCATTAGCTGTTCTAATTCATTGACCGGCAAGAAAAAAGTGATCGCAATTAGAATGATAGAAGCGACGATTTCTTGCCTAAAGGCGGCTTCATTTTTCCATGCAGCCTGAAGGCCTTTCATTGAATAACCTGTAGCGTAAAATAAACGACTTATTCCTGTACGGCCTGGTTTCATAAAGTGAGTAACCTAATAGTTAATAATGAGATAATAAAAATGTCGATAGCTTGAGTTGACTCTCATCTTATTAAAAAGTGCTATCGGATGTAGCATACTGTATCTATCTATTATTTTTCTATATGAAAATTCATTGCCATGTCACTTTTTTGAAATAATACAAAGTTGATGTTATCTCTATTAACAAAAATCGCCATAGTAATGATTAAAATTTAGACGGCCCCTTTAGTCATGAATACTAATTAAAAGTTAAATAGAGCATTAAATACGGATCTTTTTGTAAATACACCACTGTTACTTAGTCGATTAAACCTGATGAACCTAAGCACTCAGGTTCAATGAACATATTTCTATTTTTTATGTAACAGCATATTTTTTAAATAATTGTGGTCAGTCCAGTGGCTCATTATCACAATGGCGGCTATATGGCTTATCGTTGCCAGCATCGTTAGATTTGCGAGCGCTCCATGCAATTCGCTGAGCCAGCCATTTGCCCATAATATGTCCAGTTGTGTTGCCCAGTCGCTAAGTCCTGTTAGGAGGAGGCCAGACCACAAAATCCAGGCCATCACAGCTCCAGCTGGGTTGTGCCCTTCATGGTGATCTTCTTTTGTTTCTATTACTTGCTTTATGTGAATAAACGCATTGTGTATTGAAGGCTTAAAGGCAGACAAGCGAGCAGGGGAATGGACAATAAGACCCCAAATGAGACGAAGGCATATCGTGATCATCAGTAGATAGCCAATCCATTGGTGTGTTTTACTACCTTCTTCTGTTATGAGGTAGTTGGTTAAGAAAGATCCCGCCACAATCCAATGTGTCAAGCGAACAAATAGATCCCATTTGTAAGTTTTAGGCATTTTAGCGTTCCTCTATTTTGTTTATATTATCAAGATTGAAATGGATTTCTGTCGTTTAATTAATCTAAATAAATCCCGCCACTCTTAATTCTGTCAGTGTTCGATAAAGGAATTTGCCATATTAATCTTAAGAAAAACTTAAGACATTTAACGCATGAAGATAAAATAGGCGATAGTTTTTCGTTTTACAAAATGAAATGGAACTTATTTATTTTATCAATGCCTTAACGTATTATCTAATCATTCATTCAATCTTAATAGTTGTCGAAATTTATGCTAAATAAAATCAAACCCTACTTAGGGCCTCTCTATCCAATTGCTGCTGTATTCGTGGTGGGGTTAGTTATCTTTTTTGTTTCTCGTTTAGGACTGGCTATCTGGCATTTTGAACGGGTGAGTGATGCTGGTGGATGGCTGACCATTTTCTTAAGTGGTCTGCGAGTTGATATTGTTTCTCTTTGTTATTTGCTTATTCTACCAGCGTTGTTATCTAGCCTACTGTCTGGCGATCATGCTGTCGGTCGGGTTTGGCATTGGTTTTTACGTGTGTGGATTACCGGCGGCTTGTGGCTGATTGTTTACATGGAAGCAGCAACACCGCCGTTTATTATCGAGTACGATCTGCGACCTAATCGAATTTTTATCGAATATCTCATTTATCCCAAAGAAGTTTTCAGTATGCTTTGGAGTGGCTATAAATTTGAACTTTTCCTTGGTGCCGTAGTTTCCACGTTCACACTTTTTGTCGGTTGGAAATGGAGCAAGCAGCTTGTTTCGAACTTAAGCTTTCCTAAATGGTATTGGCGTCCGCTGATTGCTATTTTTGTTGTGGCTATTGGTATTTTGGGGGCGCGTTCTTCACTGGGACACCGTCCATTAAATCCGGCGATGGTGGCTTTTTCTAGTGACCCTTTGGTGAATGATTTAACGTTAAACTCCTCATTTTCAGCGATTTTTGCTGCCAAACAGATGAAATCTGAAGCGAGTGCTTTCGAGTTTTACCCGAAAATGGATAAGCAGGAGATCGTCCAAGAAATTCGTGCATCCATGAATGTCGACAATAAAGACTTTGTCTCTGCACAACAACCTAGCATGGCAATGCACCAAGCGACCTATCAAGGCCAGCCTAAAAATATCGTAATCCTATTGCTTGAAAGTCACGGTGCACGTTATGTTAGCCGCCTTGGTGGTATCGATGCGTCACCCAATATCGATAAACTGATTGATGAGGGGTGGGCATTCACCCGTTTGTACGCAACGGGAACGCGTTCTGTTCGTGGTATTGAAGCGGTGACCACTGGGTTTTCTCCGACACCTGCTCGTTCGGTGGTCAAGCTAGGTAAAAGCCAAACGAATTTCTTTTCAATTGCGGATTTATTAAAGTCTCGAAATTACCACACACAATTTATTTACGGTGGTGAAAGCCACTTTGACAATATGAAGAGTTTCTTCTTAGGTAACGGTTTTGTCGATATGCAAGACTTCCCAACTTTTGATTCGCCTAAATATGTTGGTTCATGGGGCGCGTCAGATGGAGATCTCTACAATAAGGCAGATCAGCAATTTACGAAGATGAGTCGTGAAGGTAAACCGTTCTTTAGCTTAGTTTTTAGCTCATCGAACCACAGCCCATTTGAATACCCTGATAACGTGATTGAACCGTATAATGAGCCAAAGCAAACGGTGGAAAATGCGGTGAAATATGCAGACTATGCGCTTGGACAGTTCATTGAAAAAGCGAAAAAGTCACCATATTGGGATAACACGGTGTTTGTTGCTGTGGCAGATCATGATGCTAGAACACAGGGTAATCAGCCAGTACCAGTCGATTACTTTCGAATTCCAGCGGTGATTTTTGGTGGCGGCATTGAACACCGCATTGACGATCGTCTAGTTAGTCAAATTTACCTTGCACCCACACTGCTTTCTTTGGCCGGTATCAGTAGCCAAAACCCAATGATTGGGTTCGATTTAACTCATGATGTTCCTGCTGAGAAGCAGCGAGTAATGATGCAGCGAGATAAAAACTATGGCTATATGACAGCAGACAACCAACTGGTTGTTATTCGGCCTGAGCAAGGTATTTCTACTTATCAATATGATTTTAAATCAGATACCTTGACAGAAAAAGAGTTGGATCCAGAAGTGGTTAAACGTGCCCATGCCAATGCTATGTGGGGAAGCTTAGCGTTTAAAGAAAACTACTACACCGCATCTGATTCATATTGATTATATTTTTATCCACCTACAGCGTTATGCGATAAATCAGTACCCAAAAGTGGCTGAGAAACATAAACTGGTTGGACTTAAACAAGTTTAGCCAGTTTGTGAGACGCAAAATGTTAGAAAAAGAGAACCTGATTAAACTTGCGCGTATGCCAATGCCGTTTGGTAAGTATGCAGGGCGAGCGCTTATCGACTTACCAGAAGAGTATTTGCTGTGGTTTGATAAGAAGGGCTTCCCTGAAGGGGAGCTCGGGCGTTTGCTGCAACTTTGCTTAGCGTTGAAAATTGAAGGATTGGATAGCGTGGTTAAGCCACTAAAGCGTATGTGATCTAGTGGCTAACCGCGTTATTTTTTCATCAGTTTGGCGAGATCGGCAAAGGGGTTATAGGTCGCGCTTTGATGATCGTCTAATCTCGCAACAGGCTCAGCGCCAAATCGGTCGTGGTCTGAATATTTAGAGTGCTCATGATCGTGACAATAGAGGCATAAAAGCTCCCAGTTACTGCCATCTTCAGGGTTATTGGTGTGATCGTGATCTTTGTGGTGCACAGTTAATTCTCGTAAATTTGAATAAACGAATTCACGCGCGCAATTGCCACACACCCAAGGGTAAAGTTTAAGTGCTTTTTCTCGGTAACCGCTCTCTTTACGAGCATAATTGGCACTTGAACCATAAAAATCTGACGACATGTTAATTCCAACCATTGATTAAAAATACTTTTTCGATATTAAAAACCAAAAATCTGCGCTAATCAAAGTTTGTGTGATTTATTTTAATGCACGCCCTCACACCTTAGCGTAAGTGTCACTTTTACCACTCAATCTCAATCGGCGTGCCTTCTTTGACTAGGCTCAAAAATTCATCCATTTCTGAGTTAGTCAGTGCAATACACCCATTAGTCCAATCAAAACTTTGCACATATTCTGGTCGTTGCTTGTCGCCATTTTTTAGACCATGGATTTTTATATCACCACCGGGATTGATGTTTAAGCGCTGTGCATGCACTTTATCTTGATGATTCGGGTAACTGATATGAATCGAACGATAATAGCCAGAATCATTACTGATAGCTTCAAGATAGTATCGACCTTCTGGAGTACGTTGATCGCCTTCTTGCTGTTTATGTCCTTTGGGTTCTTTACCCAAGGCAATTCGATACTCTTGAATGATCTGCTGTCCCGAGATTAAGTACATGCGACGCTTAGATTTATCCACTTTGACCAGATCAATCTCAGCCGCTGCGCTGTTGAGTGAAAAACATAGAAACAAAAGTAGCCTAAAGTATCGGGTCATAAGAGAGTGTCAGTACTGATAATGTGGCAAATAGAGAAACATTATGCAGCGGAAGAATGAACGTGGCTAGTTGTCAATGTTGTCTTGTAAATAAGACAATACTAAAAATAATAGGGTTAACCATGTAATAAATGGAAACAGAATCTCAAAAATGTAGGTTAACTCTAGGATGTAAAAACATAGAGTGCAAATTTGCGGCCGACTTAACAGCGACCTTTTTAAGAGTTTGATTGCACATGATCTTTTGTCTAATTTTGCAATGAAAATTATTAAAATGTCAGGCCGCTCATATGTTCTCCCGTACTTTACTCAAACAGATTTCTTCTGCTCGCAACCACCGTATGCTCGCGGAAGCAACGTTTGATTTTCTTCAAAGTTTCATTTCTCCCAAATCAATGCGGATCTTTCATGCCCCAACATTAAACAAGCGCCATGAGTCATTATTTGAGTACAACTTACCGACTGCTCTGCAAAATTATCCAAATACCTTTTGGAATTGGGCCGCACAATTTGACACCTCAGATGGTCTAATTCCACTAGCGATCAACACCTGCAATTGGGACTACCGTAGTGTGATGGGCGGTGAGTCTTATCTTTTTATGTTAGATAACCACCCTGATTTAAGAACCTATTTGCTGCTTGAGGCAATTGATAACGTCAACATTCATGCGAAAACAGAATCCGGAGAGCTCGATTGTTTGCAACTGATTGCGGCTCGTTGGCAATGTCTTCGCGCGGAATCTGAAGCGGCAAAAGAGTTTAAAAATAGAGATATCCGCGAAGCAAAGTATTTGGATGAAATTAAACAGCGCGAAATGTTCATTGATAACATGAAGCTGGTTCATCAATTAGCGATTGAACTGGCTAACCCAGACAATTTAGATGCACTGCACAGAGCGGCCGTTGATGTAACGAAAACACGCTTAGGATTTGATCGAGCCGCTTTTTTAGTTCTTGATATGAAAAAACGTTGTTTTAGCGGAACTTATGGTACGGATGAAAGCGGAAAAACGGTGAGCGAACACCATACCCAATACGATTTGCACCAGCTAGAAGAAAGTTATTTAAGCGGTCTTTCTGATGATACCAAAAGTTTGGTGTTGATCGACGATGCCCCTCTATACACGGCAGGAAATGTGGTAGGACAAGGGTGGAATGGGATGTTAATCCTACGTGATGGTAATGAAACCATTGGTTGGATCGCGATTGATAACTACATTAATCGACAGCCCATAACTGAATACCAAAAGCAGATGTTGGAATCTTTTGGTTCATTGCTTGCGCAAATTTATATTCGCAAGCGTCAGGAGCAAAATGTTCGCATGTTGCATGCGAGCATGGTTGAACTGTCACGTTGTATGACGGTGAGTGACGTGTGCAAATCGGCGGTCAGTTTTGCGATTAACCGCATGGGCATTGATCGGATGGCAGTGTTTTTGACCGATAAACACTGCTCGTACATTCAAGGAACGTGGGGAACCGATATCCAAGGCAACATTGTGGATGAATCGTATTTTCGTTCTGGGACCACCAATAATATGATTGTTGATATGGCCAAAGCCAACCCCAATGAGGTGGTGTTTGAAGAGTCAGTCCCTATTTATCATGACAGCAACATTGTTGGTTTTGGCTGGACAGCCATGACCATGCTTACCAACAATGGCGAACCTATTGCTTTTATTGCTGCGGACAATTTGATCCGCCGCTCACCACTGACTTCACAACTGCGAGAAGTGATCCGCATGTTCGCCTCGAATTTAACCGAAGTATTGATGCGCACCAGTGCTCAGCAGGCGATCAGTGAACTGAATGAGAATTTAGAAATTGAGGTGCGTAACCGTACCTATGAGTTACAAAAAGTGAACGACAAACTGGACTTAATGGCCAAAATGGATCCATTAACTCGCCTTGGAAATCGTCGGATGTTAGCTCATTTATTGGAACGCATCGGTTCGAGAGTACAAAATGAGACCGTAAGTTATGGTTTAATTTTGCTTGATATTGATCACTTTGGTTTATTTAATAATTACTACGGTCACTTGGAAGGGGATATTGCTTTGATTCGTATTGGCCATATTCTCAACCAACATGCTCAGGCAGAGAATGAACTCTTTTGCCGAATTGGTGGTGAAGAATTTATATTGTTGGTGGCCAACCGCGATGCAGCAGAAGTGAAAGCGTTGGCTGAAAGCATACGCTTTAGTATTGAACGAGAGCAGATTGAACATAGTGAGAACCCTGATGGTGACTGCTTAAGTGTCTCGATTGGTTACACTATTGCCCAGTACCTTCCCAGTGAACTTAAGTTTGAGGAGATGTACAGCAAAGCAGATAAGGCACTTTACCAAGCAAAAGATAATGGTAGAAACCAAGTCGTTGGTTACTCTGAGCAAAAACACCATGCTCGAAGTGATAAAGTCGCCGCGCCAAATTCATAGTGTTGGCGCGGCGAGTCATGGCAAGGATAATGAGAACAGCAGATTATTCAGTCTGAGAGGTAATATTCAACCGTTGAAACGACGCGTACTTTTTTGATGTAAGGAGTATTGTTATCACGATCCACAATACTAAATTGTCCCTGTGAAGCGCGTTTAATCTTGCCAAGTGAGCTTTGCGAATCTTTGGCAAATTTCTCTGCGACTTCTCTTGCTTGTTTGGTCGCTTCTTCAATCATGTCGGGTTTGATTTCATTCAGTCCAGAGAATGAATAATCAACGCGGTTGTTGTAAGGATCTTGATTAAAAACGATGCCTTGTTTTCCTAAATTGCCGAGCTTATTAATGGCCTCGCGCACTAGGTCAACTTGATTGCTGTACACCGTAATGGTTTGGTTCGCTAAATAACGAAACTCGACTAAATTTTCTCCACCATACTGCTGTGCTTTTTTGTCGATCACCGCTGGCGATGATAGCGAGACACTTTTTTCATCAATGCCTTGTTGAGCTAAAAATGCGGTAACCAGTTGGCTCTGTTTTTCAATCGTGTTGAACATGGTGGGTAAATCATTATCGGCCACACTAAATTGGATCGGCCAAACAACGGTGTCGGCGGGATATTCTCGCTCTGATAATCCTTTAACGGTCACCACGCGCTCATACTCTTTATATTTCACAGCCGTTTGCTGCACAAAGTAACCGAGGGTTGCGAGCCCGAGTATTAAACTCAAACCGATGATCAATGAAGCGCTACTTTTTATTTGCATGCCTTGTTTTCCTTTTGTTGGCAACAGTCCCAAAATGACTTGAAGTCACAGCGGCTAGTCGTTTGGATATAACAACACACCTTAGATTTGATATTGTGATTTCGACAGCTATTTTCGGTTAGAGTTTTGCCAGAGATTCTAACTTTTTATTCTGGCGCTTAGTTTGCTTTTTTTGAATGGCATCAATCATAGAGATTAACGCTGAGCCATCCCAATCACTTTTCTGAGGTGCGTACAAAGTTTTAAGTTGCTGGTTGACTTGTGCATCTAGTGCGGTTTTCTCTTCATCACTTAATATGACTGAATCGCGCCAGAGGGTGAAGTAATAGCTGATTTTGGCACCATCTTGGCTTTGTACCGCTTCTTTTAACTGTTGATATGGGTGGCCTTCAAGCGGTTGATGATGAGTGTTGGTTCCCAGTGCTGCTGTCTGTGGCGCGTTACGAAATGACCAAGCAACGACCATAGTAGCCATCCATAACAGTGCAAAAAATGCGGTAAAGTAGGGCCAGTATCCTGCATCTTTAATGGTGACGGTTTGTACTGTTGGTGGTGTCAGCACAGAGGTGGATGGGTTGAGTAATTCACCTGGCGAAACCTCTAGCTTTAATCCTTTGGCTTGCGCGCTTTGCTGAGATTCGTTTTTGGTGTCCCACCAACTGACGGTGAGATCCGCTAGCTCAACCTTACCGACGGTTTTTGGGATGAGTACTTGTTTTAGCGTCATTTGCACATCGCCATTATCTAAGCTTTTAAACTGAGGCTTTTCAGCATAGAGCCGAATTGAGTCTGGATATTGCACTGAGAGGTTAGGCAACTGCGTCTGCGTAAGGTCTTTCACTGTCAGAATCCATTCACGAGTCAACGATTCACCTACTTTGGTTTTAAAGCTCTCGGCGGTGATGATCTGCCCTGTGGCATCTCGCCACGTTTGGTTGAGTGTTAGTTTTGGTGTAGGTAGCCAAGTGCCTTGATAGCTATCTGGTTTCGGCAGTACGGTGAGCGAAAAGGTTTTGGCCGGAATATCGACTTGCAGCAAGCGGGTGCTGCCCGTTTGGTTGTTACCATAGATGAGGCCAGCTTTAAACGCAGGGCCGGATAACGTGAAAGTTCCTGCCTCTTGGGCCGTGACTCTAAATTTTTGGTCTACAACGGTGACTTCAACCCCATCCAATAAGCTTTGGTATTGGTTAGCTTCTCCCTCGGTCGTCAGTTCTAATCCTTGTACAGCGGGTGGTGTAATTTGTGGATTTTGCAGCCTTCTTGGGTCAGCTTTGATGATTAGGCGAGCATTGAGAAAAGTGCTTTCACTCGGGTAGAGTTTGCTACGTTCTAGATCGGCTTGTATTTCAACAAGGTCAGATTGCTTGGGCGCTTCACCATCAGCGATAACTTGAATCGCGATCGGTTGAGTAGTTGCCCCATTGACGCTAAAACTAGGAATGGTCAGTATGCCGAGTTTGTTGGCTGCCAACGATACATTCCATTCACTGCGCGTGCTGCGATCGCCATTGATGATGTTCACCGAAGTACCAAAACTTGGGCGGCCGAGAAAAAAATCGCCTTCTAACACCTTAAAGTTGATCGCATCGGTCGATACTTTTTCATCGGCAACAATTCGTAATTGGAATACTTCATTTTTCGCGACCTTATTTTTACTGACGCTGGCGTAAAGTGCAGCCGCGTTAGCGGCCGAGCTCAGTAGAGCAACAGAAACTAGGCTGATAATCGCAGCCCAAAATGAACGCTTGATCGATTTCATACTTACCACTTCTTGCTGTTATTTTGTGGAGGTTGTGCTTGGTCTTCTTGCCGTTGTCTTGCTTGTAGCAACAATTGTGCTTTGAGTAAGCCACTAGGATCTCGTGCACTTTCGACTTGTTCTAGCTTACGAAGTTGCGGGTCAACGGTTTGGCTATCGCCTTGCTGTTGCGATTGCTTTTGTGTTTGCTGCTCAGAGGCTTCTTTGTCACTGACCTCATCTTCGTTGTTCATTGATTCATTTGTTTGAGTTGCTTCAGTCGGCTGTTGAGAGGCAGGCGATTCATCCGCCGTGTTGGCCTTGGATCGCTCACCTTGCTCATCTTTACTTTGTGCCGATTGAGGCGAAGACTGAGAGTCGTCGTTCTGCGGTGAGCCATCGCTTTGGTCGTCAGGTTTATCTCCGGTTTGTTCGCCATCTTGTTGTTGTGCATCGTTTTTATTCTGTTCATTATTTTTATTTTCCGACCGATTTTGATCTTGATTTGGATCGGAAGGCTCACCAGACTGTTGCTGTTGCTGTTGCTGTTGCTGTTGCTGTTGCTGTTGCTGTTGCTGTTGCTGCGCTTTTTTTACGATTTCCAAATTATGCTGAGCATCTTTATGGTTTGGGTCGCGCTTTAACACCTCTTCATACAAGGTTTGGGCCTTTTCCAATTCTCCATTTTGCGCGTAGGCGTTGGCCAAGTTGTATTGCACTCGCACATTGTCTTGTGGCAGTTGAGAGAGGGTCTCCACCGCTGCCTGATATTCTCCAGCCTGATATTGAGCGATGCCTTTCCACTCTAAGTCTGTAAATTGTTCACTGGCCGCTTGATACTCCTTTGCATCAAACGCTTTTTTGGCTTGTTGATTGCTATTTAGCCAAGGAGAAGCCTGTACACTATTGCTGTGCAGTGTAGGGATGAAGAGCAGTAATAAAGAAAAAATGACGCCACGGCGAAACAAAAGCAAACACGGGATAATGAGGAGCAGCACTAACCAATAGCCATTGTTAACGCGCTCTTTCACCATTTGTTGACTCTTGGTTGTACTGTGTGGTTGTTCGTTTTGGTCTAGCTTAGCGATCATTGCGACATCGCTATTGTCTAAGCTGATTGGCGTAAATAATCCATTTATATTCTGCACGAGCGACTGCATATTGGCAAAGTTGGTCTTGGCCACTACGGTCTGCCCTTGTGCATTTTTCAGTAAGCTGCCATCGCTGAGCGTAATGGGCGCGCCCGCTTGTGTACCAATGCCTAAGATCACTAATTTCCAACGCGTATTGGTAAGCTGTGTTTCAATCTGAGCTTGCTCTTGTGAGTCGATGTCATCGGTCAATAACACAATGTCACCTTGTGCAAGGCCGGCATTTTTCATCATGTCGATGGCTAATTGAACCGCGCGAGCTGCATCTGCGCCGGGGTAGGGCATAATATCGGGTGATAGATTGGGCACTAAGTTGCTTAGGGTTGCGGTGTCGGTGGTTAATGGGCTAACGGTATAGGCATCACCAGCATAGGCGACAAGCCCTGTACTACCTTCTTGCCATTGTGTGAGTAAGTCGAGCGCTTTATAACGCGCTTGCGTTAAGCGGTTGGGTTTTATATCAGTAGCGTACATCGATAGTGACATGTCCATCACTAATACGCGCGCGTTACTATTGCTGTAACTGGGGCGTGTTTGAGATTCAAAACTCGGACCAGCTAGCGCCAGTACTGCGAGCAGCCAACTGACGCTGATGATCACGATGGCCGCGTTATGCTTTTTATCGCTCAAACCCATTGCCTTAGCCAGATGAGGTGCTATCAAAGAGTGTCGTTTGGCACGCAACGTGAACCAGCCCAGCAGCAGTGCTAAGGGGAATAGTGCGGTTAACCACCAAGGTGTAAGAAAAACAAACTCAGACATGATTTCTCCTTAGTAGCGCTAAGAGTACAGAAAGCGCGAGCGCTATCGCCAACGGATAACCAAACCATTCGCTTTGTGGACGCCAAGTTTGGCTTGCTTGGCTTATGGGTTCTAATTGATTAATGGTGTTGTATATTTTGGCCAGATCTTGGCTATTTCGTGCGCGAAAATATTGGCCACCAGTCATGGTCGCTATTTGTGTTAACGTCTTCTCATCTAAATCTTCCGCGGTATTGATTTTTCGAGTCATAAAAAACTCTTTGACCATCATTTCGCCAGCGCCAACACCGACTGTGTAAATGGTGGCATTGTATTTTTGGGCAATTTTCGCAGCTTCGATTGGGTCGAGCACGCCAGCGGTATTGCTGCCATCGCTGAGTAAAATCATCACCCGCTGTGGGGCATCACTATCGATAAACGTTTTGGTCGCAAGTCCAATCCCTTCACCAATGGCGGTTTGGGTGCCGATCAGCTTAAGGACGGCTTGATTAAGCTGCTGGCGAATGGTGTTTTTATCCAGAGTCAGAGGCGTTTGTAGATAGGCGTGATCGGCAAATAAGACTAACCCAAGGCGATCGCCTTCTCGCTTGTCAATAAAATCAGAGAGCACATTTTTAACGGCGCTCAAACGATCAATGTACTGATCGCCAAGCAGCATATCTTCTTGGCTCATGGAGTCAGAGAGGTCAACCACCAGCATCAGATCTCGGTGTTTGGGCTGAGCAATAACCGGGTCGCCAAACCACACTGGACGGGCTGCGGCGATCAATACTAAGCACCAAATAACGCTCGCAATGATTTTAGCGATGATCTGGTTTGGTGCTTGACGCTGATTATCTTTAGGAAGGTAGGGCAGGTGAATCGCTGCCCTTTCTTTTGCTGGTGGTAAGAATCGATAAACGACCAGCGGGAGTGGCAGCAGACATAGCATCCACCACCACAATAACTCTATATTTGCCAAAGCCTAGCTATCTCCGTTTTTTAGGCGGCAAAGCATCATTAACCCATTGATAGCAGTGATTAATCAGCTCTTGACTGTTTTCTGTTTTCTGCTTTTGGTATAACGCTTGCTGCCACAATGTTTCATTGGGAACAAAAAGAGGGTAAGAAATTTGTGAATCTAAAAAGGTGTACCACTCTTTGCCGGTAAGATGTGCGATTTCCATACGAGGGTAGTAACAAAGCGCGGCTTGACGAAGTAGCTCAATCGCTGAAGAAGGAGTTAAATGCCCAAATTGGGGGTTGAGTAAACGCAGCGCCGTTTTTTTCGGGGCTAAGCGTTTACGACGCCAACGAATGGCTAACACCAGAATCAGCAGACAGAGCAGTATGCCCGCCGCGCTTGCCCACCATCCCCAAGCCAAGGGAAACCAAGAGGGTAGCTCAGGCAGTTGCATCGCGCTTAAATCTAAAAGTGTAGCTATTGATGATTCCTTCATTCTTTATATCCGGATAGTTGTTGCAACAAAGGTTTCTCACTAGAGAGTGAGGTATAAGAAATTGCCATAGTTTGACTCAATGATTTTAGTTTTTCTTTTTGAGATTCAAAGGCTTTTTTTAACCCTAAGCGCGTACTATTTTTCGAAAAGTTGAGCCAGCTCGTCTGTTGGCCATCGGTTACGCGTTCTACACCGCGAAATTGGGTCTCTCCTTGCTCTAATGGATCGTAAATGTGCACAATTTTTACACGATTATGTCGCTGCAATTGGTTGAGTATTGGTTGTAATGTGGCATTGAAATGGACGAAGTCACTGATCAAAATCACTTCACTGCCTTTAGGGCACAAACGATTCAACGCAGTTAGGCCGCGCTGCATGCTGTGTGATTTCGTTTTATCAAGCTCCAGCAGCTGTTGGTTTTGTAGTGTCACCAACTGTTGCAACAGCTGTAATGGCCCTTTTTGGCGGCTAGTCGGTTTTAACTCAACCAGTGTCGAACCAGTATCAATCACCGCGCCCACTCGGTCCTTATTGGCAATGCTTAACCAACTTAGCAAGCTTGCCATGTGCGCCGCTTGCACTGATTTGAGCATTAACTGCGATCCAAACTGCATAGAGCGGCTCAGATCAACGTAAAGAATGACGGGTTTTTCTCGTTCTTCACTGAACAGTTTGGTATGAGGCTTTCCCGTACGCGCAGTAACGCGCCAGTCGATGGTCCGAATATCATCTCCTGCTTGGTATTGCCTGACCTCAGCAAAGTCCATTCCTCGGCCGAGTTGCTTGCTCTGATGCTGCCCCAATACTTGCGTCCATAAACTTTTAGCAGGTGGCAGCCAGCGAATAGCGTGCTGCTTGTAAGGCAACAGTTCAGCCAATGAAAGTGTGACACCCGTACTAAACGGTGGAAGTGACTCTTGCATAGTAAACCTTAGTCTTAGTGCTAAGCACTACCAACCAGTGAAAGTAAGTGAGTGATAACTTGGTTGGGATGTACGCCCTCAGCCTGTGCTTGGTAGCTCAATAATAGACGGTGGCGCAAAACCGGAAATACCATCGCTTGAACATCTTCAGGGCTGACAAAATCACGCCCACTGAGCCATGCATGAGCGCGAGCGCATCGATCAAGCGCGATGGTTGCTCGCGGGCTGACGCCCATCTCTAGCCATAGTGCCAACGAGGCATCGTAGTCTGCGGGTTTACGTGTTGCCATGATCAGGCGAATAATATATTGCTCAATAGGTTCGGCCATGTGAATGTTCAGCACCGCTTGTCGAGCACTGAAAATATCGCTTTGGCTTAATGTTGGCGGAGAGACTTTCTCAATTCCCTGCGCTTCCCCGCGGTTCAAACGTAAAATGGCGAGTTCATTTTCAGCGTCTGGATAATCAACATTTAAATGCAATAAAAAACGATCCAACTGCGCTTCGGGTAGAGGATAAGTACCCTCTTGCTCGATCGGGTTTTGGGTAGCCATCACTAAAAAAAGTTCAGGTAACGGGTAGGTTTTTCGACCTGCCGTGATCTGTTTTTCGGCCATCGCCTCGAGCATCGCAGCTTGTACTTTGGCTGGAGCGCGGTTGATTTCATCAGCCAATACTAATGAGTTAAAAATCGGGCCCGCTTGAAAAGTGAACTCACCTGTTTCAGGGCGGAAGATATCGGTACCGGTTAAATCGGCGGGGAGCAGATCAGGCGTAAATTGGATTCGATGAAAATCACCTTCTATGCAATCGGCGAGTGATTTCACGGCACGGGTTTTTGCAAGGCCAGGAGGCCCCTCGACCAAAATGTGCCCATCAGCAAGAAGTGCAACTAATAACTGTTTAACCAAACCTGTCTGGCCTATGACTTGCTGATTTAAATAGTGTTGTAGCGATTGAAACGCGTGCGATGGCATTGAATGGGTCTCCTGCTGTTTTGCTGAATTAGTAATTTATTGATTCGAAAAGTTCCATGAAAAGTGTGATACATCAACTGATTGGCGAATTATTATCCATTTGGCGAAACGAAAGAATGTTTGGTCACCATACTCGACTATGCTTAGGAACAACCATTGTTGGCCATGATCACATTCTACGTGAAGATAAATCGATTCTATCGATAAATTTCTCAAGAGAGAGGGTTTGTTGCCGATACAAAAAAGTTATTCATGACAAGCCAATAATAAAGAGCGCAAATAATGTTCAAACTTAATTCGATGAGTATTAAGCAAAAGGTTGTATTAGGAATTACGTTCGCGGTACTCGCTTCGACGGTTATCGTTGGTGTAATGGCGCAGCGTCAAGCTCGAGAGGTACTGGAGCACCGATTAATTGATATCGAACTTCCCTCGTTACTTGATCAAATCAGTAGCCAGATAGATCGAGAAGTATCGCAATTGCTCTTTTCTGCTGAGCAACTAGCCAATAATGAATTCATCAAGCAAGCCGTTCAGACGACCGATATTAATGCTGACGCTGAGGCGATGCTGATTAAGCAGCTCAATAATGTACGCGATCAATATTCGTTAAATGATGCTTCTGTGGCTAACCGAAAAACGGCGTATTACTGGAACCAAAATGGTTTTCTGCGTCAGCTTAATCAACAGCAAGATGGCTGGTTTTTTGGTTTTACGCAATCGGGACAAAAGACCATGGTCAGTATGTTCCAAGAGGCGGGTGGCGAAGTAAAAATGTTTGCCAACTACCAAAATGTCAGTGGCGATACGATGTCTGGTTTGTCGAAATCAATGGATGACATGGTGAACCTGCTCAATGGATTTAAAATCGAGGACACAGGTTTTGTCTTTTTGACCAACTCGAAAGGGGAAGTGCAAATCCATCGCCAAAAAGAGAAAGCTAAAGCCTCATTAGCACAATTGTACGGCTCAAACGCAAACCAACTATTGAATAAAAGCCGCTTCAACCTGATTTCGACAACCTATCAAAACCAAGATGTTTTTGTCGCTAGTGTCTACGTGAAATCGATGGACTGGTTTGTGATTGGTTCAGTACCTGTGTCGGAAGTCTTCGCCGAATTAAATGCCGTTGCGCAAAAAATGTTGTTCACAACCTTAGCTGTGGCGGGTTTATTTATTTTGATGGGTCTTTTTCTCGCTAATAGTATTGCCAACCCAATTAAACAGATTGCACAACGCTTTACCGATTTAGGTAAAGGCGATGGTGATTTATCGCAACGGATTGAGGTATTGGGCCGCGATGAAATCGCTCAATTATCAGCGGGCTTCAACGGTTTTATTGAGAAGATTCATCAATCGATGAAAGAAGTCGCTTCTACCAGCCATGCATTGCAGTCGGCGGCGGGTCGGGTGTCGGAAAAATCGACGCGAACTCATGACAATAGCCAAGAACAGCGTGACCAAACTATACAAGTGGTGGCGGCGATCAATCAAATGGGGGCCACTATCAGTGAAATTGCTTCTAACGCGGCGACGGCAGCTGAAACAGCAAATCACGCGGCTGATAACACTGAAGTAGGACGTGAAGTGGTAAGCAAAGCCAAAGATGCCATCAGTCGTTTAGCCGCGGATATCGAAAATACGGGTAAAGTGGTGGAGCAGCTAGCATCGACCACTCAAGATATTGGCTCTATTTTAGGTGTTATCCGTGGTATTTCTGAACAAACCAACTTGCTGGCATTAAACGCTGCAATTGAAGCGGCGAGAGCTGGAGAGCAAGGCCGAGGTTTTGCTGTGGTGGCAGACGAAGTACGCAATTTGGCCAGCCGCACGGCCTCTTCAACGGAAGAAATTCAAAAGATGATCAATCAATTACAAAACGATGTAAAAGATGCGGTCTCGGCGATGTCTTCCGGTAAGGCTGTTACACAGGAAGGGGTTGACGCTTCCGATGAAGCGGTGAACGTTTTAGTGAATATTTCAAACAGGATCCACGATATTTCCGATCGGAACACTCAGGTTGCCACGGCGACTGAAGAGCAATCAACGGTGGTGCACACAATCAATCAAAATATTGAAGAGATCAACGCCATTAATGAAGTGACCACCAGCACCGCAGAAGAGTTGGCAGAAGCGAGCCAAGAGCTGCGTGATCTGTCTGGCCGTTTAGATAAAATGGTGGGTAGCTTTAAGCTCTAGAATCATGAGGGGGAAATCGGTACACTTCCCCCATTACGTTTATGTTTAGGTAAGTAAAATGAGTGATTTCGAAAAAGAGTTAGCACAATTGTCGCAACAGGTGGCGGGTGAACCTGAAGTGAAACTGCCTTCGTTGGAAGAGCAAAAAGCGATTGTGGCTGAGCTTAAGCAGCTAGAAGCGGAAGGCAAGCTGACGCCAGAAGTGCTGGAAAAGCATTTTGGACAGTTCTTTACAGAAACGGATACTCCCGTCCATTAATTCAAACCCACTTTATTTAATTTAGAGCACACAAGTTTATTTAGAGTACACAATAGTATTTAGAGTACACAATAGTATTTAGGGCACACAGTAGTGGTGCCCTTTTTTATCAGAAAACGTTATTGAGTCATAGGAAGCTGTTGCGCGATATCTTCGAGTGCCTGTTGAAGGATCTCTGTCGTTTGCGCGCCTGAGATAAGATGGCGTTGCTCAATGATCAAGGCTGGCACAGCTTGAATTCCTGCCTCTAACCACTGTTGCTCTGTGACAGAAACGGTTTTCGCCCACGACTCATCAGTTAAAACTGCGCGGCAGATTTCTCTGTCTAAACCAAGGCTCTGTACTAGGTCGAGCAAGACATCATCGTCATCTAAGGCTTGCCCGAAAGTGAAATAAGCACGAAATAGTGCCATTTCCAGCTCTAATTGTTTTCCTTGGCTATTCGCCCACATTAATAATTGATGCGCTTTACGGGTATTATAAATACGCATGTCGTCACTGAAATTGAATTGAAAGCCGACTTCTTGCCCTAAGGCGCTGAGGGTTTGGCGTGCTTGTAAACTTGCTTCTATCGACGTGCCATATTTTTTGGCTAAATGTTGCTGTAGGTGTTCACCACCTATAGGCATAGCAGGGTTGAGTTCAAAAGGGTGCCAATGGATGTCTGCATCGATGGTATCGCTGAGAGCCAGCAGCGCTTGCTCTAACCGCTTATAGCCAATGATGCACCAAGGGCAGACAACATCTGACACGATATCAATGCGTAGTTTTTTCATTTTCTTCCCTACCGCGATTGGCAATTCACTGACCTTAATTATAGCGAGATTATCAGCATAAACTGTGACTTGTTGTGTAGCCCTTTGGAAAGCTAGGCGCTTTTTTATCGCTCTACGCCTTTTCTCTCATACAAACAATATTGCAATAAGGCTGATGGAATTGCTGAAACGCTCTCTATACTCTAAAAACGTTAAATGCAGAGAATTAAACTGCGCTTTGAGAAACAAGTGACGTATTGTGAGGTTTCGCCTCTTTCAACTTGTGAGTTAACCATGATGAACAGGGACATTGACGTATGACAAATGTTCAACCAACCGATGTGATTTTGCATGCTTTTGATTGGCCGTATCGTTTAGTCGCTGAGCGTGCAGAGCAAATTTTCCAACTGGGTTATAAAACGGTGTTGATTTCACCGCCGATGAAATCGTTCAAAACCGCTCAAGGTACAAAATGGTGGCAACGTTACCAGCCACAAGATTATCGCATCATTGATAATCAACTGGGCAATACCCATGATTTTAAACAGATGGTTGAAACCTTAACCGCATTAGGCTTGCGAATTTATGCCGATGTAGTGTTCAACCATATGGCCAACGAATTCATATCACTAATTTGCTGAATAGCATCGCGGATTTTCAGCAGAGCATTATTCGCTTCTTCGGCACGGCTGACCGCCTCAGCTGCCGTTGTTTTACTCTGATTCATCGCATTGGCAACAGAAGTAGCGCTCGACTGCAACTTCTCAATCATATTACGGATCTCCGTCGTGGATTGCTGCGTTCTTTGCGCCAGCGTACGCACTTCGTCTGCAACGACCGCAAAGCCTCGGCCTGACTCTCCAGCCCGAGCCGCCTCTATCGCTGCGTTTAGTGCCAGCAAGTTGGTTTGGTCGGCAATGTCGTTGATCACTTTCAAAATGGTTTCGATGTTTGCCGTTGCATTTTCTAGTGCACTTACCTCTGTTACTGCTTCATCAATACGCGTCGAAAGATTATCAATCGCTTGAGTGGTTTGGGTCACAACATTGGTACCAAATTCTGTCGCATCATCAGCATCTTTTGCCGCCGACGCCGCGCCTTGCGCGTTGTTGGCGACATCGCCAGAAGTGGTGGCCATCTCATGCATGGCTGTGGCTAATTGCTCAAGTTCATGCAGTTGATCACGCATCGCTTCGGCCGATTCTTGCAACCCCATCGAGGTCATTTCCGAACCGCGTAAAATTTCTGAACCGATGGCTTTAGACTGGGTAATTTGTTGTTGTAAGGCTTCAGTAAAGGTATTGAAACCGACCGCTAATACCGAGAATTCTTTATCCGTGTCGGTGGCTAAGCGTTGGGTTAAGTCACCACTACCAGAGGCAACGTTCTGTATTGCATTATTGAGTGCATCAAGCGGTTTCATCAACAGACGGATAAGCACAAGCAGTATCGCAATACTGAAGACTAAAGCGATTAACGTATAGATGATCGAACTGTTGCGCAGTGTTGCTAAAGACGCATAGGCGATCTCTTCATCCAAAACGACACCGACATACCAGTCCTCTCCAGGGACTTTTGAAAAATCGAGTGTGTAGTGTTTGCCATCAATCAGCACTTGTTTAGGCTCTTCGGCGATAACGGCATTGCCTAAGTATTCTTTCATTGGCTTGCCGTTCATCTCTGCTCGGGGGTGGGCTATGGTTGTGCCGTCGGATGAAACAATAAACACATAGCCTGCATCAAATAATTTTACGGTGTTGACCAATTCTGCTAACCCAGCAAGGCTAACATCGTAGAAGATGGCACCGATAAATTTGCCGTTATCTTTAACTGGGGTAGCAATAGACACCAATATTTCATTAGTGGCAGAGTCGGCGTAAGGCGCAGTAATAATCAGTTTGTCGGCGTTTTTTGCATCAATATACCAAGGGCGCACGCGTGGATTCCATGATGCGCCTGGGTTCCAAGTAGGATCATTACTGATGTAAGAGCCATCACTCTCAAAACCGACCCCAGCCAGTAAAAAAGTTTGTTTGACAATCGGCCTTGTGATGACCTTAGACATACTTTCTCGGTTAATGTCGACTTCCAACATGCTAGTGGCGTAAGCGGCAATGGCCTTGCGGCTATTGATCTCTGCACCAGCTGTATTGCTAACCCCATCCACTATTTCAGTTACACTCGCTTCAACTTGTGACTTCACTTCTTTTTGGACGGTGAAGTATTGTTGTATCGTCAGCAGAGTAACGGTGACCAACAGCAGCAAAGATGACGCCGCGACGATCTTATGGCTGAATTTCATGGCAATCCCTTCCATCAATAAATATTAATATTATTAATAAATGTATAGTTAGGGATTGATCATTCAGCCAGTAAACAATCCATTTTTAAGCGAAAAATTACAAATTTCGCCCGAGAACTAAAAGCGCAAGTTGTTGGCACTCTTGTTCATTTCCTTGGAAAAGCTCATCGACGATTTGGTTCAGCTTGATGCCAGACAGTTTGCGCTTTTGTGCCTCACGAACACGTAGTGCTATTTGACATTCAATTGGTAGCTCACTTACTTGATGTGGTTGCCACGCTGATAGCTTTTCGCTGAAGTTGTTTAACGATAATTTGGGTTTAAAATGCGTGGCTTCACTTTTTAGTACATGAAGAAGGTGCGAATAGATTTCATCGTTAGGTTGACATTGACTCAGGTGATCACAAGCGGCTTGGCTCAGTTCAGATAAGGTGACGTAACCCGCTTGATGGGAAAAATCGGCGGTTAAACGTACTGAAAAATCGACACGCTGCCACTGCGTATTAGGAAAAATAGTCAGCGAGCATAAACAGTCAAAAGGGATCCAAAAACTCTGCTTTGCTTCAACTGAATATTCATGTTTGCCAAGTTTACACAGTACTAATCCGCTCATTACTCGAATCAAACTGTGTTTGATGGCTTTCTTGCGAGGGGTGATAACTAAGTTAGCAGACAGTAAGGCTTCAAATTGAATCGCGTAGTTCATGGTACTTCTCACTGATTTTGGGGCGCTAAGAGTACCTTGTCTCACAGAAAATGCCAAATATGCGAACTAAAATCACCTTATTCTGGTCTGACCTTAGTGAATCTGTTACGACTGTAGCTGCGAGCTACGTCAACTATGCGTAGAATGAGCCAGCTTTTTATTTGATGTATGAATATATGACCACCACAACTGATCCTTATGTAGATATCCGTCCTTACAACGACGATGAGATTCCAGCGGCTATTGACCGCTTAATCAATGATGAAGAATTTATCTCAGCTATTTTGCAACATCGTTTTGACAAACGATCTGCTTGGCTAAAATCGATACTGAGCCCTTTTGTAAAAGCATACTTAAAGTTTAAATGGGCCAAACTCACGTCCGTGGAAGCAATCCAACTTGAAGTGAAGAAATACCTCACGAAAACACTAGAATCAACGACACAAGGTGTCACCTTCAGTGGTCTCGATAAATTGGATAAACAGACGGCTTATTTATTTATCTCGAACCACCGTGATATCGCGATGGACCCAGCATTGGTCAATTATGGTCTGTATATGTCTGGGCATAAAACTGTGCGTATTGCGATTGGTGATAACTTATTGAAAAAGCCTTGTGCTACAGAGCTGATGCGTCTTAATAAGAGCTTTATTGTGAAACGCTCGGCTAAAGGCCCGCGCGAGATGATGAAAGCGCTCAGTACCTTATCTGCTTACATTAAACACTCACTTGAAACTGGAAATTCTATCTGGATAGCGCAAAAAGAGGGACGAGCAAAAGATGGTAACGATTTTACCGATCCAGCCATTTTGAAAATGTTCCATGTGGAAGGGCGCAAGCAGAAAATAGAGTTTGCTCAGTATATTCAATCGCTCAAAATTGTCCCGGTCGCGATTTCATATGAAAACGATCCGTGCGATATGGCCAAAGCGTGTGAGTTGTATGAAAAAGCGACGCATGGGCGTTATGAAAAAGGGGAATTTGAAGATATTGAAAGCATTGTCCAAGGCATTGTCGGTGAGAAAGGCCGAGTGCATGTTGGCTTTGGTGAAGTGATTACTCAAGCATTTGAAACGCCAGAAGCATTGGCGCAAGAGATTGATCGCCAAATTCACGCAAACTACAAATTATTCCCGATAAATAAGTTAGCGGCTGGGATAGAAAGTAGTGATATCACGCCAGATATCCGCGCTCACTTAGAAAGCAAGCTGACTCAGATCCCTGAAGGGGCACAGCGCTATTTACTCGATAGCTACGCCAACCCAGTAAAGAATCAGCAATAATTATTA
>NZ_CAWMCN010000110.1:6822-154075 GCF_963865925.1 Vibrio sp. ZOR0018 | reverse complement strand
TCTTCTCTTCTCTTCTCTTCTCTTCTCTTCTCTTCTCTTCTCTTCTCTTCTCTTTTTCTAGCCTATCTTGCGACCGCGCCGCCAAGGGTTAGTTTGCTTGGCCATTTACTGATGACATTACCTCCCAAATAAATATTGCCATTGACGGTCATCGTGTCAGGAAATTCGGTGATTTTGGAACCGCCAATAAACAAACTCCCTTCCACAACCAAACCTTCGGGCAATTGGGTTAATGGCGTTCGAATTACGCTCAAATCCCCCTTGACTAAGAGATTCGCAGGCAGCGTTTCAAGCGGTGTATCCGTGAAATTCAGGTAACCACCGACCTTGATTCTCATTGGCCACGATTTGATTTTACTACCCAGTAAGTTCGCATAACCACGAATAGTGGTGCCTTTGGGAATATTCTCTAGCAAGCTATTAGATGCTTCTAAACTACCCTGCACATTCAAGCCCTTAGGCAGGGATTTTATCGATGTCTTAGCAATATTTAGGTTGCCTTTGAGCGTGAGATTTTCGGGTAGTGTTGTGTAGGGTTTATTACGCAAATAGAGATTGCCATAATTATCAAGGTGGTTAAGGATTTGATATTGATCGAGCGGCTGTGACCATGCACAAGAGGCATAGAGAAGGTTGCATAATGTTAGTAAAAGCGAAAACTTATTCATAAAGCCTGCAGATGAAGACACGATACCTAAAGTATCGGCAGATTACGGTTAAGCTTCAATAATGCATTGCCTAGGATGAGAAAGCAAAGTGCTTGGGCGATAAAAAAGCGAGCCATGATTAGGCCCGCTAAGAGCAATTAGATTAACGAGCCAAAGAGCGCGACTTCAGTTCAAAAATAAGCTTTTCAGCACTGACTTCAAATTTGAAACGTGCATGCAATTCAGTAGAGTTATCATCTAACGGTGAAACTTCAAACTCAACATTATCTGAAACCTGTTTGGCAAGAGCGAGGTACTTCTCAAATTCAGCTTCTAGCTGAGCTTTGTTGGGTGCCATGACCATCACTTCGGCAACTTCATCACCTTCTTTGATAATAAAGCCAATTTCGCCAGCGCAGCCACATGCTTCGCAGACTTGGATATCAACGTCTTTTTCGATACTCATTGTGAATCCTCTTAGTAAATGTATGGACATTCTAACGGGCAAATCGTTTATCAGCCACAAAAAGCCAATCAGGTTTGGGGCAAATCGCGTCTTATTTTGGTTGTTCGAAAGTTTTTAACCATCGTTATGAATTAATGAGTGTGATACTGCTCAAATAATCACTAGTTTTTGTGTCATAAATTTGTCAGAACAGTGTTCAGTTCGTTGCGAATTGTTGATGATTGTACGATTATTCGGTTGAAACAATTATTAATATTATAAATTGCGCTTCATCCATTAGTGGTGATGACTAACAAACTGGAAATTTAGGTTTTATTAGTGATAGCTAAAGGAGTGACAGTAACAAGCCAGTAGATAACGCTTTTAACAAGATAATTCTGGTTTGAATTTACTGTTTTAAGGGATGGTTTTTTAGACAGAAAATGCCATACCACGAGGGGTGATTCGCGAAACGGCACTATAATCGCAATTGAGTTAGATGGATTAATAAAAAAGAGAAGAGTCTGGACCATGCCAAAGCGTAGTAAAGAAGATACTGAAATCACCATTCAGAGAATAATGGATGCTGTTGTCGATCAGCTATTGAGACTAGGTTACGACAAAATGTCGTATACCACGTTGAGTCAGCAAACAGGGGTTTCACGAACGGGGATTAGCCAACATTTTCCAAAGAAAACCGATTTTACGGCCGCTTTAGATGGGCGGATTTTTAAGCTGTTTGTTGAGCATTTAGATTTTGAAAATGATCTTTCAAGCTTTTCAAATAGCTGGATAAATGCGCTGGAAAATGCACAATTTTTGGCTATTTTGCGTTTATTATTTCATCATGTTGTGACGACTGAAAATGCGGATGAATTTGCAGCAAATGGTGTCGATCGGTTATACAAAACGGTGGCTGTACAGTTTGGCAAAGAGAGCGCAAGGGAGCTTGAGTGGCTGATTGGTAAATCACTGATTAAAATGAGTCAATAATTTGGCACTTTGTGCAAGCTTGTATTGTCGACTTTAACACTAAAGCCAACTGAGAGGTTGGCTTTAGTGCTTTTTATAGAGAGATTGTGTCGATCAGTCGTACAACGTTGGGATCGGTTGACGTTTATGCTGAGTTGCTGTGTAAATCGCAACAAGACGGTCAATCACGTGCTGGGAAACAGGCTTCCCTTCTAAAAAATCATCGATTTGGTCATAACTTAAGTTTAACGCATCTTCATCTGCTTTTTGTGGTGCGAGCTCTTCTAAATCCGCAGTGGGTGTTTTTTGAACCAATTGTTGTGGTGCACCTAATTGAGCCGCTACCGCGCGCACTTGACGTTTACTCAAGCCAAACAGTGGTGCTAAATCACACGCGCCATCACCAAATTTAGTATAAAAACCGGTGATGTTTTCTGCGGAATGATCCGTGCCGAGTACTAACGCACCAACAAAACCTGCAATTTCGTACTGCGCGACCATGCGAGCGCGCGCCTTTACATTTCCTTTCACGAAATCAATTTTGGTACTGTCAGTTGGAGTTAAGCTTGTGCCTTGTAGCGCATCAAGAGAGGCTGAGTGCAGGCCATCTACACCCGTTTTAATATTGACCGAAATTGAGTGTGTAGGTTGAATGAAGGAGAGAGCAAGCTGCGCTTCATCCTCATCTTTTTGTTCGCCATAGGGTAAACGAACGGCGATAAACTGATAGTCGTTAACAGCGTATTCTTGGTTGAGTTGTGTCACGGCGAGCTGGGCTAGACGGCCGCACGTTGTTGAGTCGACGCCACCACTGATGCCAAGCACTAAAGACTTACAACCAGATTCTACCAATTTGCGTTTAATAAACTCAACGCGCCGTTCAATTTCATAAACAGGGTCAATGGATGAGAGAACACGCATCTCATCACGGATCATTTGTTCCATTAGGGTTCCTTTTCCTGCAAGCAATATAAATCTTTGGTGTATCATACCGAAATCATCAGATTAGAAAACCGAGAAAATGGTTTTCAGACTTGAATAGGATTGCTATGACCAAAATTGCCGTCTTTGGGAGTGCTTTTAACCCTCCGAGCTTAGGACATAAAAGTGTGATTGAATCGCTAAGCCATTTCGATTTAATTCTGTTGGTACCGAGCATTTCACACGCTTGGGGTAAGCAGATGCTCAGTTATGAGATCCGTTGTGAACTTATTGATGCTTTTATTCGTGATTTGCAGTCAGATAAGATACAACGCTCAATAGTTGAAGAGGAACTGCAACAGCCCGGGCAGAGCGTCACAACTCACGCTGTTTTGTCATTACTGCAAAAACAATCACCTGATGCTGACATTACTTTTGTAATGGGCCCGGATAATCTGTTCAATTTTGCGAAATTCTATAAAGCTCAAGATATCTTACAACGCTGGTCAGTCATGGCCTGTCCTGAAAAAGTCGCTATTCGTAGTACTGATATTCGTCAGCGGTTAGCTGAAAATTTAGATATTGCCGATTTAACGACTATCTCTGTTAGGAAAATCTTGCAGCAAAGAAAACTTTACTAGACAATCCACGCCCTTTTCGTGGTCGGAGCTGTTTGCATTCATGAAGTTAAATGTGGCTGTTTGTGCGTTAATCATGTTTTCGTCGCTGACGGAAGCTTGCGATCTCTATTCCGGTTCATTATTAACGCCAGAGTTAGAATTAACACTAGGTGCAGATAGTAGCCCAACAATGTTACCAGCATCGGGCGTCTGCTTTTCTATATTAGATAGTATGGGTTACGCATCGAAACAACTGCTGGCTTTAGGTTTATTTGAAGAATCTCCAGCCGACTCATCTTACTGGGCCGATTGGTTTTTAAAAGCCGATTCGGATCCCCTGTTTACTCAGAAATTGGCCACAAGCTACATTGGCTTTGGAGTCTGGATACCCTCTGAATTGCTTGACGAGCAAAGTGATATGTCAACCGAAGAGTGGTTAATGAGTCACGGCTTACAGCTGAGTATCGGTTTTGGCGAGAAAAAAGCGGGTGAGCCGCGCATGCGTTTTGACTATCGTTGGCATGAAGATTTCGACAGCGTTGTCATGATGCAAATTGAAGTTCCCTTCTAACGTTTTCCCTCAGTAAACACACTCCCTCAGAAAACAAAAAAGCCAATCGCAATATTCGCGATTGGCCTATGTAAATTGTGAACAAAGAGTATTCACTAACAACGTCAGTTGGCTAGGTGACCCTCGGCTTAAGAAGGGTCGATATAGTTATTGCAGAATACGTGCCAAGTTTTATAGCGCTTAGTTGCTATTGTTTCCTTGTTTTTTCAAACTTCCCCAAGAAAATTTTTGCAGGCTGCAAATGCAAACTGCAAAAACGACTCAGATTGCTAATGCCGTTAGGTTCAATCACATTCGCTCTGCTATCTCACTTTTATTTAATTACACATCTAACTAATTTGTGGTTTTTTGGTTAAATATTAAATCTTATTTATTCATTTTAAATCAGTTATTTATGTATATTGTTGTTATTTTTTTGAATTTTTGGGTTGAATTTTTCATTTGTACTGTTAGTTTATATAGAGGTTTTTAATTAGAGCTCTAACTATTCATGTGGCAGACAATGATTACAGCAGCACCTTGGGTTGCATACCCGGAAATTATGCAAACAAAGACAGAACAATGGACGTTTCGTACCCCTAACCAAGCCGACGGGCAGCGTGTACATGATTTGATTGGGCTATGCCCTCCCTTAGATGAAAACTCCTCATACTGTAACTTCCTACAAGCGATTCACTTTCAAGAGACCTGCATCTTAGCGGAAAGAAATGGCGAAACCGTGGGGTTTATTTCGGCCTATTTAAAGCCTGACAATTCTGATGAATTGTTTATTTGGCAAGTGGCCGTGCATCCAAATGCTCGTGGGCTAGGGCTTGCCTCACATTTGTTACATGAATTGCTCGCTCGTGACGTTATGGCTGATGTTCGTGTATTGGAAACGACTATCACGAAAAACAATCAAGGTTCATGGAGCCTCTTTAAGAAGTTTGATCGAGCACATGGCGAGCAAGGAGAGGTATCGACCTTTCTCGATCAAACTCGTCACTTTGAAGGTGAACATGATACCGAGTATTTATACCGTATTCCGCTCAAACCTCGTTCTAACTTAACAGGATAACTATCATCGTTATGGACATTTTTAAAAAGAAAGAATCAAACGTGCAATCTTATGCCAATCACTTTCCCGTAGTTTTCTCTACGGCAAAAGGAAGCTGGCTATTTACCGATTCTGGTGATCGCTACTTAGATTTTTTGGCTGGAGCTGGTTCGTTAAATTATGGTCACAATAACGCCCTCTTTAAGCAGGCGCTATTGGAGTACATTGATAAAGACGGCATTACTCACGGCTTGGATATGCACTCCTCTGCCAAGGCTGAGTTCCTCGCGGTATTTGAAAGTCTCATTCTTGAACCAAGAAACCTCGACTACAAAGTGCAGTTTACTGGTCCAACTGGGACTAATGCTGTAGAGGCGGCAATGAAGCTGGCCAGAAAAGCCACGGGTAGAAGTAATATTGTGGCTTTCACTAACGGCTTTCATGGTTGCTCTTATGGCGCACTTGCCGCAACAGGAAATCAACATCATCGAGGCGGCGCTGGGCTTAGCTTAGGTGGCGTGACGCGGCTCCCTTATGATGGCTATGCCAATATTGATGGCCTGTCGCTATTTGAAAATATGCTGAATGACAACTCATCGGGTTTAGACAAACCGGCTGCGGTATTATTGGAGGTTGTCCAAGGCGAGGGCGGCTTGAATTGCGCGTCCAACGAGTGGTTGCAACGCTTAAGTCGTCTCTGTAAGAAAAACGACATTCTGCTTATCGTTGACGATATTCAAGCTGGTTGTGGACGTACGGGAACCTTTTTCAGTTTTGAGCCATCAGCAATAAAACCGGACATAGTGACGCTATCGAAATCGCTCAGTGGTTATGGGTTACCTATGGCGATTGTGCTGCTGAAACCTGAGTTAGATGTGTGGAAACCGGGAGAGCACAACGGAACCTTTCGCGGTAATAATCACGCCTTTGTAACCGCTACAAAAGCGCTGGAAACCTATTGGTCAAATGATGATTTTACCACTCATATCGCACATCGAGCCAAGCAAGTGACGCATGTCATTCAAACCACACTGCGTCGTTTCCCCACACTGTTTAACCGCCACAAAGGGCGTGGACTAATGCAAGGCATTGAATGCAGCAGTGGTGAGATCGCCCATAAAATTGCTCGTCGTTGTTTTCAACTAGGGATGGTGATTGAAACCGCAGGCCCAAATGACGAAGTAATTAAGTTTTTCTGCCCACTTACTATCACAGAAACCGAACTTGACCAAGGTTTAGATATTTTTGCACAAGCGGTAGAAGAGCTAGCCTCTCAGTTAATTAAAAAAGCATCTTAGGAATAAAAAATGATTGTTAGAACATTAGAAGAGTGTCGCCAAAGTGAGCGCCGGGTTGTTGCTCAAACTTGGGAAAGCGTTCGTATGCTGCTGAAAGATGACAATATGGGTTTTTCATTCCATGTTACGACCATTTTTAAAGGCGGAGAGACCCATATCCACTATCAAAACCATTTGGAATCCGTGTATTGCATGTCAGGTGAAGGGGAAATCGAAGTAATAGGAGGGGAAACTTACCCGATAAAACCTGGTACTTTGTACATCCTTGATCAACATGATGAGCACTATTTAAGAGCTTATTCTGGTGCCGATATGGTTATGGCATGTGTTTTTAACCCGCCACTGACAGGAACTGAAACGCATGATGAAAAAGGTGTTTACCCGATCATTGAGTAATCACTCGCGACGATTCACTGCATTCAATTTAAAAGAAAAGGAGATCCCATGTCTTACACCGTAGAAAAAATCGGTGGAACATCAATGAGCGCTTTTGATGCTGTGCTCGACAATATTTTACTAAGGCCTCATCACCCTTATGATCGAGTGTTTGTGGTATCAGCGTATGCAACCATTACCGATGCGCTACTGGAATGCAAACGCACTGGCAAGCCCGGTATTTACCAGATGATCGCGAAACATGATACGCAATGGCAAGAAGCCATGTACCAACTTGAGCAACGTATGTTGCTGATTAATGAGCATTTGTTCGCCGATCCTATGAGTCGTATTCGCGCGGATAAATTTATTCGTTCGCGGATATCAGAAGCAGTCAACTGCATTAATAACATTCTAGAAACGTGTCAATACGGGCAGTTTTCATTGCGTCAGTATTTGCCTCAGGTGCGAGAATTTTTATCTTCAATAGGCGAGGCTCATAGTGCCTATAACACCAGTTTGAAGCTAAAAACTCTTGGGATTAATGCATGCTTCATTGATCTCTCTGGGTGGAATAATGGGCAAGCAGGAAGCTTAGATGAGGTGATTTTGGCTGCCTTCGAAGACATTGATGTAGCAACGCAACTGCCAATCGTGACTGGCTACGCCTATTGTAATGAAGGATTAATGAAAACCTATGATCGTGGCTATAGTGAAATGACCTTTAGCCGCATTGCCGCATTAACCAACGCAACGCAAGCGATCATCCATAAAGAGTATCACTTAAGCTCCGCAGACCCGAGAATTGTAGGCGCGGATAAGGTTAGCCCGATGGGATTGACGAACTTTGACGTAGCAGACCAACTGGCTAATTTAGGTATGGAAGCGATTCATCCGAATGCGGCAGCTGGGCTGCGTCAGCAGGGGATTGAGCTCAGAATCAAAAATACGTTCGAACCAGAGCATAAAGGTACTCTCATTTCCAATGTTCATAAGCCTCAGAACAATAAGGTAGAGATTATTGCGGGCAAGGACAAAGTGTTCGCCTTGCATATTTTTGACCAAAGCATGGTCGGGAAAATTGATAATGCCAGTTATGAATTGATGGAAGTGATCGCCGAAGCTAAGGTACATCTCGTTGGTAAAGAGATGAATGCAAACTCGATGACGTATTACCTCAGTGGCAGCAGCGATAACTTAAACCACGTGTTGTACAAAATAGAGAAGCGCTACCCGAATGCATCCGTATCAGGAAAAATGGTCGCCCTCATTTCCGCAATCGGTGCATCAATGAACACCAACAACGCATTAACGCAAGGCATGCAAGCATTAGTTAACGCAAAAATTAGCCCTATTGCCGCTCACTCGTCGATGCGTAATGTCAATGTACAATTCGTCGTAGAAGACAACGATTACAATCGCGCGATTTGTGTTTTACATGATGTGTTGATTGCGAAACCGCTATCTACCAAAAAAGCGGCTTAGCGGTTCAGATTGAAGCATCGTTCCCCCCAATCACATAGTAATCTACGTGATTGGGGATTTATTTTCTGAGCGGCTATTTTTTAAGTGGTTTAGCTCGCTTAGGTTTCAAGCGGTTTGGAAAGCTACAACATCACTAAACTTGCTGTGCCCAAGAAGGCAAAGAAGCCGACAACATCCGTTACTGTGGTTAAGATGACAGAGCCCGCTAATGCTGGGTCAAGCTTAAACTTATCAAGCGTGATCGGGATGAGTACCCCAAACAGCGCGGCGGTAATGATATTTACAACAATGGCCAGTGAAATGGTGGCGCCAATCATCGCTGACTGGAACCAGAGCCCTGCCAAAGCACCAATGATCAACGCCCATAACAAACCGTTAATGGAACCAATACCAATTTCATTTTTGAGCAACGCAAAACGGTTACCCGGTGTAATTTGGTTCAATGCCATGGCACGTACCATCAAGGTTAAGGTTTGACTTCCCGCAATACCACCCATCGAGGCAACAATTGGCATCAACACCGCTAACGCGACAACTTGCGAGATGACCGTTTCAAACATCCCTATAGTGACCGAAGCGAGGATGGCGGTCAGCAGGTTGATCCCGAGCCAAAGGCCTCGTTTTTTGGAGCTTTTAATGATGGGTGCAAATAAGTCATCTCCTTCATCCATACCCGTACCTGCCATTAAGCGCGATTCGTAAATCTCTCGTTGTGTACTCAGGGCAAATTGCCAGTCAATTTCACCCACTAAGATTTCATGGTTATCAATGATGGCGACAGTCGGCAATTGGGAATGTTCTAACGCTTCTACTGCTTCAGAAAGTGACTGGTGAGCATTCAGCGTAAAGAGATCATCTTGCTTGATGTTTTTCAGTAAAGTTTTGCTTTCAGCAAGCAAAATTTCTGTATAACTCACGATACCTTGGAATTTTTTTGCTTTGTTGATCAAATAGATATGTTGTGGAGAGTCATAATGATATTTCTCCAATAGTATCTTGGCTTTGTCGACACTGATGCTGAAAGGCAAGGTATACACTTTACGGTTTGCCCAGTGGCCAACTTCACTATCTTCATAGGCATTGGCTTGATCATACAATTCAAGCTCGTCGCGACTAATTAAGCGCAGCGCTTCACTGATGATTTCATCTGGCAGAGAATCGGCCCATTCGAGCAGAGATAAGTTATCGAGTTTGGCGAGAGTCAGTTTTAGTTCTATTTCTGACAGTGCGTTGATGATAGAAAAACGTACTTCAGCACGCATCTCTGTCAGTACATCAATGTGTAGCTCTAAGGGTAGGCTACGCCACAGACGTACCCGCTGCTCGACAGGAAAAGCTTCTAAGATGATTGCGATCGAGCTTTCATCAAGCCCACTTTCCACGTACTCGCCGAGTAAGTCGATTTGTTGCTGCTCATCGGCTTTTGAAATCGTTTCAATATGCAGTGAAAGGTCTTGATATTCGTTCAACGTTTTACTCCGACAGGAAGTTGTTTCTTCTCGATTTTTTTCACGGCTTTTTCTGGAGTTTTGTTTAATACAATTACAGGGCGAACAATAAAGAGGTTGTTTGGATAGAGCACTGTATTGCCATCAACATTCTCTAATACGACATTGAGTAGATTCATGTCGACGATTTTACCTTCAACAAAATTTGCGCCATCCACCACTCGTACCCATAAACCGATGCGACAGTGGTTTTGTACAAATAAAACCAGAAATGAGGTGACGTTGCTCAGCAAAGACCAACCTGCAAACAAACCGACGCCAAGCAACGCAAAAAGTGATGAGCCAACAACCAATAACCCACGCAGTTCCACGCCCCACATCATTAGCAGAGTCAACACTAACACCAAGAAGAGTAAGGCCTTCACCAGCCAACGTGCTCGTTTAAGCCGATGAATATCGACTTTGCCTATGACCATATTCTCAAACCATCGCACGGTGTAGCTGGCTGTTTTAGGATAAATAAGCAACGCCATGATCGTGATGATCCATTGATAATTTTTTTGAAATAAGTCTAAGTATTCCATGACGAATCAGAAAAAGGAGATTTGGTTCAAAATAACCGAAATTCAGTCAATTACAACCTCTAATCTGGCTGAGGTTGATAATTGGAATTGGGTTGAGAAAAAAGTAACCAATTTGCTTTAGTCGGTCGAATAAAAACTAGAGAGGGTCATCGGGTTCTAGACTAGACAATAGCGTCGATGCTTCTATTTCTGGTGTTTTCATCATCATCGATAACCGCTGTAAAGTGGAGAGAATGAGAGTTTGTTCCCATGCGTTTAACGCCTGAAATTGTTCAATAAAGCTATCTTTTAGCAGTGTGGGTGCTTTGAGTAATAATTCATCTCCTGTTGGGGTTAACAACGCATGAACTTTACGTTTATCTTGTTGATCTCGCTCTCGAATGATCAGTGCGCGTTTTTCTAAGCGATCCAAAATGCTGGTCGCTGTAGCTTGGCTCATATTCGTATGATCGGAGAGTTGCTTTATGGTCATATCGGCCGAGTTTTGGATCGCACGCATTAACAATAGTTGGGGGCTAGTGAGGCCAAAATCTTTGTTTATTTTTTTGGAATGGAGATCTGTCGCACGAATAATTTGGCGTATAGCGACCAGTACTTCTTCATGAATATCCAATACTTTCCTCCTTGAAAATAAGCAGAGCCACCCTTTTGATATGGGCGGCTCCATACTCTCTTACTTAGCGGCTTCTTTGGCGGTTTTTATCCACGAATCGAATTCAGATTGGTGAGCTTTTATCCAACCATTGGCATGAGCTTCAATATCTTTGGCAGAGTTTTTACCTTTACTCATGATCATGTTTTGCGCACTGATATCATTAATATTCAATTTCATGATTTCAAAAAGTTTTGCTGCGGCTGGGTTTTCTAGAGCGAATTTTTTATTGGCGACAATCAGCATACTGTTCATCTCAAAGCCGAAGTTCTTTCCGTTGGGTAGGGTTGTATCGATATTTTTGCGCTCACCAGGTAGGGCAGAGAAAGGGACTTCAAGCCAAGTGACATCTTTACCAGGGACCAAAACCCCACTCACCCAATAAGGTGTCCAAGTGTAATAAAGGATAGGGTCGCCTTTTTTGTATCGTGAAATCGTATCGGCAATGATAGCGGCATAGTTACCTTGGTTGTGAGTAACGGTCGGTCGTAAACCGTAGGCGGTTAAGTGCTCCTCAATCACCATCTCACAACCCCAGCCGGGTGTGCAGCCAGTTAAGTCTGCTTTACCATCGCCATTTGCATCAAACAGCTTGGCGATTTTAGGGTCTTTTAACTGAGCAATATTAGTAATACCGTACTTATCTGCCGTTTTTTTATCAATCAAGTAGCCTTGCGCTGCTCCTGATATATATTGACCTTTTCGATAGAACTTAGCGTCGCCGCCCGCCATCGAGTATTTGTCGGCGTGTAAAGGAAACCACCCAACGGCGAGATAGGTTGCATCGCCTTCGGCAATCGAAGTATAAGCCACGTTGTAGTCGACTTCTTTGGTCGGTTTGACATCGTACCCCAGCGCTTCCATCGCTTTGTTCACGATGAGAGTTTGAAATGTTTCTTCAGCCACTGTCGATTGTACGGGTTGTACACTAATACCTTTGCCAGGAAGTTTATCAGCCCAAGCGCTGATGGGTAATGCCGCCGATGCGATTAAACTGGTTGAGATTAACGTCTTCCATGCGTAATTCATTTCTGTTCTCCTAGATTGTTGGCACTCTGATGAGTCAGTTTTTGCTTCAGTAAATAAAAGGGTGAGATAGGGCCGGTTTGATACCAGCGTACTTTTTGATCGCGATTTTCTGTACCGATATGCTGAGTTAGGCGATCAAGTAAGATGGCGAGAATGACAATGCCAAGTCCCCCCACGGCAGCGAGTCCCATATCAAGTCGGCCAATACCACGCAAAACCATTTGCCCCAAGCCACCGACAGCAATCATGGAGGCAATTACAACCATCGACAGCGATAGCATCAGTGTTTGGTTGACACCAGCCATAATGGTCGGCATGGCTAGTGGTAACTGAATACGGTAGAGCATCTGTTTTGGGCTTGCGCCGAATGCATGGCCTGCTTCGATAAGCTCTTCGGGAACTTGTTGAATACCTAAGATGGTTAAACGAACAATCGGTGGCAGGGCGAAAATAATGGTTACCACCACGCCAGGTACGTTGCCAATTCCGAACAGCATCACGATCGGGACTAAATACACGAATGCGGGCGTGGTTTGCATCGCATCCAAAACGGGGCGGATGAATTTTGCAGCCGTTTGATTTCTGGCCAGCCAAATCCCAAGTGGCAAGCCAATCAATAGGCAAAAGAATACCGAGGTCATGACCAAGGCGAGGGTGACCATTGCTTGTGACCACGCTCCGATTAATCCAATTGTAATCAGTGAGGCTAATGAAGCTATACCCATTTTAGGTCCAGCAAGTTGCCATGTGATCAAAAATAAAATCAACAACATCACAGGCGCTGGCGTTGAAACTAACGTGGTTTCAAATGAACTTAAAATAAAATCAACAGGTACTCTGACAGCTTGAAATAATGGCCTACCGTGTTCCACTAACCAACCCAGCCCGGTTTCAACCCAGTGATCAAAGGGGATAATTGCATCTTGAAATGGGTGCAGCCAATCGAAAGGCGCGGGAGCGTCGGTTGCGCCATTTAACCAATCACCTGCTGTAGTTGGGGATGCAGTAGTCGCTGACCAAGGATCGTTGCTGACAGGCGTTTGCGCGGCAGACGCCCATGGGTCAAGCGCCTCTGTGGATTGAATGTTGGTTTCCGTTGTCATAATTATTCCCTATCCAAAGTCTGCAATAAGCGTGATTTGGTGATCACGCCGTAATAATTTCCCTGCTGATCGACAACAGGCACGGCGTAGGGGACTTCAGCAACTTGGCTGATTAATTCACTAACAGACAGCTCCGGATCAACCGTCACAATGTCAGGCAGTAGTGCCGCGCTAAGTGATGTTTGTTGCTTGAGAGCTTGTTTCAGAGAGTCGAGCGACACAATGCCAGAGTATTTATTCGTACGGTCAACTACAATTCCGTAGTCTCGGTCATGATCCATCAGTAACTGCATTGCTGCAGCCGGGCCATCATTGTCGTGTTTTTTAAAAACGGCCGCGGGTTTTTTACGGGCAATGTCTTTAGCTGAAAAAACACTGGCAACATTAACGCCACGAAAGAATGAACTGACGTAATCGTTAGCAGGATGATGCAATATTTCATCGGGCGTGCCCGTTTGTACGACGATGCCATCTTGCATGATGGCGATACGGTCACCAATTCTCATTGCTTCATCAAGGTCATGAGAAATAAAAACGATGGTTCGCTTATCATCATTTTGCAGGCGGATTAGTTCATCTTGCATTTCGGTGCGGATTAACGGGTCGAGTGCGGAAAATGCTTCGTCCATTAACAAAATGTCAGGGTCGTTGGCGAGTGCACGAGCCAAACCAACGCGTTGTTTCATCCCACCCGATAACTCATCAGGGAATGACTCACAGTAGGCGTCTAAGCCAACCCGAGCGAGCGCTTCTTTTGCACTTTTATTACGTTCATGAGCCACCACTCCTGATAGTTCTAATCCAAAGGCAGCGTTTTCAAGAACGGTCATATGTGGCATGAGTGCGAAGTTCTGAAATACCATTGAGATATTTTTACGTCTTACATCGCGCAGCTCTTGCTCTGAAATATGAGCAATATCCTTACCCTTCAGTAAAACACTTCCTTGGGTTGGCTCAATCAGGCGGTTCAACAATCGAACTAAAGTGGACTTGCCCGAACCGGACAAACCCATAATGACAAAAATCTCCCCTTCATTGATTGAAAGAGACACATCCTTGACCCCAACAGTGAGCCCGGTTTGCTCGAAAATTTGGTCCTTATCCAACCCTTTTTCTAACAGCGGGAAAGCCTGTTGTGGAGTCTCTCCAAATACCTTGTAGAGGTTCTTAACTTCTAACACGGGTGACATGATTTACATCCTTTGTTCTTCATGGCTATTTAATGTTTAGCCGTAAATATGTATAGTACACTAAACATTAGTTTGACGGATTTCAAGTTTTAACTGAATATTTATTGGCCTTTTTGTCATTAAGTTATTGATTTTTTATGTATAAAATAAAACGTAAGAAATGAAAAATAGTTTGAGCTGAAATTGTTGTGTGAAAATGGTAAGCCTGAGAGGCTTGGCTTTATTGGTGTGAAGAACTGAAAATGGCGACGAATAAATCGACAACGTGTCTGATGAAAGAGGTAGAGAGTGAGAAAAATAAATGAGCAACCGATTGTGCGGCAATTATTGCAGCTATTCTTGTTCCTGATAGTGCTAACGTCTTTCCCAACACTGGCACAGGAAGAGTCTTATTCTGAATCGCCAATACTGGATCGTCCTTTGGTTGAGCGCTACATATTGGATGAGCTGAAAGCGTTAAGACAAGATCAACAAGATCTTGAACGGCGACTCACGATTCAAATTACCGACAGAGAATTGTCCGTTGCAGACAAGTCACTGAATTACTCGAATGTGACGGTGACCTATTTTTTCTATGTCATCGCTGGTGTTGCCTCATTAGTTGCATTAATTGGTTGGCAGTCACTTAAAGAAGTGAAGCACAACACGCGTGAACTGGCCGATAAACGGCTAAATCAAATTGCGCAGGAATATGAGAAAAAATTCCTCGCCTTGGAGCGAGATCTCAAGCGCAAAACACGCATCATTACCGAAAACAACCGTGAAATTGAAATTATTAATGAAATCCATAACTTATGGTTGAGAGCGCAAAGTGTCCAAACACCAGAGCAGCGTATTGAAGTGTATGACGAAATTTTAAAAATCCGTCCCGGAGATTTGGAAGCGTTGACATACAAAGCAGATGCTGCGATGGAAATTCGGGAATACTACTGGGCACTGAGTCTATGTAATCGCGTGCTAGAGTTGGATGATGCTAATGCGCCAGCCTTGTACCAACGAGCATGTGCGTATGCGCGTATCGGAGCCGAAGAACAAGCGATTGAGGATTTACAAAGAGCCACGGAAATTAGCGCTTCATTGCGAGATTTAATTGCAGAAGAAGCTGATTTAGAAGGGCTACACGGCAATAAGAAGTTTGACGAGCTGATCAGTAGCAACATTTGATTTGTATTAAATTTCATCCACTTTTTATAACGAACTGGTGATAATCAAACGTAATCTTAACGACAAATTATTATCATTAGACACACATACGCTTTTAACCGTTAATGCGCCTGACGTTACAGGCGTCAAGTCGTGATATCAGACTTTCTGATTCACTTTTTACTCTCTGTTTTTGTGAGATTAGATGTGGAACAACCATCCAAATTAGATCGCGTTCGCGCTGACTACAATGTTCATTATTGGAGCCAAGGCTTCTTCGGTATTGACAATCAAGGCGAAGTTTATGTTTCGCCGCGCCATGATAAGGCGCACCAAACCCCCTTGAGTTCGATCGTAAAGCAGCTTGAAGCGCGTGATTTAAATTTGCCTGTGCTTGTACGTTTTCCGCAGATCCTGCATCAACGCGTACATAACATTTGTGACGCCTTTAATCAGGCGATTGAAGAATACCAATATCCAAACAACTACCTGTTGGTCTACCCAATCAAAGTGAACCAACAAAAAGAAGTGGTAGATGAGATTTTAGCCAGCCAAGCGCAGCTAGAGACTAAACAGCTTGGATTGGAAGCGGGCAGTAAGCCAGAATTATTGGCGGTATTGGCTTTAGCCCAACAAGCAAGTTCAGTGATTGTATGTAACGGCTACAAAGACAGAGAGTACATTCGTCTGGCCCTGATTGGTGAAAAGCTTGGCCATAAAGTATTCATCGTTTTGGAAAAATTGTCTGAGCTGGATCTCGTGCTGAAAGAAGCGAAAAGCCTAGGCGTGAAACCACGTTTAGGGCTCCGCATTCGTTTAGCTTCTCAAGGCGCGGGGAAATGGCAGGCGAGTGGTGGTGAAAAATCGAAGTTTGGGCTCTCTGCCTCTCAAGTGTTGACCGTTATCGAACGCCTTAAAAAAGAGCAGCAACTAGAAGCGTTGCAACTGGTGCATTTCCACTTAGGTTCGCAAATGGCGAATATTCGTGATGTGCGTAATGGCGTGAACGAAGCGGCGCGTTTTTACTGCGAGCTGCGTGATATTGGTGCGGAGATTGACTTCTTCGATGTGGGTGGCGGTTTGGCGGTGGACTACGACGGTACACGCAGTCAATCATCCAACTCGATGAACTATGGTTTAGCTGAATATGCACGCAATATCGTAAGCACGGTAAGCGATGTGTGCCAGTTATATAGTCAGCCAAGGCCAGTCATTATTTCTGAATCAGGCCGCTCGATTACCGCGCACCACGCCGTACTTATCACTAATGTTATTGGTACAGAAGCGTATTACCCAGAAGAGATTCCAGAAGTCGGTGAAGAAGCTCCGGTATTGCTACAAAACATGTGGCGTAACTGGCAAAGCTTAAGTGAAGGCTCTGATGCGCGTGCACTGATTGAAATTTACAACGATACGCAAAGCGATCTGTCGGAAGCGCACAACCAGTTTTCGACTGGCGTTATTAACCTTCAGCACCGTGCTTGGGCTGAACAGCTATCGCTGCGCATTTATCACGAATTGACACTGCAAATGAGTACCAAAAACCGTTTCCATCGTCCTATTTTGGATGAACTGAATGAGCGTTTGGCGGATAAGTTTTTTGTTAACTTTTCACTGTTTCAATCATTGCCAGATGCGTGGGGAATCGACCAAGTTTTCCCTGTGTTGCCATTGTCTGGCCTTGAAAAAGTGGAAGATCGCCGCGCCGTGATGCTGGATATCACCTGTGATTCTGATGGTGCAATCGAGCAGTACGTCGAGGGGCAAGGTATTGAAACGACGCTGCCAGTGCCAGCATGGAATGCCGATGAACCGTATTTGATGGGATTCTTCCTTGTAGGGGCCTATCAAGAGATCTTAGGCGATATGCATAACCTATTTGGCGACACACACAGCGTGGTGGTGAACATGGCAGAGAATGGCGAAACTGAAATCGTATCGATCAACGAAGGAGACACGGTTGAAGATATGATGCGCTATGTCCATATTGATGTGGATGCCATCCGTAAAAACTACCGCGAATTAGTTAGCCAGCGTGTGGCGGTTGAAGAACAAGAAAATGTATTGCAAGAGCTTGAGCAAGGCTTGAGCGGTTATACCTATCTAGAGGATTTCTAAATGAATGATTTGTTTACTAAAACTGATTATTCCCTGTATTCCAATGCGATGACGTTTGTACGTCGTCCTTATGTTAAAGACCCAGTAAGTGCAGATGCCGATGTCGTGGTACTGGGCGTACCTTTGGATATGGCTACATCAGGTCGCCCGGGGGCGAGAATGGGTCCAGATGCGATTCGTCGCGCTTCAGTGAACCTTGCATGGGAAGGTAAAAAGTTTCCTTGGAACTTTAACTTGTTCCAAGATACCAAAGTGATCGACGCGGGCGATTTGGTTTTTGATTGTGGTGACGCTGAAGATTTCACTTATCGCTTAGAAGCGGCGACTAGCGAAATTCTAAAAAGTGGCAAAACCATGCTTGCTTTAGGTGGTGACCACTTTATCACGCTGCCTATATTGCGCGCTTATGCCAAATATTATGGCGAAATGGCATTGATTCACTTTGATGCTCATACAGACACCTATGCCAATGGCAGCGCTTATGATCACGGCACTATGTTCTATCATGCGCCGAAGGAAGGGTTAATCTCAGCCAAGCATTCTGTGCAAGTGGGTATTCGTACCGAATACAAACAGGAAGGCCACGGTTTTAATGTCATCAATGCGATGCAAGCGAATGATATGTCAGTGGAAGAGATCGTCGCTAATATTCGTCAAACTATTGGTGATAAACCCGTATACCTAACGTTTGATATTGACTGCTTAGATCCCGCTTTTGCTCCTGGAACGGGTACGCCAGTATGTGGTGGATTGAATTCCGATAAAGTGCTGAAAATCATTCGTGCATTGGCCGGTATTAATTTGGTGGGAATGGATGTTGTTGAAGTTTCTCCTCCGTACGATCAAAGTGAGCTAACTGCTTTGGCTGGTGCGACAATTGCTCTAGAGCTGCTTTACGTTTGGGCTTCTAAGCCAAACGTGGCGTCATAAAAAATAAGTCAGCGCGCAGCATCACCACTGCGCGTTTTTCTTAACCATCATCTCAACGTATTTCCATTAAAAATCATCATCTTGTCTTTCAATGTAAAATTCATTTTGCGCACTCAATAATAAATATTAATGACATAACTTGCATAAGTGTTCGCCGTGTACCAATTTTATTAGGTTGGCTAGGTGTCTCATTGGTCTACCATTCATATTAATAATATGATCAAGTTTCACCTTAATCTTTCTAGCTGTTATACGGTGAGGGTGAATCTATGACTTTAGGTTTTAAAAGCAGAATATATGTGAGCGTAGCACTGCTCGTTGCGATTTCTTTAATCGTTTTGGGCACTATCAACATGCTGTCGTTAAAAGAGAAGATGATTACCTCTTTAACCACAGAAACTCAAAACAAGCTCAACTATCACGTTTCTGAACTCGCATCTTGGGTGAAAACACGTTATCAAGCCGTAGTTAAAGGTTCACAACATTTCCGATCTGCTCTTTCTGATCAAGAGAATGTCAACTTAGTTCGATTGTTAGCTGAGAGTGCGCAAATTTCAAATGTCATTATGGCGTATGACGATGGCCGTGCCTATATGTCGTTTGACAAAGACAACGGAGTTGTTACAGGTCAACAAAATTTCACCAGTAGGGATTGGTATCAGCAAGCAAAAACCTCTCGAACTGCTCAGGTAACTGAAATTTATGAAGATAAAATCACCGGTAAACAGGTTATTAGTGTAGTTATGCCTGTCTACCAACAAAGCCGTTTCATTGGTGTTTTGCTGGGAGATATCCAACTGGATGAAGTCATTGTCCAAGTCAGTAATATGCGCTTTGCCGGCGGTGCAGCGACACTAACCGACAAGAATGCTGTCTTTTTTGCTAGTGATGATCCTAGTGATATTGGACGAACGCCCTCGCAAGTCAGCCCTAATTTCCTCGAAATGGAGAAACTTTTTAGCCAGCAAGATGCTGGTCATTTGTCATTTCCTTATTTAGGTATTGAGTTTGATGGTTATTTCAAGCGCGTTAACCTAACCGATAACATGTACTGGACCATGATGGTGTTCGTCGACAAAGGTACAGCGTTAGCTAATGTGTATGAAGCGCAAAGTAGTGCTATTTACACTGGAGTGACTTTGCTCATTATCAGCGTCGCGGCAATCTTCGTCATTCTTAATTATATCTACAAGCCTTTGCTACGCCTGAAAAAAGCGGTGCTTGATCTTTCGAAAGGCTCCGGTGATTTGACACGCCGCTTGGAGGTGAATGGTGATGATGATTTAGCGCAGATAAGCCAAGGCTTCAATTTATTCTCAGAAAATCTACAAAAAATGATGTTGCAAATATCTGATGCCAGTCAAAACATCTCCTCTAATATTGAGCAGTTAGGTCAAACGGCAAAGGAAAATGAGCGCATGCTGCTTTCGCACTCATCTGAAACAGAGCAAGTGGTGACGGCCATTACTGAAATGAGTGAAAGTGCACGTACTGTGGCAGAGAGCGTTACGCAATCGAATCACATTACTGACTCGGCGAGCGAAGAGGCCAAACAATCGATTATTATTGTGAATAATGCGGTTGAAACGGTCAGCTCATTGGTGAGTGACGTCGAACAGATGTCTGAGCGCATTGCCAATATGAACAAAGATGCGATCAAGATCAGCGAAGTATTGACCGTGATTGGCGCTATTTCAGAGCAAACGAACTTGCTTGCGTTGAATGCGGCGATCGAAGCGGCGCGTGCGGGTGAGCAAGGCCGTGGGTTTGCGGTGGTTGCAGATGAAGTTCGTGCTTTAGCAGCGAGAACGCAAAACAGCACTACTGAAATATCAGATATGCTGGCCAAGCTACTTGAAGGGACGGATAGCGTTGTAGCCGCAATGGACAAAACTAAAAACCAATGTCAAACCACAGCAGATAAAACGTCTGAAGTTTCTGGCAGTTTAAACATCATGAGCACTTCTGTGTCCGAAATTGATGATCTGAGTACCCAGATCGCAGCTGCGACCGAACAGCAAAGTACCGTCGCAGAAGAGCTCAGTCGCAATATGCTAGCGATAAGAGACATCGTTGAATCATTGGTGGTGAGTGGCAGACAAACCGTCAGTGCTACAGAGTCACTCTCTTACTCAAACCATGAGCTTGACCGCTTGGTCTCCAACTTTAAATTAAAGTAATAAAACGCCGCTAACGCGGCGTTTTATTTGGGATTAAGCACGGAGAGAGCATCATGAAAACAGCGTACTATAGCGTGTGGCTAGATGAGCACGCCAATCAACTGAACCCTGCGTTTGAGCAAATTTTCCAGACAGTGAAAGCGCATTTTTTTGCTCGCGATCCCAATCGTTGGCCTTTGTATCGTATTCACGAGATCGCCCGTTGGCTTGAAGAGCGAAAAATTGATGCGCCAACCGTGGTAAATACTGCATTGCAGCAACAATTACGGCATTCAAACATCATTCCTCGACACTCGAGCCACGCCATTCGCCCTTTTAACGACTTAGCGCTTTATGCAGCCAAACGTTCAAAAAACTGGGATGACCCTCGCTCAGTGGAAAATGTGATCTCGACACCTTGTGATCCGGCCATTCACGGTGCGCTACTTGCGACTATCGCCAACCCTAACTTGGTTTATAGCGAATATGCGGGAGATGCCATTGAACTGGAAAAATTAGTCGTGCGGCAAATCGCGCATTTAGCTGGTTATGATAGTGATCAAGCGACTGGAGTATTCACACAAGGAGGTACATTTTGTAATTTGTACGGCTATCTATTAGGTATTCGAAAAGTGTTGCCAAAGTCAGCTCTGAATGGTTTGGCGGGAGAAGATTACAGGATATTCAATTCAGAAGCAGGTCACTATTCAAACATGACAAATTTGTCGTTGTTGGGGGTTGATGTTCAAGGTAAAGCGATTCGGATCAAAGTTAAAGATAACAATGAAATGGATTTGGCTGAATTAGACCAACAATTGATTTTCTGTTTTAAAAATGGCATTGCTGTTCCTAGCATAATGTTGACATTTGGCAGTACCGATACCTTCGCAACTGATGATATTGAACAGGTTTATGCGATAAGAGAAAGAAGATGCCAAGAATATGCGATTTCGATGAAACCACATATTCATGTTGATGCTGCTGTTGGGTGGAGCATGTTGTTTTTCCAAGAGTATGATTTTGAACGCAACCCTTTATCGCTTAATCGGGCAACACTGACGGGTATTGAATCCTTATTGCCGAGGATTAAAAGTTTACAATTAGCGGATTCATTTACGGTCGATTTTCAAAAATGGGGTTATGTCCCTTATACTTCCAGCTTGGTGATGCTCAAAAACAAACACGATCTCGCGGTATTAAAAACAGATCCCGGTTATTACTCCTACTTTGAACATGCTCAAAGAGAAGAGAGCCATTTGCAATCGACCATTGAATGTTCACGCAGTGCCGTGGGTGTTTTTTCTGCCTATTCAGCACTGCAACATTTAGGTATCGAAGGCTACCAAACCGTGATTGGTCATACATTGCAAAATGCTAATTATTTACGCTGCCAATTAGCCGCTCTACCACACTGCAAGGTGGCAGCAGTAGAAAACCAAGGGCCAAGTGTTACTTTTCGTCTCTATGACCCACAGAAAGTGACGTGTGCTGAATCGATGTTTGATCAAGAAATGAACGTCGCACGTCAGGGTTCTATGGTTGATTCGATAGTAGAGAATACGCTCTACCATCGTCATCAGTTCTTATCTCATAAAGGCCAGCATCTCAACACCAATTGGGTCGATTCGATTGCGCGCACTCATTATGATGACACTGGACATTGTTTACATATTCCGGGAGAAAAAGCGGTTTTAATGAACCCCAATACCACCCGAAAACATATCGAACAGTTTTGCCAAAACATTGTTCGGCGCTAGCCATGGAAAGGGTGAGCGCGAACTGAAATGAATGACTAGTCACGTCAATGTAATGTTATTTTTCACCACGGATGCGGTGTGAAGAATGTATTACCATGTGCGCGTGATATTAACCTGAATGTTACATTTTAGATAACAAGCTGTCTCAAGGAACGATAATGAAAAAACAACTGTTGACCCTAGCAATTAGCGTTTGCTTTACCTATGTAGCGCAAGCAAATGAATGGGGATATGAAGGTGAACGTGGCCCTGAACATTGGGGACATGTTTCTAAAATTTGTGAAATGGGTAAAAATCAAAGCCCAATTGATATCAATGGCCTCGTTGAAGCTGATTTAAAATCTTTAGATATCCACTATTCAGGCGTTGTGGGTGCATTGACCAACAATGGACACACGCTGCAAGCCTCAGTTTCAGGGAAAAATACACTGGTAGTGGATGGTACAGAATTTGAACTCAAACAATTTCACTTCCATACCCCTTCTGAAAACTTAATTAAAGGACATCAATATCCTTTAGAAGCGCATTTTGTGCATGCTGATGCGGCTGGCAATCTGGCAGTTTTGGCGGTGATGTTTGAAACGGGCGCACAGAATGAACCATTAGCCCAGCTTACTGCGGAGTTGCCTAAAGTTGGGGCGAGTGTGCAGTTAGCAAAAGAGTTAGCAGTACAGTCACTGTTACCTAAGCTAGATGAGTATTACCGTTTTAATGGGTCACTCACAACGCCGCCTTGCAGTGAAGGCGTGAGATGGTTGGTGGTCAAACAGCCGAACAGTTTGTCACAGCAACAAAGTGCAGCACTACATAGTGTGATGGGAAATAACAATCGGCCCATACAAGATCACAATGCTCGCTTAGTGCTAGAAAAAGAATAACAACGCTCTTTGAGCGATTTGAAGTCGCAGTCGGGCTCACAGGGTTTACTATTTCCTTTCCGCTCTGCTTCTTCAAGTTTTAGGTGTAATCGCTTAATTTAGCTAAGCTATTTTTTGTGCTTATTCATTGACGGCATTTAATGTATAGCGGCTTGCACTGGCTAAAGATAGTGGTTTTGAAAACCAATAGCCTTGTAAATAAGTTGCCCCCATCTCTTTAAATTTTTGGTACATGTCGCCATTTTCAACCCCCTCAATAACAATGTCGACGCCATTGGTGTGACAAAACTGGATGAGAAAGGCTAAATATTGTTCTGATGCTGGGTTAGTCAGTGTTTTCCATACAATGCTTTTGTCTATTTTAATTTGATTGAGGGGCAAATCAAAGAAGCTATTGAGTGAGCTAAAACCAGCTCCAAAATCATCCAGCGACAGTTGAAACCCCATTTCATTTAAGGAGTGAAGCTGGTTAATCGCATTTTTATCGCCATCGAGTATGACAGTTTCCGTCAGTTCTAACACAATAGAAGAGGGCAATACACCGGAAGCCTTAGCCATTGTTAGTATCTGTTGTGGGAAGTCACTTTTCAGAAGTTGAAGGACTGAAACATTAATATTAACCCGAATATTAACCCCATTTTGTTTATTGTAACGGCCAATAAACTCACAGGCTTTTTTGAAGACAAAATAGCCTAAATCAACAATCAGCCCCTTTTTTTCTGCAACGGGAATAAATTCGTCCGGGAAAATCTCACCAAACTCTTTTGATCGCCAGCGGACTAAGGCTTCAAAGCTTGATACCTGTCCTGATTGTGCATGAATAATGGGTTGGAATTTCACGGACAATGAACGTTGATCTAATGCTTCCTTTAAGCCTCTTTCGATGAAGAAATAACGATCAACGTTTTTTTGAATTCGGCCACTGTAAATTTCGATACGAGAATGATTTTTGGCACTAGCAAATTGGCAAGTTCGTGATGCAATATTTAACAACTCATCGGCAGATATAGTACGGTTTATCTCAGGATAGACACCAATGCTAATATCATTACCATAGAGGTGCCCATGCTCTGTGGCTGATTTCGAGTAGTGCTTCATTATTTGAGAGCAGATATGCTTGAGTTCATCGTATGAGCGTTCTCCTCTAAGTAATATGGCAAAATCGTCAGAGCGAATACGGTAAAAATCAGCAAATTCATCGGGCAGTTCACGCAGTGCACTTACGACGTGATTCAGTAAATCTTTAACAATATCTGAGCCGTATTGATTGAGATAAGACTTAATATCTTCAAGTTGGATGTAGATAAGTGAATAAGGCTCTCCAATTTTGAGTGCTTTCTCATCAATATCGAGCAGTAATTTACTTCGATTATAGAGGCCTGATGAGCTGTCAAAAAATGCAGCTTGATGAATGTAATCTTCCATCAATTTTTGATCGGAGATATCTTTATGGCTACCCACCATAAAATGTTCACCGCTCACACTTTTTGTGACCGCATTCCCCTCCAACCAGATATATTGACCATTTGCTTTTTTGACTCGGTATTGAATCGATTCCCTTGATTCAGTGGTGCTGATATGCTTGTCGACGCGGCTGTTGAGCAGTGCACGATCCATAGGATGAACCAAACTCAGCCAATCAGCATAGGAAATAGTTTCGCTGTTTACACCAAATTGTACATAAAACGTTGGATTATAGAGCACCATGTTTCCATCGCTGCTCATATAAAACAGACCTTGACTAAAAAAATCGAGAATATGAACCAGACGCTGCTTTGCAACGGCACTGTCTAGGTCTGAAATTGAATACTCTTCCTGCGGAAATGACATTGTCATGTTAATCCTAATTCAAGCGAAAGCAGCAATGGATGATAATTGTGAGTCTTGATCCAAAACCTTTATGACTCATCTTTAAAGAGTACTATAACGCTTGTACTAAGATGTCTCAATTATAAAACTATTGATTCATCAATTAGGCACAAGTTATCAGTTTATTTCACGGAAGTTGTTATTTCTGAAACGAAATGGTGAGACTTAAATAACGTAGGACCGCATCGTGCGGTTTATTCGTTGTGGAAATAATAAAAGCGACAAATTGTCGCTTTTATTCATGTAGAAGTCATACGATTCAACGATCCCAATACGCTTCTTCTAGGCTATCTTCACGTTCTGGTAATGCTCGCGATAAACGAGGAGAGTGCTGTGTGAGTACTTCGTAGCTGACACGGTTTGCATATTTGCAGATCTGAGATAACGAAGAGTAAGTGAGGTACGGCACATCATGTTTGGCAGAGTTTGGAACATTGCGTTGATGATAACTATTCGCGGCCATATCGTGCAATAAAGCCGATAGCGCTCCGTCTCCCGCTCCGTTAGTGTTTTTGATTTCCAATGGGCCACCCAAGTAAGGGCCAATGTGTGAATACACTTTTATTGGGTTGAGGCAGTCTTGTTTTCGCATCGCACGGCTAAATTCGTACTTGTTAAATTCAGCAATATTACCCGGTAGGAGAGGTAATTCAGTTTCGCGCTTTGCGCTTTCATCGGTGTAGCTAGCCATATAAAGACCCACGGGCCCCGCGGTGCAGAGGATTAAATCTACCCATTCGAGTGCTTTGTTAGCCGCAAGCAGTGGATCTTTCTCACCAGTTAACGCTTCACCTTCTTCTTCATTCATGGCGACGACTGTAATGTTTTCTTTGATGTAGTCTTGCCACCACTTCGCATTACCTTCAATTACATACTTAGTGCCTAGGGTTAACACCACTGGAATGTGCTTGGATTTAGCGATCTCAATAGCGCGTTTGACCGCAAGTGGCATTGGATCTTCGGGCTTTCCACGCATTAAGTAAGAAGAAACAACTAAAGCGGAAGCTTTTTCAAAAACCTCTTCAGGAACACTATCAGGGCGAAGTTTATTCATATGCCCTTCATTAATGGCGAAGGTGCGCTCTCCATCATCAGAAATTAGGGTGTAGCAACGCCCGATAGGACCATCGACAGTTTGAAGATGGTTTAGGTTCATGCGCGATGAGGTTCTACACAAATAACGATAGCTATATGAGCCGACTTCAATATTTTTGGACATCACGCCGAGCAAAACGGATTTGCTATCGGCCAACACAGAGTAGTTGTGCAGTGTGTTGCCAATCGTATCTCCCGGGTATTGGTGAGTAATTAAACCTCGTTCGACTAGCTCTTCATAGAGCGCATCGGCTTTGCTCTCTTCGAGCACCAGTGAGTGACCTTTACTCAATTGATGTTTCTCTAAGAACTCATTGTCTACACGAGCTTCAATATCAACAATGGTTTGCCCAACACCGACCACTGTTGGGCGGTGGAGCATAGCCGTTTGTTGAATTTGATTGACGAGAGGGTCACGAGCATGAGTCGGAAAATAGTGCTTAGATTTACGCTGTCCAGGAAACTTCATGTTGAAAAATGAGAATTGAAAATTTCCCGCATCATATCACGGATATGAAAGGTTCCTTTCATTTTTATTACATAAAAAAGTGAGCTAAATCTAGATCGCCGAGGCGTTAGCGGCTATTTAGTGAGCGTTATGTCCGTACTATAAGCCTTAGTCCCCCAAAGCGGTACGGTCGATAGGCTGTGCTTGAAGCTACCATCTGTTTCTTTGGTAGTATAAGACAAGTAGATCAGGGTTTGATTTTCTGCATCGTAGATACGTCTGACTTTCATTGACTTGAAGAAAATGCTTTTTGACTTCTTAAACACGATTTCGCCTGATTTGCTCTTATCAATTTTTGCAATCATCTCTGGCGTAATGTCACCAGTCTGACGACACGAGATTGAGCTATCACTTGGATCAGAAAGACTCAAATTAGCCTCAATTGAAGCAATATGGCACGTAACACCAGTCACAATATCATCACTTAGATTTTCGATTTTTACGTCTTTAGATAAACCCTATAATACACAACCTTTTTAAAGTTTGCTATAATGCGTGTAAAATCAAGCATAATCAGGTGGTTAGATGTTCTCTTTCGATAAATCAAAGTTCAAAGGGATTTGTGTTCCTTATGCTCGCTTCTCTACCAAGGGGCAATCTAAAATTGGTAAAAAATCGCTTGAACGTCAGATTGAAGAAGCTCGTCGATATGCGAAATCGAACAATTTATATATCAATGAAGACCTGATTTTTGCGGATAAAGGGATCTCTGGTTTTGCCCAACAAGGCAATATTGCGAAGGCGTTTAAGAAGGGTCAAATGCAAGTGATGTTGGCATTGCTTGAAGAAGTGCCATATCAAGAACGTGAGTTCATTTATGTCACGTTTCATAACTTTGACCGCTTTTCTCGAATGAGTCCGAAACAAGCAAGAACCTATTTTGACCTGATTTTGCAAAAAGGGTTTAACGTTGTAACCACAATCGACAATCAGCTTTACACGCGCCACGACAAAGATCTTGGCAAAATGCTCATCTCAACAATCAAAATGACTACTGCGTGGGAAGAGAGTCAGGTTAAAAGTATTTACATCAAAGATGCCTTAGCACGTAAAAAAAAGGTTGTTGAGTATCTGTATACTCATCCAAGTCAAAAGGGTAAATACAAGCACATCGGGGTTGTTCAACCGAACATGCCGAGATGGATTGATCATGAAAAAATCGAGCTGACATACACTGATGAGAGTGGTTCAAAAAGAACGGATTCGTTCAAAAAATTTACGTTGAACAAAGAAAAAGCAAAGATAGTTAATTATATCTTTGACCTAAAAATCCAAGGTTTGGGATACGCACGAATTTGTAGAAGATTGAATGAAGAAGGGATTCCAACTTTCGATCAAGGCAAGCACAGAATCGCTAAAAAATGGCATGTCTTTGCAGTGCAGAACCTGATCTGTAATGAAATGGTTTTGGGACACATTACGCTTCATACACACAATGAAGAAGAGTATATGTGTGAAATCGATAAAGTATTCAAGAAGCGGAAGATTAAACAAACCGCTACTGAAAAACTTTACAACTATTATCCTGCCGCTGTATCAGAAGCAAAATATCTTGAAGCGCATAAGAATACCATTCAGCAAGACAAACCGAAAAAACTTGGTCGAATTGGGGAAAGAACCAACATCTTTGCACAAATATTATTGTGTGAATGTGGTGGAACATTGCAGTACCGCAGAACGAAAAAGAACAAGAAAAAATCAGAATCTGTGAGTGTTAATGAGTATCTACAATGCAATAACGCTTTTGTTAATCATAAGTGTAATAGTCAAACAATTAACTACACGATGCTTGAAACAGCGTTTTTCAGATACGTAAATAATATCGATTTTAAAAAGATTTGTTCTACAACGAACAGTAAACACGCTTTAAAAATTATCGATCTTGATACGGACATCAAAGAGCTTACTGATGAAATTGAATCTCTAAAACTGAGAGAAGCAGGTTTAGCAAAAACGTATATGTCCCTTGCAAGTGCAGGTTTAGATGGTTCAACAGCTTTGATAGATAGAGAAAAAACTAAGAAAGAAATTGCTGAGAAAGTCTTAGAACTTGAAAATCTGGAACTTAAAAAGAAAGGTTTAGAAATTGAAGCTGATAAAGATAATCGTGAATTTGTTGATATCAACGATTATATGTTGAACAAGGATAATTATTCGAGTGATGAAAAGATCATAATTCGCAAAAAGATAAATGACTTTCTTCATTCAAAAATCGAATGGATGGAAGTCGTATCAACAGAAAGACAGAAGTTTGTGATTATCGCTTTTCATGACACTGTTATACGAACTTTTTCATTTGATGATCGGTATGCAAACGATTTGATGTTTAATGAAATTGACGTTGATCTATCAGGGTTGAACAGGGTTCAAGCTTCAAACTTGATGTTTACGCTTATCAAAGCAATACGAAACTCACTTAAAGGCGTGGAAGCAGTGATCACAAAAGCTGATTTGATTAGCTACTTACAGCACATCAAACAAGACTATTTGAAAAATATTGGAGAACAAGCAAGTGTTTAACTTTGACAAGTCGAAATACAAAGGCATTTGTGTGCCATACGCCCGTTTCTCAACTGATGTTCAAGATGAAATTGGTCGTAAATCTCTTGAACGTCAAATCGAAGAAGCGAAGCGTTTTTCGAATGAATACGGCTTATTCTTTGATGAAGACATAGCGTTTGTGGATCGCGGTGTTTCGGGTTTTGCATTGAGCGGTGATACAGCTAAAACGTTCCAGAAAGGTCAAATGCAATTGATGTTAGAGCTGTTGGAAGAGATAGATGTAGCTGAAAGAGAGTTTATCTACATCACGTTCCACAACTTTGACCGTTTCTCGCGCATGAGTCCAGACGTTGCAAGTCGCTATTTTGAGCAGATACTTGATAAAGGATTCAACATCGTTACGACGATTGATAATGAAGTCTACAAGCGCAATAGTGGCAACTTAGAACAGATGATTATATCAATCATTCACATGTCTACTGCTTACTACGAATCAGAAGTGAAGAGTATCTATATCTCTGATTCACGGCAGCGCAAAAGAGATGTGATCGAGTATCTGTATAACGATGAAACGCAGAAAGGCAAACATCGACATGTTGGTATAAAAGCGTGTTGTCCACGTTGGATCAAAACAAAAGACATTATCTATGAGTATGTGGGTAAAGACGGTTCTGTTAAGAAAGAAGCGTTGAAACGCTTTGAGATTGACGAAGAACGCGCAAAAATTATCAACTACATCTTTGATTTGAAAATTCAAGGGCTGGGGAATGGCAAGATCTGTCAAGTGTTGAACGAACAAAACATTCCTGTCTTCCACAGTGGCAACTATACAAAAGCCAAATACTGGAACTTATCGACAATCAGCAATTATCTGAAAAATGAAAATGTGATAGGGCATTCGTATTTGTACCACAAAGCGAAAGAAGAAGTGTTTAATGAGAAAACACAGACATTTTCGACAAAGAGAGTACGAAAAATCGCTACGGACAAGCTCTACAACTACTATCCACCAATTATGAGTGAAGAGAAATTCAATCAAGCGAAAGAAGCCGTTAAAGCTAACTCTGTTAAGGTTGATAGAAGCAAGTCGAGCGAGAAGCCGCACATGTTTTCGAACTTGATGCGTTGCAGTTGCGGCACAAGACTTCACTACAAGCTGACAAAGAAGAACAACGTTAAAAAGGTCGATGATTATTTTGAGTATTTGAAGTGTGAAAGATCGGCTTTAAATGATGGCTGTACAGGGGAAAACATCAACTATAAGAACTTTGAAGCACAGTTTATCAACTTCATTCGCTATATCGATGTTAATGAAATTCTTGATCATGCAAATGGTGTAGAAGGAGAAACCCAAGGCTTAACAGAGCTTGAAGAACGCGAAGCGGCAATCAATCTTAAAATAACTGGTTTGACTAAGACATATCAAGGGTTAATCAATGCTGGTGTGGACGGTAGTGATGTATTGGTTGAGCTTGAAAAAGCGAAAGGTGAGCTTCAAGAAGTTGAGTTTGAGAAAAGTAAATTGCTGAACAGCATGAAGAGTCAAACATCATCATCTTCTGAATCGATTAGACAGAAGAAGAATGCATTAAAATCTAAGGTTTTTGCTGAGAAAGTTGAAGCAAGGAAGGCGGTGAATGAGCTACTTAAACAAAAAATTCGCTGGATGGAAGTTTATGCCACAGCTTATGCAAAGTTTGTGATCGTGTGTTTCGTCGATAATGTTATTAGAACTTATGCATATCAAGATGAATTTGCAACTGACTTGATGTTCAATACTATCAAAATCAATACAGATGGTTTAAAAGGTTATGAAGCTGATGAATTGATGGTTTTGATGATAAAAACAGTTCGTGAATCATTGGCAGGAATGAATGAAGTTATTACCAATACAGATTTAAAAATTAAATTAGCAGCGGTGAAAAGTGAATACATGAACAAATAGCGTGATCAATCTCACATATATTTTTTTGAATTTTTAAAACAATGAAATGTCAAGTGTTTTTATTGACTTTTCGTATTTATTTTAATATTATTTTCAGCGTTAACTCGCTCGATTTATTAATTAAAGAACTCTACTAATACTTTTTAAGGAAAGTGTATGAAACAATAAATAAATGAGCACCAATTAAAAGGTGTGATAAATGAAACAATCTATAACAATGCAACAAATTAGACAGGAGTATGTAAGAAGCAGGAAGTTTGACAATCAAATGTCATTTCAAGAGATGATGTCAAAATCATTAGAGATAATTGAAACAAAACCATTTGTGAGAAAAGATGATGAAGAACTTGATTTTTCGTTTTCGAATGAAATCATTCATATCTAAGTAAAAAAGACTAACAGGGAGTTAGTCTTTTTTTATGCCTAAAACATATGATTCGATTGTTAAAAGTAACCAAATGAATTAAAATTATAAAATGTGATTTAATCAATTGGTGAACCTATGGCTGTTACATCTCACAGAGTATTTCGTTCAGATCATTACAAACAAGTAAAAGAAGCGGTTGATACTGCGACTGAGTTAAACGCAATCAATGTGTCTAAAAGATATTACACTGGAAAAAGCAATAATAGTTTCGATTCGGGCGAAAACAAAACATTCCCTCACTATCTTCTTGAAGAATTGATAGATCGCTTAGGTGCAAACTACTTCTATCGAACAGCGGTTGTAGAAGTGTTCAACCCGATCAAAAGCAAGTTAAATCAAGCTATCATCGATGACCAAAACATCTTGATCGGTCAAAATATCAGAGATTTCAATCACTTGTTTGAGATAAACGCAAGCTTTATTGCAGAACTATATCCAAACCGTTTTTACTCGTTCAGCAGCGGTTCTAACTTGCTGAAATACCTGAAAACTTTTCCTACAATCAACTATCTATTCGAGTTTGAACATATCAAAGAAGACTTTGCAATAATCGTCTTAGAGCAGATGATTAAAGATAGTGTAATCGAATCTAATACAGTACATTAAGCATCCTTGGGATGCTTTTTTTATCAAAGTTTCAATATAATAAATCATGATTCTCGATTAAAATTTTAAGTATATTAAAATTATGATATTCAATTTATACTGTATTTAAAACAAATCATTAACACTGAAATATACACTCTCTTAAATAATTATCGTTTAATGATAAAATGTACTTATACATAAAAATTAAACAAGGAGAGTTTATGTTATTAAAAAAATCAAAGTTAGATTTTATGGAGAATTTATCAGATAAGTTAGTATCACACTTACCTGACGAATTAAATCTATCAGAAGGTGATGTGTTTGAAGAATATGTGTTAGAAAACTCAAAATCATTGGCAAGAACAAAAACATATCTAAATCATTTATCAGACAGAATATTATCTGAGTATGAATCAACGTTAGATCTTGATGAAGCATATGAGAATGTTATGCAAAATGCAGATGTAGCAAGTCTTGTCTTTCAAGATCTGAATCTTGGCAACGGGCGAATCGTTCCGACGATAGATATTAGTATAAACGGTGGTTTGTCAGACGTTGAGCAATTCAACTTTGGTCAAAAAGATAAAGTTCTAAACGATACTGATTTAGCCGTTCTGAGCGAACTCAACTCTGATAGCAACATTTACCACAACACGCTGAGAGAGATGTTTAAGAACAAGTTCGATAGCTTAAATGACTCGTTAACGCTCAACGATAGTTTTAAAGAGTTGATGCTTGATTACACGTTAGCTAAAAACTCAGATGTTGTTGAGTTAAGCATAGGTGATAGGTTTGAACATGAATGCACACACTTCATAGCATTAGAAGATGCAGTGTATAAAATCAATGGTTCTGAGCTTACAAAGATAGACATTGTTGAAGCAATCGATTCAGACTTGTTGAGCTATGAATCTAATGACTTGAAATTCGACATCATCTCTAATGTTGAGATAAAGAACAAACGACTAATAGAGATAGAGTGTTTATTAGAAGATGGAGATGATACGGTATTCGCTAACATCAACTTTGATTTGCGTGATGCACAATTCCACTTTGATCCAGTTTTCAACAAACTGAATTTAAGCACAGATAACATGCTCGAACTTGAAGAAGCGTTGATTACCAGTATCAATAAGCTAATGGAAGAGCCAGCGGCTACATACAAGCTTCTTCCAAGTGGAATCAAAGTGCCACAGCTCGACGGGGCGACAACGGATGTTGGTAGCTTGTTTGTACTGAGCGGTAGACATCAAGATATTCAAGAGATCTATACAGACTTGGATCACAACGTCAAAGTGTTTGCAGCTTCTGAGATTCACCCTATGCATTTTGAGAAAGTTCTTAAAAGCTTTGGATTTGATACTGAAAAAGTCGGTAATCAATTGGCTGTGAAAAACAAAGATGATGCTGACATTAGTTTTTATCAGTTGAATGAGTCAAATAGAACAGAACTGAGTAGTTCAGAAGTTTCAAAAGAACTGAAACAGAAAGTCTCTGATGAGTGGAATGTAGATGTTTCAAATAAATCAAAAGAAAAACGTAATCGAAAAAGAGCGTTTAATCTTTAAATTAAAATAAAAAGGTGCAAGAGATTGCACCTCTTTTTTGCAATTAAATTTTGACATGATATAAATTATTATATAACGACAAGGAGAAATGTTATGTCAAAAGTAATAGATAATGAACTAATTAAAAACAAAAAAGAATTAGAATTAAAGTTTAACGCTATGAGTTATGAAGCTGAAAAGCTGATAAACCAAGAAGAAAAGTTAACGCATGAAGATACACTTTTTTTAAGTGAGTATTTTGTTCTTGAATGTAAGTTAATTGATATGAATGATTACATAAACACTCTTATCAAACTTGAACAAAAACATAAAAAAGAAAATAAAATCGCTAAGAGAGTCATAGAGTACAACTTGGCTTTACGCAAAAAAACGGAAAAAGACAAGAAGCAGCTTGAAGATTACATTGAGACGCATAAAGAAATTTATGTTGAGTTTTTGAATTCAGATGAAAATTTCAATAAGTTTTTGATTGATTTTATAAGAGTTGATGCTGCGAATACATACAGTGCAATAGTATTAGATAGGGTCAAAAGTACGACTGATGCGATTTTTGAACAAAAAAATGAGATTCACAAAGGCAAGTTAAAAGTAATCCTTGGCTTTATTGCTTTAATCTTTGTTTTGAAAGGTTCATTGATGCTTTATCATTCCTTTATATGATATAGGTAAAAAAGAACGCATAATGCGTTCTTTTTTGTTTATTTACATTTCATAACATAATGTGCAGTCACAAAGGCAGGAGCTGTTTCATGAGCGTGGGTTCTAATGATACGACTGTTGTCAAAAATTACATCGTATGTTGAACCATCACCACCGTCAGCACCACCACTGGCAGGATTCCATTCATTTCTAAAAACACCTTTTGGATTTCTTGCACTTCTATCATCTGTGTTCACGCGACCTTCAATATTTTGCATGTAACCAGAACTTTTTCTATTAGCAACAGATGAATAACCAAAAATTTTACTTGATGTTTTAGAAACTTGATCTCTTCTGCTCCACCATTTGACATCCAAATATTGAATGCCAGCACCACGAACAAACAAACCTTGCCAATCAGGTATTTTCGTTCCAAAAACACTTTTAAGCTTATCTGTATCACAATTGTTTATGATTGAACTGTTAATGATGCTTTGACCGCGCAACTCCAACCAACCGTCCTTTATCATATTTGCTGGATTGAACGGGACAAGCATAATCGAGCCGAAAGGAGCACTGTCTTCACCATACTCTGATGCCGCTTTCCAATACGTTCCTGAGCAATACAAAAGTCTACCTGTGCGTTTATCTGTTGATATTGCACCTTTACCTTCTGATATACAGTATTGGGGTGTTTCTTTGCCGTTAGCATCAAACAGTTCAACGCTTCCCGATACAAAGTTTTTCGCTTTGATTTCGCCCGTAGTCTCTATGTCACTAACAGATCTGATGTCGGTGTGATAACCGTTGCTGAGTTTTACACCATTGATAGTAGCTGTTTCGATATTTGTCGCAAAAACATTAGGTGTTTCAATCTCTGTTGCTGTCAAACGCTGCATATCTGTATCTTGTGTAAAGATCGCAGAAGAATTGAATGTAGTTGTGCCAGTTGAACTATCTATCAGTGCAGTTTTTAGCGTGTTTATGATTTCCATGTCGTCCACAACAGCGACTTTTGACACCAAACTATCAATGTTTGCTACTTGAATCTTTGCGCTTTTCAGCGTTGCTTCGTTTGTGTTTAACTGAACTGTTTGAATTGCTTTTGAGTCCAAATCATTCAGCTTTGCAGATAGGGCAATAATCGCTTGTGAATTTACGTTTGGAATGACTTGATACATTGTTGAACCATTGTCTACCATGCCGCAAGGAGAGCGTTTAGTGCTATCCACAACGTTTGTTCCATTCCACTCATACAAAACACATTCTTCATCTAAAACAACAGATTTGAATGAACCGTTATCTGCGACAACATCAACTGCTGCTGGAACACCAGTTTGTTTGTAAATGCCTATGCCGCAATCTTCATCAAGCGTTTGAATCCAAGCACCAGAATTATCATCTTTGTCATTCGTCCACTTCGCGCAAGTTAAGCCCGTTCCAGCACTTCCATCGACGAAAGACAAGTGACTATCAAGCATCGAGTTACTGCCATCAGTTCTCACATAATCAAATGAACCAGCTCTGTTATAACTAATCATAACACCGCAATCTTTATCAAGATTTATACATTGAGTGTTTGAAATGTCTGTTTTAGTGTTCAAATCGACAAATGAGTATGAGTGATTTGAAGAAGAATCAGATGTATCTTTTACTCTTGCTTTAAACAAACTCCTTTGCAAATTCTGATATTCTTTTTCAAAGTGTTCTTTGTCTTTAAAGCTTAAAGTCAGATCAAAACTCTCAACAAAACCAGCACTGTCTTTTTTCAGTTCTGCTTTCGCTTGCATGTCAAAAGGCATTTTGTTCCAGATTAAACAATCGACAAGTTTAGCGTTCTTTTGTTCTGAATCTTGTGGTTCCCAAGAACCAGTTGAACAGTTTGCATCAGCGGCAATCAATTGTTCCCTTAACAGATTATTTATTACTTCATTTGTGTTTTTCCACTCGTTTTGATTCCAGTGCGACTCTGAAAAGCCGTCTAAAAGTAATCGGTTTTCGATTGCGCCAATGATTTTAACAAACTCATTTCCTGCTTTTTCTTGCTGATCTTTCTCTAATTCATCTATTGCGATTTTTATTGCACCAGTTGATAACACACCTGCAATACTTACAGCAATGAGTGTTTCAACAAGAGTAAATCCTTTTTCATTTTTCATATGTTCTCCTTAATATATCTTTACTTATATTAGAGCATTGAATTTTATTAATTCAAGAGTGAGAAAAATGATGAAATTGATTATGATATATATTTCATTTAAATATTGATAAAAATTATTTTTGAATTATACAAAAAGATAAATATTAAAGTTGATTTAGTAAAATATAATTAGCGTTTTTAATTGGGTGTCTGATTTGACGATTAAGATAATAATTTGATATATGAATTGACAAATAATTGTTAAGTGCTTTAATGATAATTAAGAGATCTTGTTCCCTCCTTACAAATCTCTTGTTTTATTTAAATAAGAAAATTGATAATTGAAAACTATTAAGAGCAAGTAAACATTGCTCTTTTTTTGTTTATGTAAAACTTGCAATTTTGCATAATACACGTTTGTTAAGCAAAAATTATATTTGATTTTCTATATAATTTAAAATTATTTAGATAAATACTATCATTGCGACAACAAAAGAATAATGCTAAAAATACAGTTTTTTTAATTCTTCTTGTTTATGCATTAGGATGAATTTCAAATAATTTGTTTGACAAGTATAATTTAAATGTTATATCTATAAGAGTATAGAGTTAGTTGTTCTATACATAATGAAGCTTTGGAAATAGCTATGTAGTTCAAGACAGAACAACTCGTTTTTGCGGGAAAGTTGTAAGTATCGAATCTTACCATAGCACACAACTATATTTTTAGAGTTAAAACAAATGAGCTAATGCGCTGATCACGCATTGGCTTTTTTGATTTATGAATATAAACAACATCTCGTAGCTTTGTTTTTGTAAATCTTGCAATTTCTCATAAAACCCTTTTTTGATAGATAAACTATATTTAATTTTTTATATCGTTAAAAATATTTTCTCTGTAAATAAACAATAATCTGATTGAATAGCAGCTATAACCTTTAAATGATTATTATAAATGGTACATTGTAAATATAAACAAATTCAAAGGAATGACTATGAAAAATCAAATTGCTATTGCTGCATTATCACTTGTCAGTTTGTTTGCGAATGCGAAAGTTGCTGATCATGAAGAGATACTGAACAGAAGCGGTGTTTACTACTACTCAAAACTTGGACAAGTTCAAAAGTATCACAACCCTAACAATCCTAACCAGTTAATAGTCGAAGACTATTATTACTTAGAGTGTTATGTGGGAAGCGACCAGAATCCATACAATAATCAATTAGAAGACTGGCTAAGTCTGCCAGCACAACTTAACAAAAGGATGCTATCTGATGAAAGTTTAAGAGAGTGCAGGGCAGCGATAAACGTTAATAAATGCAATAAAAAGGTATGTAACTAAAAAGGAGAGATACAGATGAAGAGAATAATGATTTTAATGTGTTTAATGTTAGGCACATCGCAAGCGATTGCTGCTGAACAGATACATTGGCGAAAGTTGGGTGAAGTGTACTATTACGCAATTCCGTACAACGAACCACCGTACACCAAGCCAATGTTTGTATTGTCGTGCGTAACAGGCTATCCAAATCGCATAGGGGGTTTCGAAACGAATTTGGGTGTGAGAAGTAGTCCTGTTTTAAATGCTGCGGATAAAGCAAGTTGTGAAAAGGCTTTAGCCTGTACAGAAGATAACAAATCAAAGAAATGCAGGGGCTGATAAAAAGAGAATCCAGAACGGGTTCTTTTTTATGTTTAGAAAAATTATTTTCATTTAAAAATGCACAATTTAAATATTCAATTGAGAGATTTTTCTTTGATAAATTGAAAGGTTCGAAATAAATGCTTTAATATAAATGTATATATATTTAATGGGAGTGTTTATGAATACAAATAAAAAATTTGAATTTCTTGCGAACTATTTTTTGAATTTAGTAAAGATTATATTTATTTCTCTAATCTTGTATAAATTGTCAATTGCATGTACTACTGATTTTATACGAGACTTAATGAGTGAATCTATAAATGATGTTGTTTCACTGAAGATTAGAAACGAAAACGGTGAAATGATTTTGATTCAATTAAATATTCTAATGATTCTAAATATCCTGAGTGTTATTTGTGCATATATTTCAAAAGTTTTGATATGTATATCACCGATATTTGCAATTGCAATTGCATTATTTGAAAATTACGTAAAGATTGATTCAACAGTTAAACAAGAGATCGAAGTTAAAGCTATTAAAAATAGAATAGCGAAGATAATTAATAGTTTTGATTTCGAAGAGGCACAAGAGAATGTTTTTTTAACATCATGTAATGAATTCTACAAAGAAAAAGTACAATCACTATCTGAAAAATTTGAACAATTAAAAGCTGACGAAAATTGTTCTCTTGAAATAGGAAAATTCGAAGAGATGCACAGCAAGGTTCAAGAGATTCAAAAAGCTTATTTGAATGATGTAGAACATATAAATAGCGTTGAATCACTGGGTTATATTACAGAAAATCAGAAGATCTCAAATACACTGCACACAATCTAAAACAAAAGAGAATCCAAAATGGATTCTTTTTTATTTGTTAATGTGACATGTGTCACACTATGGAACGTTAGATTTTCTGTGATTTAAGCCGTTTTATGCTTGCTTTGATATATATATAAAAATTATCGGACCTTAGATCAACAAGTTATGAATTTATCAATTTTAAAAGCAACTCACAGTTGTTTTTAAAAGTCAAGTATAAAGTTATTGACTTGAAAATTTATTTATTTTAATCTTTGCAGCACAAATCGGAACAGAACAAAATTAAATGGAAAACTTTTAACAGATAGTCAGTGGTATAGATTATAAATAACGTATAAAGTATTAACTCAACACAAAGGAAATTTGTTCTTTCCCTGCATACATACAGGAGAAAGAAAATATGCAAAACAAAAAACTTGAACAATCTTTGAAAGACATTACAGAATCCATCAATTCAGAGATTAAAAATGAAAACCCACGTTTTAATTATAAAACATCAGATCAATTGATGTTGTACGTCAATCCTTACATTCGACCAAAGGCTGTAAGTATTGACGATTGTATTTCAATTGCTTTAAAACTGTCAGATAAATCACAAATTGTTGATTTTGTGCTTGGTATGCTTGACAAAGCGTATTCTGAACAAAATACCTATCAATTAATCCTCTTTACGAACTACGAATCAGCAGTGAACAGTTTTACGATCACTGAGCATAGGTTTGCTCAGTTGGTTGTTGAAATGTGCTCAGATACTCGATTCGTTGAACCGAACCCTCAGCTCTATTCAGTTCTTTCAGTAGTGGTAAATCACTTTGCTGACGACTTCAATGAACCTCTACACGTTCAACTTCTTGAAGAAGCAAAGCTTGTTTGCTTAACAAAGATGTTTTTGGCAATTCAAGACCAGAAACAAGAGTTGAAATTAGTTAGCTAATAACCAACTAAACAAAGTCCCTTTTGTATGTCTGGAACACTGGCAGGGGCAAGCTACATCTAAAAACTATTAAAGAGGAAATATCAATATGAAATCAATCGGTTATATGGGTTCAAAAGAGAAATTACTAACATTTATTGAAGATGCAATGCGTCATTATTTTGGTGAAAAATACAACGAAATTAAAACATTCTTTGATTGCTTTTCAGGAAGTGGTCGAGTTGCTAATCATTTCAAAAATCAGTTTTCTGTAACGACAAACGACAAGCAATTTTTCACGAAAGTAATTAACAATGCTTTTCTAAACAACAAGCATTCTTCTGAGCATTTTAAGCCGCTTATCGATCATTTGAACAACCTTGATGAAGAGTATTTCTATAAGACAGATGGTTGGTTTACGAAAACGTACTCGATGAACCATAACGTGAACGGCACGTTGCATGAAGATGGAACGCGCAAACTGTTTCTTACTAAGAACGGTCGGAAAATCGATATGATCCGTCATCGTATTGATGAAATGTTCGACACTGGTGAAATCGATCAAGAAGCAAAAGACGTTTTAATCGTGTGTCTGATGAGAGCTATCTCACTTGTTCAAAATGCAGGTGGACATCAAAATTCTTACTATTCAGAGTGGAAAGACAAAGCGTTTAAAGACCTTGTTCTGACTTACCCAACGATTGAACCAAGTGTTAATGCACACACACACTTTAATGCTGATATCGAAGATGTAATAGAGAATGTAGAGTCAGACGTTATCTATATCGATCCACCGTATGGTTCTACTGTTCCATACAGTGCTTACTATCACTTGTATAACACCGTTGCGGAAAACTCTCGTCCACAAGTGTCTATGATGGCTTCAAAGCCTGTTAATTGTTACGGCAAGAGTAAGCTTGAAAAGAAAAAAAAGAATGAAGTGATGAAGTCGTTTGTTGACCTAATCAGTGCTTCAAAGTCTAAGACAGTCGTATTGTCATATCACGATGAAGGGCTTCTATCTCACTCTGATTTAGTGAAAATTCTGGAGCTTTCAGGCTGTGATATTTCGAGTTTAAAGACCTACGGCACTAACCATAGAGCTAATCTTCAATCTCTTTCTGCAAATAAAGAGAAAGGTCAGAAACTACGATCTGTTGTTGAGTTCGTGATGATTGTTGATAAAGCACGTTTCTCAGTTGTACGTACTTCTGAACAAATTAAAGATGAAATTACTAAACATCTATCACTTTGTATTGAGTGTGATTTTGAAGAGATAGCTTATGTTTATGACAAACAGAGCAATAGCTTTGAAGCTCCACTAATCACCTTAGAAACAACGTCAGCCGCGAATGATGAGCCTATTCAGCTCTTCAATGAAGATGCACTAAAACGTATGTCGAAAATGGCTGATGAGAGTGTTGAATTAGTCCTTACAGATCCACCTTACAAAATCTCGTCGGGTGGAAAGGGCAAAGGTAATCAGCCCAAAGGGATGCTTAACAACGATAATCAAAATGTGAGAACTGGCAGTTTGTTTAAGCATAACGAAATCAAGTTTAGTGAATGGCTTCCAGAAGTCTATCGAGTTCTAAAAGATGGTTGTCACGCTTACTTTATGACTAATGCGAAAAACCTTAACGACTTAATGAATGAAGCTCTGAAAGTTGGTTTTAAATTTCACAATTTGCTGACTTGGAAAAAGAACAATGCAACGCCTAACAGGTGGTATATGCAAAACAGTGAGTTCATTTTGTTCTTTCGCAAAGGCAAATCAAAGTCTATCAATGATTGTGGTTCTAAGACTGTTTTAGAAGTAGATAACATCCTTGGGAACAAGGTTCACCCGACTGAAAAACCAGTCGAGTTAATGGAGATTTTGATAAGCAATTCATCAAATGAAAATGATGTGGTGTTTGATCCCTTCGCTGGATCTGGTGCAACTCTTCAAGCTGCAAAGAATTCAAACAGAAATGCAATCGGTATTGAGCTTGATGAAGAATACTTTGATTTAGCAAGTAAAAGACTAAACATAAATCAAAAAGGGCTTGGCGAGAAATCAGTAACAAACATAAATGCAATTAAACAAACTAAAAATGAGGAAAAAACTATGGCATATTCAATTAGAAAAGTAAAAAACAAATTACAGAGCAATGAGCAGTTCAGAGATGAATTATTATCGATCATTGACGAAACCATACCGATTCTTGATAAATTATTTCCGTACTCAAGACTTCGAAATCAATCAAATTATATAAAAGAAATGTTGAATACAAACACACAATTTTCAGACCATTTTGTTTCAATGTATATACATGAACTGAAAGATATACAGAAAGATCTAATGTGCATTGATGAGATTTACGTTGCTTTCCAAAGCGAACCATACAACAAAAGAGCAATTAAGAATTTACAACTAATTAACGCTGGTCTTTGTGTTCTTAATTATGCTCTAAAACACAATGTTTCACTAAGTGATGCATTCATAGAAATGAAACTTAGAAATGTTGCTTAATATGATAGGAGAATAAAATGAGAATTGACAATAATGGCTTAGAAGAGATGGAGTGTCCATCATGCTCAAAAACAGATTTAGTAGTGACTAATGAATTGTTTTTCAATAGTGAACATTTGAATGTCGATTTTGAATGTACATCATGTAATAAAGAGTATGAAAGAGATTATGAAGCATTAATTGCAGGTTTTAACGATTGTGAAGATTTTCCACACTTGCCGCAAGAAGAGTTCAATCTCAATGAAGATGAAGAAGGTGAAAGGTTTGAGATCGGTACTTGTTACAACTGCGGTTCAAAGGATGTATGGGAATCAAGTGATCCATTTTTTGGAGAGAACTACGTGCATGAGACATACACTTGCGATGACTGCGATTTAGAAACGTATGTAGAGTTCTATGATTGTGATGGTTTTAATGAAATAAAAGGAGAAGAAAATGACGTTGAAATGTAATAAGTGTAGCAGTGAAAATGTAGAGTTTATGGAGTATCAATATGAATCAGAGTTCGTTGATCTTGATTTGTGTTGTCATGATTGTAGTCATAAATTCAACATGAGATTCATAAATGTAGATTATAGAGATTCATTAAAATCTGGTTGTATTAAATGTTCGTCGGAAAATTGTGACAGTGGTTCTTGGGACACTGAAATTGATGAAGATGATAATATTTTAATGTCTGTGGATTTTGATTGTGATGACTGTGGATTTCAGTTTGAAAGAAGATATTTACAAGATTAAGCCTTTAAGTATCAACAATAGGAGAAAATAAATGAATGAAGAACAAATGATAAATGAACTGCTACAAACGCAAGGGAAATGCATACTGCTTGGTACTGATGGTCACTTCGCGTTAGAAGTGAGTTCTGAGCTTATAAACGATAGAAACTTATTCAAGTTTTTATCGTTTACAACAGATATGCAGAATGGATTATGTTTAGTTGATTATGATGAAGCAATCTTTGATTCTGACGTGTTTTGCTATGAAGAGTATAAAGCCTTGACATCTGTAATCACTCTGTACGAAACTTTAGATTTATTTAAAGTAAGTCATTATGTATCAGATATATATATTAAAGAAGACTATGTAGCGAATGGGACAATTTTCAAAGAAGTTGATTGGAACGAGCATAGTAAAGCACAATTGATCATCTTTGAAGTATTAGATGGATCTGGTGGTGTCGCTTATAAAGAACTTAAACTTTTAGTTGATTTTGACTACACAAATGTTGATGTCACGGAATGGAATCTTTTAGGCGAGTTTGTTTCAGATGAGACTTTTGTGAGTGGTGTATTCAGTTATCTATCAGAAGCTTGTTATGATTTTGAGTATGAATGGCAGTGCGACAACAATGATGATTTTAGCCCTGATGATAATATATTTGACGTTAATCCTGAGTGGGTACAAAGAATGTGGAATAGGCATTATTCAGCATCATGTCATATCGTTGAACTGATGAAACAACTAAAATGATATTGAAATAAATCGTGAATTTACAATTTAAATAGTTCACAAAAACTGGAACGCAATACTCACGCAAACGGATTTTCGTGATAGGGCGTTTTAGTGTGTTTTAAGGTAAAAAACTGGGTTAAGATGAGAATAATAAAAGTATTCTCTTTCTATCCCAAAAAAATGCCTTTAAATAGCCATTTTTCGAAAGTCATGTTTTTGCGTGTGGGACTGTCAAATCACGCACGTTTTGAGTACCAGAAACCAGTTCAAGCGCGTATGAGCGTAGAATTGAAAAGTAGCGACTAAACACTCGACTATAAAGAATTACATTTAATCTCACGTTCATAGTGAGATAGTGAAAAGAGACGTTTGGATTTTGTAGAAAACCGATTTGGTTAAAATTGAATTCCGTTGGTTGTGATTTTTTATTCGAAGATTGTTCATTCATTCGAAATTATCGTTTTGGTATTTTTTGCAAAAGTTGCAATTATTCACAATATAATAAATATACTATTTAAATTGTCTTTGTTTGTGCGTTTATAGATTGTCAAAAAAGCATTAAAATATTTATTTTGAAATAAGTGAATTATTTTTGTTTTATCTATTGACTTATATTGAATTGATGATAATTTAAATAGTGAAGTTAATTTATTTCTTAATGTACTTATAATAAAAAATAGCTAAGAGAAAGAAGAAGGACTATTATTCAAGGATGAATATTTCTCTAAGTTTCCAATATACTTTGCCGCTTGATTGAGCGGCTTTTTTTTGTCTTTTCGAAAATGGTGATACAATAGATAGTATAATATTTAAGGATTAACTATGAAAGAAATTCAAAACTTTTTAAAACAGAATCACAACTTAGATTTTTTGCAAGAAAGAATCGAAAGCCTTAACGAAACGAAATTTCGTTTTAACAACTCTGAAAACGGTTTGGTTTACGTTAAACAAAGCCAAAAAGCAGATCTGACTTTAACTGCAACAGAGCTGTTCAGAGATTTAAGAACGTTAGATAAAACAATGTGCGCTTTTGTGTTTGCCAAAAGCTACTACCCTGAATCAGATAGAGAAAAATATCTCGATAGAGTGGGGAATCTTGCCGCTAATCTTCTGAATCAAGACTCTCTCAAAACTGTGCAAGTTAAAGACTTTGATGATCTGAAACAGCTCTATCAGAACCTTCCAGATTTTGCTTTAAAATCAATGTTCAACACTGATGTTTGTTGCTTTACTGTAGCTGAAAATGAAGTGTATTACTTATCGCAAGTAGAACAGCACGTTTACCCTATGTCACAAACGATGTTCAGAGACGACTATGACACTATACGTGAAGTGATAATCGAGCGTGGTGAAGAGATTGAGTTCATGTCTCCATACCTATCAAACTCAGAGATTAAGGCGTTAACGCCTGTCATTTCTGAACTGTATGATGATCGAGATTTGGTTCATGGCACAGTGTTATGTCAGACCATAGGGTTTTATCGAAAAGGGCATAAAATGCCGCTTTGTGAAGTAGATTTTTCAGCTTATGGACTACGAAAACAATCGCAATTTTCAAAGCACATGTTGGCTCAAAACGTGTTTGACTTGTCTGATACTGACTTGCTCAATGAACTGAATAAGCATCACCAGCACGTCATAGACAACGCATTCGACAAATTCTTAATCAACATGCCTGAGAAGATCATATTGATTGGTGAAAGGCAGGACAGAGAGAGACTAAACAAGCTTGAACAGTGGCAAGCATTGTCTGATTTTAACGATTCTATCGACTTCACCAAAGACGCGAGACAACAGCAAAATCTCTCTGCTGGCATAGATCAGCACATCGACCAAGAGCTAATCGAATCATTGAATTTTGATTTTACTGATTTTGACGCGAGTGTGAGCAAGCAGGAAAACAAGCGAAATAAGAGAAAATTATGAAGTTTGGTAAAAATTGCAAGTTTTGCAAAAAGTAAGAAAGCCACTCAATGAGCGGCTTTTTTAGTGCTTGAATACTAAATGGTGTAGTGCTTGAATACTAAATGGTGTAGTTCTTTTATGTAACATATACTAAGTGCATTTTGTTTAAAATTCTGAACTGTATTAAGAATCTCAATGTTGTTTTGTAAGATTTTTTTCGTTGTTTCGTAGTTGTAAGGGTCGATTGACGTATCAGCTTCCAGAAGCTCTAACTCTTCTCGTAGATGATCAAGTTCATCAAGATCCATATTGTTTTCGATGAATTCGCAAAGCGCATCATACTCAAGATAGTTTGATTCATAGTATTGCATTAAAAATTCAATTTCTTCTTTCATATATTCTCCTTAAAGATAATTGTTTTCTTTTACTGTTAAACCATATTCTGAGATTTAATCAAATTATTTATATAAAATGAAATGCTTGTTCTTTGTGAAAATTATTTAGTTTAAAACAAAAGATATCGAAATTTATTCGATGGTTTGTTATTTATCATAAATATTATTGTGATTCTTTTGACTGTTATGTTTTAAATGATATAACTTTTAATATATATGCAATTTAATTAAATGGAGAAATTCGCATGAAAAATGAAAAGATAACGTTCGAACCTGAAACTTACGAGTCATTGACTGATTATCTTAAAAACTTACACGAAAAGAATTTGTCGCTTGATGAAATTAACGATCTAAGTGGCGATAGCATAGATAATCAGATTAAGTTTCAAAATGAGCAAATTAAGTTCAAGTCAGAACTATCTAAAACAAAAACTACAAGAAGATTAAGGAGATAAGTATGAGTAGTAAAAAATTATTATCAGAGTTGTTTGATGAGTTAGATAAAATAGTTAAAGTTGACGCTATATATTTCGAAGAACTGATACAATGTGGTGTTAACGAAAATGAAGCATGGATTAGAGCAATGGCAAAATTTTTCTTAGATATTGATAGTTCATATGAAGTGATATCAATTATAAGGGATGTGATTTATGATGAGTATTTTTTAAAATCATATAAAGAACATTCCAAACATTTTGAAACGCATGGTGAGTATCTACTTGAAAATGTGGAAAAGAAAACGATCCAGACACTAAAAAAATTGAATATGAACTACAAGATTGATTCTGAGATATTTAATTCTTTTAGCGATGAAGATTTGAAAAATGAACTTGAACGTAGAGAAAAAGCTGAATCAAAAGAACAAGACGTTGAGCTTGATCTTGATTTCGAAGATGGTTTAGACATAGAAGTTCAAGATCTTGAATTGAAACTATTAGGGGATGACGATTTAGATTTAGATGATTTAGACTTTGATGATGTTGATTTGGACTTTGATGATGAAGAGATAGAATTAAAAAAAGATGAACTTTCTGATTTTGAAGTTAACGAAGCTGAAATGAAAAATAAAGGTATTGACCCAAGAGACGACTTTATAAGTTTCGATGAGTATTTGAAGGGTTTAGAACAAGAAAAGCAAGATGTTAAAGCTGAACTTGATGATCTAAAAGTAGATAGAAACTCTGTGTTTTTAGACTATTTGGATTTCGAAGGTATCGATTCACTGATAGATGATACAGAATATGATGATGAATTATTGGATGACGAACTTAGTCTTGATGATGAAGATGAAGACTTATCTGTTGTCAGTCTGTTTAAAGTGAATGGAAATTCAATCTCTTTTGCGGATTATAAAGAAGAAACTGTAAATGACGATATTCTCGAACTAATAATTTCGTTATCTAAAGATGAAATTGGTTCGGTTTATTCAATCCAAGTCGATGGTATAGATTATTATTATTCTAAATATGATACAGCAGCATTGATTCACATATTCAGATATTTAAGAGATCTAAATCCAAAATCTCAGTACAACACACACATAGCACAGATAGGTGAGAACTACAAAAAAAGTGTATTAACTATGATTAAATATTTTGATTACATCAACGAGTTTTACGCTGAAAATAAACAAGAACCATTCAAGATTGTAAAGAAAGATATGTGTGAAAATCTATCTTTCGGAAACAATGATTGGCATAACCAGATCATGAATTGGCTGATAAAGTGTGGCTATATCGCCACTAAATCACACAATCGCTATGTAATAACAAATTTGGGATTCGACGTGATAAAAACAGAAGGTTTGAAAGTGAAGCATTTAGAACCTTGGCTTCGATATAGAATTGATCAAAACTAAATACAAACAAAAGACATCTTCTCGATGTCTTTTTTTATAACTGTAAAAATATATTCGAAAATTATTTTCCTTTAATTCTAAACTAAATCTCTTTCTTTAATGGTTTAAAACTTTTCTCAAAATTGTTGATTATAAAATATATGGTATAACAATAATTAGATACAACAACTAAAAATAAAAGGAATGAATATGACAAGGCAACAAAGATTAGTTGAGATTCGAAGATTGTTTAAATCTATCTCTAATAGATTAGATAGTTTAGAAATGGCTGTCGAAAAAGAACAACTTTCGAATCTTGAAAAGAAATTTAACTCAAGGAGCAATTATGATAGACGCAAAGGTTTTTGAACCAGAAACTGATATAGATTTAATCGTTATAGACGAATCAGACACAAACTCATTTTACGTTTTTCGATATGACAACATAGATTATCGCTTTGTAGATAGCATCTACGGATTAAATTTGTATCAAAAAGAAAATGATGAACTCGTTGAAGTCACTTATAGCTATGACTTTGATGATATCAACGAAGTGCAGTTAGAAATCTTACATCAAAAGATTACAAACAAAATAGAAACAATTATTAAACAATTAAATAAGGAAGGAAAATAATGAACAGAGAAGAATATACACAACTAATGATCGACAAGTCCAAATCACTTGCAAGAGATGATATGAATGTCGTGGATAGAATTGTAAATAAAATAAATGGTAAAAAAATTAGAACAAATGAAGAGTTTGCTAATCTTCTAATTGAAGAATGTTTTAAGCAAGATAGTATAAGACCTGAGTTTTTCTTAGACACAACTCAAACTGCAAGTCAGCGAGTCTTAAACACATTAGAAAAACAAGAAGCTTTTGCCAAAAGAATTGTTGAATTTCAACAAGCAGAAGCAGTTGTTCATGAAATGATGGTTACAGGCAACATTCAAGAGCTACAAGCTGATGGAACTATTTCACTTTATAAAGAATCAATGAAGTTTAATCCAAAAAATATTGATAGTTACTATGTCGATTATGTAAAGAGAATCAGCAATGAGAATGAGTTTGTTGTTAGTGAAGCACCAAAACCTATTGAATACACGGATAAATTCACACTTTTCAGTCAAGAGCCGATAAAAAATGAACAATCAGCTCTGATCAAAACAGCGGATTTAGAACAACCAAAAATTGTAAATTCATCTGATGCAAAAATTAAGGAAACTGTTTCACAAGATGTTGATGTACCAGAAGTTGAATATCCCATTCAAAAATCTGATAAAACAGTGAAGAGCTATCAAGATTTTATCGATGAACTGATAGAAAAATACGAAAGCAACTATTCTGTTGAAAAGTTGGGTAAAACAGGTTTGAAAAAACGCTTATTTAACGCTGAAACTGGCGGCTCAATAACTATCGAGAAGAGTATATTTGGTTCAACGACTTTGACAGCGGGGACAGGAACAAAAGCTGTGGATTTAAAAATGTTGTTTATGAATAAAAAATCAAAAACATTAACGCAAGTACCAACGCCTGAGACTGAAGAAGATTTTTTAAATATGATTGAAGCTTGGAAATTACTGAGATCAGACGGATTCGATTTAAACACAATCAAACTTCATGAAGAGGGTATACCACAACGCTATCATGATGCTTTGGCCGAATTGACAAGACCAAGTTTTGTCATGAATGGTGAAGAGCTGAACAATGATGTTGAAGAGCCAGCGAAACCAGAAAATTCATTCGTTGTAGTTGATGATAATCCTTTCGAAAATGAAGGAGAAACGCCTGAAAATCCGAAGAACGAAGGGGATGTACCGCAAGAGCCAAAACATCAAGAGAAGCAAGAGCAGGTAGATGATAATCCATTCTCAAATGATGGAGAGACACCTGAGCAGCCGAAGAACGAAGGAGATGTGCCGCAAGAGCCAAAACATCAAGAGAAGCAAGAGCAGCAGGTAGATGACAATCCATTTGAAGGTGAGAATGCTGTGAAAGCTGAACAGGCGCAAGAGCCAGAGAACCAGATTGTTGATGATAATCCGTTTGAAGGTGAAAATGCTGTAAACGAACCTGAACAGCCAGATCAGCAAAGTGATGAGTTAGATATTGATTTTGGTGATCTTGAATTTGACGATGAAGATGAAGTTAAAAACACAGCAAATCAAGAAAAAGACTTTGATCCTGATTTCGATGATGCACTTGCAGATGCGGTAAACGGAATCGATCCGAACAGCGATGAAGCAGTTGAACAACGCGCTATTCAAGAGATACAAGCTGAGACTGGCACAACTCCAAGCAACACACAGAAAACTCATCAACAACAAGCTAAAAAAGCGAAGTTGAGATAAAAAAGAAAGACCGCCAAATGGCGGTTCTTTTAGTTCTGAGTTACAGAGTTTTGTTTATCGCTTGTGAGAAGCAAAGTTTAATCAACATAATGTCTGGTAGGGCATGGAACTGATACTTGTTAAAATCTTTGTCAGTCTGATCAAAATGATGTGACTTTATCAGTCTATCTACTACATGTTCTAACTTAATGTTTTGAAGCGTTGATTCAGATTCAATCGAATACAGACGTTTGTAATGTTCAACAAGTTCTAACTCTAATTGCTTGTAAGCCACACGATAAGCTTGTGCGCTGTCTTTTGTGTCTTTAACAGTCCAAGCTTTAAGCAGAGATTTTATGGTGTCTGAGTTAACACCAATAGCTTTAAGCTCTGAGTGATAAGCCGTGTTAAGTTCTCGATCACGGTTAATCGCGTTGTAGACTTTTATAATTTCGTCTGCATAAAGTCGTTTGACTATTTTAGTCTTGCCAAACTTACTAAACAAGCCATTCCACAGAGTTTGCATGTCGTATTGAGAAGTTAAATCAAAGCCGAACATATTAACAAAGTATGTTGACGCATTGGCAAACACAACATCGCGCTTCGCTTCAAACTCTTTCATTATTTTTTCAGGATCACTTCTCAGAAGCTTTTGATGCTGTACGTTCAAGTTCATTAAGATCTTAACTTTGTCCATGATTAGTGATAAATCGATTCCTGACGCTATCGCTAAAAACGCATAATGATCTGTCCACTCACTCGCGTTTCGTGGCATTCTAACGTTGACGTATTGATTTAAAAAATTCAGTTCTTGTTTATTCATATTATATATCCTTATTATTAGTTCTTGTTATTATCGATATATCATGCATTGCTTTTAATTCAATAATAAAAACTAAACTTTATATAATAATCTTTATAGTTTAAAAAATTATTTATCGTAGTTAAAAGAAAAACGTTCAATTTTTTGGCTTGAGATTTGTTCAAAGAAAAATACGATGTAATATATAAATAAGAAGACAAGAACAAGGAGAGTGCAGCAATGGACAGAGAACTGAATACTAAAATGGAAGCGTTTGAAGACGGGGTTTTAACGAGAATGCAGGGATATAATAAATACTTTAATCCGTTTCGAAATACAGATAATGAAGAGCTTTACAAAGAATGGCAAAAAGGCTGGACTGAACAACATCTTGTCATGCTGAACTAAACCTTAGAACAACCAGAACATTAAGAGTGCGTATGCGCTCTTTTTTTGTTTTTAAATGATGGTTTTCGATTTTTGTTTATCTAAATGAAAATTAGATGAAGCGGAATGTTTTAAATATCTCTTAATTTGTATAACTAAATTTATATGATAAAACAAATATCATGGAAAAGATTTTTTCAATTAAATAAAAGGAAGGAGAAAATGAAAAAAACAATACTAAGCATAATAATACTCTCAACGATTACAGCACAAGCAGCCTTTGTTGCAATAATCGGGGGAGAAGGCTCTGGAGTTAGATATAACGTTGCGTCAGACGATCCGAATGGTGAGATAGGGCAAGTGATCGGAGATGGTCAGTATGTCATAACCAAGCCTTCAAATGGGGGCGGTAGTGAAACTGAACAGCCTAATCCTAATCCTGATGAACCTGTCAATTCATCATGCGTTGGTGAAGAACTAACAAGAGAAGAGCTGCGTTATCTGATCGGTTCTGGACAGGATTATTCGAAAGCGTGTGTGTCAACAATCACAGACTTTTCAAGGTTATTTGATGGTTTGTCAGTTGATTACGACATAACAGCGTGGGACGTATCAAGTGGCTTAACATTTCAATACATGTTCAGAAACTCAGTGTCTTTCAATCAAGATATAAGTAAGTGGCACGTTGCAAATGGTGCGAACTTCTCATATATGTTCGAAGGTGCGACAGCTTTTAATAAGCCGTTAAATGATTGGAATATGTCAAACGCGACAACGTTAATGAACACGTTTAAAAATGCTACGAGCTTTAATCAACCACTCGATAAATGGGACACGTCAAAAGTTAAATATTTTGATTACACGTTCGAATACGCAACTAACTTTAATCAAAACATTAGTAGCTGGAATACATCATCAGCGAGATGGTATCCTAAAAGTTTTTCAATGGGCAGTGCGTTAACTTCTGAAAATTCACCAGATTTTTAAAATATAGAAAGGACACTGAATGCAGTGTCTTTTTTTTGATGTTTTATATTAAATCTCATATTACTTCTGCAATTATTTTTCTTTTACTTCAAGCAATTTCAAAAGCTCATCTGATTTTATCAAGCTCTGATGATTTGTATATCTGATTATATATGTTAATGAATAATTAACATTAAAAAAATATTTTAATACAAATATTTCAACGATAAATATCAAGGATGAAGTTTATGAATAAAAAAATATTATTCTTCCTTAGCTCTTTTGTGACACTTTTTTCAAATGTTTCATTAGCCGCAGGGGAAGTAGAAGAGCGAATGAGGCTGGTTAGTTCACTTTATTATGTTCTTACAATCTTTGTTATGTTTCTTGGACTGGTAATGATGTATCAAGCAGCATTAAAATTGAAAAGAAGAACGGAAGACCCAAACGATACTAAAGCTTTCCCAAGTGCCATAATTGTTACTTTTTTTGCAGGAGCATTAGCATTTAACTATTCTGGCTCGGCTGGTTCTATGATAAGCAGTTTGCTTGGGAGTGATTCAGGGTATTGTTTTGTTCTGAACGATTCGATTGAAGATTCAAAAGATTTGCACACAGATAATTGTTGGGATTCTACCAATTCAGAGATCTTAGGTGATATAGCAGATAAAGTTGAAGAAATGGAAAGTGGCAAAGGCGATGTGTTGAGAGAAAATGCAAAAGTGATCGTCGGATTTTTTCAATTCATAGGACTGATTTATTTTGCAAAAGGAATTTATGGATTAAAAGTAACATCAGAAGGCCAAGGAAAAGCTACGTATGGCAAGTCAATTATGACAATGATTCTCTCAGCTTTAATCATAGATTTGCCACACACATTAGAATTCATAAAAGAAACGTTGCAGTTAATAGGTTTTGGAGCATAAACATAATCGACACTCAAAATTGAGTGTCTTTTTTTATCACTGTTCTATATCAAATATTATATTTTTTAAAATCAATTATTCCTTTAAATTAAATGAATTTTAATATCTTGGTTGTTTTTTGTTTTTCAAATTATTTGTATATCTAATTTTATATGTTAAATAATAATTATATCAAAACTATAATTTCATTAATTAAAAGGAAGGAAAAAATGAAAAAAACAATGATCACATTAACATTATTAGCTTCATTCGCATCACAAGCAGCGTTCGTGTCTTTTATCAGCGATAGCAAATACAATATTGCTTCTGACGATCCATCATCAGAGACAGGTCAAATCGTTGGCGGTGGTGAGTATGTTTCAAGCGAACCGTCGAACGGTGGCGGCAACGAACCTGTTGTTGTCGCTTGTGAAGGTCCTGAGCTGACAAAAAGACAGTTGCAAGACCTTGTAATGTCGGGCGGTGACTACTCAAAAGCTTGCGTAGGCACAATCACTGATTTTTCACTTGTATTTATGAATCGTAATGTCAATTACGACATAACAAACTGGGATGTTTCGAGCGGTGAAGATTTTAGCGGTATGTTCGAAGGTTCAAGCTTTAATCAAGACATAAGCGGCTGGAATGTTTCTAACGGTAATAACTTCTACGCGATGTTCAATAATGCTCAAAATTTTAATCAAGACATCAGCGGCTGGAATGTTTCAAACGGAAAAAATTTCTCATACATGTTTAATTATGCAAGAGCATTTAATCAAGACATAAGCAAATGGAATGTGTCAAATGGCAATGACTTCAGCAATATGTTTTCATCAACAAGAGCATTTAATCAAGACATAAGCAAATGGAATGTTTCCAATGGTAGAAATTTTTCATACATGTTTGATAGTTCCAATTCATTTAATCAAGATATAAGCAGTTGGAATGTTTCAAATGGCAATGATTTTAACAGAATGTTCAGATCAGCAATGGCATTTAATCAAGACATCAGCGGTTGGGATGTTGCAGCAGCAACAACTTGGTATGATTTTAATCAAAACTATCCAATAACATTACCATCAGAAAACATTCCTGCTAAATTCAGATAAAGTGAGGTTGTTATGATTGCAATAATTATAATGATCATGATGTTTTTAGGTTTCTTTATCGTTGTTGCTTACAACATGATGTCATTGAACCATAACTTAGTAGTGTCAGCAGAAGCTGACACTATTGAGAATGAGTTAGAACTGATAAAAACAAAGCTAATCAAATCATCTTTATCAATCGAGGGCAAAGACAACTATTCTTTGCCTTTTGGTTTAGATTCAGACAATAAACACGGCTTGCCGTTAGGTTTGGGGCTACCACTTAGAAACATTTCTGGATATGAGTATCAATACTGTCCGTTCTCTCGAAATATTGAAGAAGGGGTATTAAACATCTCTCAAAACATAGGAGAAAACTACACAGCAAACGTGAAGAAAATAAATGATATTGACTATGTGGTAAGTTCAAGCACAAGCCTTTCATTACCTAACGCGCCATCTGTAGCAGCACTGATTATTTCGAAATACGACGATGAGCAAGTGAACTGTTTAGATGTTGAGTATGACGTTAACACAGCACAGTTTTACTTGAACAACGCGAAAGTTAAAGCGATAACTTTTGAAGAAATAGAGCTGTACAACAGTTTCAGCTTAGAAAATGACGAACTACTGTTAAACGTTGATGGTTCAACAGTAAGTGATGTTCTGGCACTGGTAGAGAATGATTCATCGAATCGAACATACAAGCTTAATCTACTTAGTAATGTAGTTTTAAGCAAAGACTACAATATCAACCGCGATGAAAGGGCTAAAATCACGATTAAGACGAATGGCTATGCGCTTCAAGGGCAGTCTATCAGCTTTAACAACGTCGATATGAACATGTACAACGACATGAAAACGCCAAGCGATAACTTAACTAATTTCGCTTTTGCAAATTCATTAGTAAGACTCTCGAATGTCAGTGTTGGTGATGTATCGATAAGCAATACAAATGCACATTTCAACAATGTTCATTTGAAAAATGACACACTTCACCCGATCACTGTTATGAACAGTAGATTAGACATTCAAGGTGAGTTGTTGTTTGAGCCAGCGGTTAACTTTCAATCTCTTTTAAGGGCGAAAGGTTCTGATGTAGCACTGACAGGGACAATCAATGAAAAGCTCAGTTCTGGTGAAGGTGATAACTTACTGTATATAGATACAGGTTCGAAGTTTTACATGAACACTGGCGCAATCGCGCTAAACAAATCACTCAAAAATGGTGTTGATCTGTTGATAGTAAAAGGTTCGTTTTCAACATCTAATCAAAACAATGGAATAGCGATGATTGAAGATGATAGAATCAATGATCTGATTCGTATTGATGGTGGTGAAATCTATATCGATGATTTAACAACAAACATAAGTAACAATTCAGGTTTTGCAGTAAATCAAATTCTTCAAGACAATGATTATCAAGGTTCTGTGATACTAAAATCAACACTCCATTCTGGCTTGTTAGGTTGTTTGAACTTAGTGAAGAAAGAAATAGATAATGGATTAATCGTAAATCGAAATGAAATTATTCCATGCGGTTAATTAAAGGCACTCAAAAGAGTGTCTTTTTTTGTTGTTTTAAAATTCAAAGAAATAAAAACATTGATAAATAATGTGATAAATATCACAAATAATCGTTGTTATAAAAATAGATAAATTCTGTTTTTATGCACTTTATTTAATGAATAAAAAAATATCTGTAGCAAACTCAAGGCGTTAGCGTGAATTAGTTGCTAACATAATGATGTTTTGATGTCAATATCGCTGTATTGACAAATTAAATTAAATTTTGCTATTGTATTCAGCGTTGAAGAACAAACGGAAAATATTATGAGTAAATAAATTAACTTAAATTAACTTATAGGAATGGAATTCTCTTTAACAACAAAAACTAAAAAAAATAGGAGAATAATTATGAACTTTTACGAATGTGAACTACAAACTAACGACATTTCAGCAATCAAATTTGCGTTAGAATGTTTTGGAGTTAAAAAAAATGGCTGTAAAAAAGAAACGAGAGAAGTGTTTAATCGTTTGAAGAACAAGGTTAAAACTAAACAAACGACAATCAAAACTGCTTTTATAATTGATGAAGATAATGCAGTAAAATGTTGTGGTTTGTTTGAAACCATGCCTGACTATCCAAACTTTATATGCATGAAAGGTATCTACTTTTCAAGTGATTATGCAGAAGAAGTCGAACTTTCAAGAACTTTAGATTTGTTTTATGATGTATTAGAATCAAATGGATCAAAACTAATGTTCAAAGTTGATGATCGAATCATGAATATGCAATACCAAGGATTTTTGAACGTAGGGTTTAATAAAATCTTGATGAATGAAAGTGAAAACTTCCTCTTTAAAGACAAAGATATAATAGATTTAACTGATGCATCAACTACTAAACATGTCGTAGATTTATCGCACTTTGTTTCAAAAGAAAGTTCGATTAAAAAAAATTTTCACTCTCTCGTAGAGCATGTAGAAATTGATGAACAAGTAGCATGTCTTGTAGCGAATCTTAAATCCCTTATAGATGATGCGAAAATAAAAACAGGTAAGGAAAACATTCTTGAAGAATGGCAAAAAATCGTAGCTTGGCTTGATGCAGAAGATGACACACTTTTAAGTAAAGATGAAATTATTGATTGTTTTGCGAAACTACATCAAGGTTGTTTGATTCTATCTGAGAAAGAAGAAGAGAATGATGAAATAAACGAGATTTTTTCATTGATAGAAGAATTAGTGAAAATTGCTTTAAAAGTGATTGAACATTCTGAAATTGAAATGCAAGAAGCAGCATAATGAGTTTACTAAAAATTATTCAAAGCTCTTCTGACAAGCTACTTTTGAATCAGAAACATTTGTTTGAGTCATTAGTTGAAATGTCCTATCAATTCGTAATACTCGGCAAAATAGAGAAAAAGTATCAGCATCTTCAAGCTGTGTATGAAGAGTTTTCTGTCGCGTACATGAATGAAGTGAAAGATATGCCATTCAGGGATGTGCTTGGTGAGTTAATGGCTGAACTGAATCTCTTATGCAATGGCAAGTATTCGCGTAAAGCACAGCACTTTACACCTCAAGCAGTATCAGAAGCTGTTTCTGCGCTGCTCGGCAAACCGAAAGATAGTGATCACCAAACTGTTAGTGATATTTGCTGCGGTTCTGGTTCTCTTGTGCTGGCTGAGATGAAGAAGCGTGTTGATTCAGGCTATACAGGGACACTATCGCTTGTACTGAACGATTTAGACACGTTTGTTTGCAAAGTAGCTACGATACAAATTGAGTTTAACAACTTGATACACGTTAAACAACAGTATGAACTTTCATACATCATCTACAACCACGATGCTTTGGTCGAATATCAGCTTTTCTGTAATGGAATTGTATTTGATTCAAACGTCATTGGATGTTCTGCGACAGCGCATATTACTGAAAGTGTGATTGAACACGAAATTTGGTGGCGGTGTGATTGTGGTGGTAATATACATCATGAAGCTGAAGAGTTTGTTTACGTTGATAGAGTTCATTCGACTTATTGTTGTAGTAGTTGTGATGATATGACTAAAATTGTTCATGAATTTGAATCATGGACATTACTTTCAAGCGAATCTGACTCAGTTCTAAAACAGTTTAAGGTTGGTAAAATGTACGAGTCAGTTCCTGATTTTAAATGTTGTGAACATCATAATTCATGTTTATGTTATGACGCTGAACATTCTGAACCTCTCATGAAATGGAACAGACAAGAGTATGCTTGTGATGAATGTAAGACAAGGATTCAAATAACTTATAAATAGAAATGAAAAAGCCCCGAAACAACGGGGTTTTCTTAGTTTAAGACTATTGATCGATACTTAGGTTTACATTTCAAAGCTTTTACATCAACTAAATTCGATTTTCTGTTTACAAGTTCTTTCTCTTCAATTTTTATGATAGATCCAAATATCTCTAAGTAACCAATTAATGTATCAAGAGTGAAACGTTCGTGTTTCAATCTGATAAGATCACTAACTCTTGGTTGCTTGATATCTAAGATTTCAGCAACTTCTCTCTGTTTTAAATTATCGTCCTTTATTTTATTTCCTATTGCTTTCATTAACGCTATTTTATTTAAAGTCGAATTGTCGTATTTCAATTTATTACTCATATTAAATTCCTTTTTAATTATTGTTTATAAATATCATAGAATATCTATATTTGTAGTCAATACTAAAACTTTGATAAATTGCTATTTAATTTATTAGCGTTTGCAAAACTTTTTAAATTAAGGTTTTATTTGTAATTGCAATAATATTTAATCTTCTTAGTTTAAAGAATTATATAAATAATTTGGTATTTAATAATTCAATGATAAATTATTATATAGGAAACTAAAAAGGAGAGTTTTAAAATGAAAATGAAAGAAATATTATTAACTTTATTAAAAATATTGATGGTTGCAAGCATCGCAGTTATCGCATTTGCAGGTGGTGATTTATTTGAGATGTTCAGAGACAGTATCTTGCAGCATCATGGTTTTGCGATACCAGTGAGCGGCTATATGTTCCAAATAGCAGCTATTCTTGTATTAGTCGTGTTGTATCCCGTAGATCTAATGCGTGATAGGGAAGTAGCTTTTTTTAAGAGATTTGCGATAATGTCAATCAAATCGATACTTCTGATATTCTCAATTGTGAATTTGATATTGATTGTAAACACGTTGCTTAGTTTTGAATTTGTCATGCTCCAAGTGATTTTCTTTTCAGCAGCAATTTTCTCGTTTGTTTTTTCTTATAAAATGCTGATAAGCGTATCAAACGATTCAAATGACAGTCAGATATTAAGTAATATCAATGCTATTCAAGCATTATGTTTAACTACGATTATATCAATGATCGCGTATCAAGGTTCTATCTATAGTCCTATATTATTTAGCGTATTGTTTGCATGTTCGCTTGTATTTACAGCTTGTATAGCAATTTATCACAGCAGAATTAGATGGAATCAACAGAATGGAATCAAAGAAATAGCATAAAATGACAGAAAAATTGAGAGAAGATGAAAGTCTTCTCTTTTTTGTTTTTATTCATTTACTTGAATGATTTGAATAGCATGGTAAACTGATTAAGAAAATGACAATTTAACTAAAAATACATTAGCTTAAATCAGTTTTTTTTGTTTCTATGACATTTTAGATGTCGAACGTAAAAAGGACACTAAATCAGTGTCCTTTTTCTTTTCGTAAAAATTGCAAAGTTTGCAATTCTTCCTATTTTTAAGCTCTGAGTCTCTGACCACTTCTTTTATTGCCCTTAGTTGATTCAAGCTTTTGAGCGGCTTCAACACCGTATTTATCTTTGATTATGTCCTTGAATTTAAGTTCAAGCTCATTTCTCAGCTCTGGGGTGTTGTGCTTGTCATATGCTTCTTTAATGATGCCATAAATTCGATCAGCGTGTTTAGCAACTTTAAGCAATTCACCTTTGTCTTTCCCTGTGTAGCTAATGATGTATGCTGCGTGTTCCTCCATCAAATAGCAATACCCTAATGTCTTTGACATTTTAGACGATGGAAGCTCTACAATCGATTCCTCAAACGCATTTACACCATTAACACGTTTACCAACTTTCCTCTTATCAATCGCTTGCGTTGCATGACAGAACTCGTGACACATTACGGCAAAGTAATGCGCGTGAGATTTGTATTTTTCAGGTGGAGCCATTTTAACTACTGAATAGCTGCGGTCTTCTGCGGTTATGCAATGAGCAACATTCAAGTCTTCCTCTACAAATTTGATTTGTGGATATTCCGTTGTCATCGCTATCTTGATGATCTCTGCATCTACCCAAGCATCAAGATTCATGCGTTCAATATCCATTTTGCGCTCTGCAAGTTTCTCTTGCATGGCGATTTGTGGGATCTGGTCTTTGATATGCTGTGGAAGAACATCTTTCAGCTCGTCAAGGGAATGATACTTGTAACCTTTAAAATTGTTCTTCATGTTAGTAAGTATTTGACCAATTTCTAACGGGTTTTTGCCTTGCTCCTTTAACTCTTCAATTCGCTTGTAAGCTGCTGAACCTGTAAGTTGTTTGGAGTTCTCAGTATCGTAGCAAGAGAAGAAGCTACTCATTACTTCTGCCTTGGCTTGGTTGCCTTTCATTGGCTTTTCAGGATCAAAGCTTTTTGGTGCGTTATCAAGTACAAAATCATCTTTGATATGGTTTAAAAATCCAGCCATGTTTTTGAACGTCGCAAGAACAGGGATGTTCAGTGTTAAACGTTCACCTAAGATCGGATCATATTCAATTTGACTAAGTTCTTGTACACGAAATTCTTGTAATGAAAAAGTGTTGTTCTTTTCATTAAATATCAGTTTAACAGGTGGAATCTGTAATTCATTGGAATAGATGTAATTCTCTCTTTTTGCTCTTTCAGCGTTTTCTTCAAAGAACGCAAGCAAACTATCTTCAACAACATTATAGTTTTTAAGCTGTTCTTCTTGCTTTTTCTTTAACCACGCTTCTTTTTCTTCCGCTGTCCAATCCGTTTTTTTAGTTTTACTTTTTGCTTTGTAGTTTCTTCTTTTTGTCGTAGCCATAAACTTTCTCCTTATTTAAATATTTAAAGCTCTGATATAATTTGTTTTATCATATATTTAATTTTTTTGAAGAAAGACAAAAAAAGAATAGCAAACGCTATTCTTTAATCTCTGGATTATTTCATTTATTTAATAGCTAAATGCCAAGTTTTTCTTTTGTCTCTAAATAAACTTGATAAGCTTCTTTTGCACTGATATTACGTGCGTTATTCATCTGCAATGCTTTCGCTTTGTTTTTTAGATAATCATTAGGATCGAAATTCGTGAGATGCTTACTCATTATATCAATCTTTTCTCTTGTTAATGCGTTTCTGATACGCTGAATAACTTCTTCTCTTGAAAGGTTATTCATGTATCTGTGACATTCCATCATTTTTAATTACTCCTATATTTTATTTGTTATATATAGTCGTTATAAGTTATATATCGATAAATGCAACAATGTGATATTTCGAAATTAACTTTAATACTTTTTGCAAGTTTTGCAATTTTTCCGAAATATTTAGAATTAAACATTATTCATTTGTAGCCATTTTTTGACTGTCAAAAAAATATTTATAATTTTCTATATTGACTTGTAATTTTTAATTGATAAAACATTTATATATTCAAGACTGACAAACTTGAACTAATCAATTATCAACTTATAAAAAAAGGAAATGAATTATGTTAGATACAGCTATCAAATCAATTAGAAAAGCAATCAAAAGAAAAGAAGTGAGAACGTCAGACATCCTTGGTTATCACGCTGGTTACATAAACTCGCCAGCGTATAACTCGAACAAGACAGAGATTAGCTGGATTATCACTGAACAAGACAACGCAAGAGCATTAACACAGATCGAGAATGCTATGAAGTCCATCATCGCTTATGCAGAAGCTTACAAGTCAAGTGAGTTAACTCATTGGAATGTAGTAGGTTTTGACCGTGATTCTTTGAACCAAGAATCAAAACTGCAAGAGCTGAAAAATCGAGTGTTTGAAGTGGCTGCATACCGTGGTGAACAGAAGGTCTACTTAGGGTATTCATCGAACGGTGAGATTTTAGAGAAGAATAATCCAAGAGATTCAAACGGTATTGTTCTAACGAAAGATACAGCTAATTTTACGCACATAAAGACATTTAAACAATAAATAGAATTAAAACGAGTCGCATATTGCGGCTCATTTTTTTGACAAGAATAAATTATATTATAACATTTTATATATAATCAAAATTATAACAAAGGGAGAATATAATATGATTGCGACACACATTAAACGCCACAACGCACCAAAGGGGCTATTTTCAGGAAATATGCATGATGCACAAATTAGTTTAGATAATGAAAAGATTTATCAGATGATTTTCTTGAAACGAAATTTAAATAAGTTTATAGAAAAGGGAGAGTTAAACCAAACCGTGATTGCTCAACATTTTGGCACATCGCAAAGTCAAATATCACAACTGTTAAACGGAAAAATTGACAGTTACACTATGGAAACTCTGACAGTTTTCGCATTTATGATAGACAGTAAATTAGGTCTGGTTTCATCAAGGGATAAAGCGAAACAAAAAATGCTCAACAATAAAATAGCTTTGATGAAAGAAATATCGATTAAGATAAAAGAGAAACTAAAAGCAGATGGTATAAATCAATCAGAATTAGGAAGAAAGTATTTTAATACTAATCAATCTGTTGTATCTGAATTTGTCAATGAAGAGAATTTCAAAGTTCACGTTTCAAATTACAGCTATGACAGACTTAGAAAATATGCTTACGTATGCGGAATTACAGAAAAAGAACTGGATGAGTACGAAAAGTAAGATTATTTTTTCAGATAGAGAGAAGGCTTTTGCCTTCTTTTTTTTGCTTGTTTAAAGCAAATTAAAAATTAGACGATTTCATAAACTTGTTAATTATTAAAGGAATGATATAAATAAAAATATATATAAGATAAAAAAGGAGATTGCAAATGTTTAGAAAAATAACATTGCTATTATTATCAGCAAGTATGCTTACGGGTTGTTTACCCGATCAACCTACGGACGATGCGTGTATAGATACAGATGCGGATTTGTCTGAAATTACAAACAAATCATTTTCAGAACATTTTACTATTTGTAAGTCATTAGACAAAAATGTGCAGTTAAATAATGTTTTTGATGATATGGATCGTCAAGAAGAGAACATTTTCACTTCAAATCAGTTCATAACCGAAGATGATGCAGCAAGAAAAAACGCAGAACAAGCAGTAATTCAAGAAACTGGTGATCTGGTTTTTGAGTTGAATAATGACTTAGTTGATTTTTTCAAAAGCCACGGTGGTTTAGTGACATACACGATTTTAGGTATGTTGTTGAGTGGGCTTTACGGTTTAAAAAGATACAATTCAGAGCAACATTCAATAATTGATGTTGTGGCAAAATCAGTTGCGATTTTTGCACTAATTATGTTCTTTGGTTTAGTAGTTAGTCAGTCGCAATGGTTTCAAAAGGGCTGGTCAAGAGTCACGATGTTGACAGGAAATGGCTTTATCAAGAACTTTGAAGCAAAACAAATAAACAACGTAACGTCTATAAAAAGAAAGGTTACTGCTGACTTCAACAATCAAGCGCAAATACAAATGGAAAGCTTGTTTAAAACGAATATTTGTTTAAGCAATAACAGAAAAGAGATGCTGCACCACAAAGAGCTAACTTTGAACGGCTACGGTGATGTAAGTCAACTTGTCTCTTTTTACAAAGGTAAGAACGAACCGTATTTTCCTCGCGTTGAGCCGCGCAACGAACGTGTAATCAAGTATTACTACAATAACTTATCACAGTATCCAACGATTTCAGGAATCGAGCTGAAAGGTTGTGGTTTCTTACCTATCAAAGCAACTGAATTTTCTGGTGAGCTGGCTGAAATCATGCGTTCAGTGGACTTCTCGAAAGTGTTGTATGACGCGATTGTAAGTAATAATTTTGAGAGTGGTTGGACACAAATCTCTGACAAGTTTGATGAATTGAATCCTGTCAGTGATCAGATGGCCAAGAACCGCAAGACACAGCTTTTGGTTGCGTACAAGAAAGAATTTACAAAGGGTTTAATCGCTGGTGCGGTGCTGTTTGATGAGAAGACAGGTGAGCCGATTAAGACTGACTTTTCAAACTTCAACAAGCTGATGGAGCAAGCTGATGAGTATTACCGATACATTAATAAGAGTGTTTGTATTGTCAATAACGAAATTCTTATAGAGACAAACAAACGTCTACCAGAATTTATGCAAACTGGTGAGATGTCGTATTACTACTGCATGGACTTAAACAAAGAGACTCCATCGTTAGTAACTCAAAATCTGTATATTCCTGACTCTGGCTCAGTTCAGCACAAGAGTGCGAAACGAGTTGAAAAGCTGAATGACGTTAGTAGAGAAGTGAAAAAAGCACGTAATTTCTTCAAATCTTCAAGACAAGAATTGGCTGATTCTTATGAGAAAGTTCAAGATGTTTACAGTGAAGAATTAGACAAAATCTACAACATAAATCAGACGTTGATTGAGTATTACAATTGCGGTTCACGATGTGTGCAAAAGTTTTGGAAGACTGTTTATCACGACAATCCAGAACTTAGACATTTATACAGTGTGAATGGCTTTTTCTTCAAGTTTGATTATTCAAAGTCATTGCCGTATTTCAATTCGAGCGTTGACGCGAGTGTTGATAATTACGCGAAAATTTATACCGTTGATTTCGTTGAGCAGTTTATTCCGAAAGACGATGTTAACTTGAAATTGATTCAGGCGTTTGAAGAGATGAACGGCACTATCGGAACTGAAATGTTGAAGAATCAGTGGCATGTTGAATCGAGTGTCGAAAACACGGTGAAAGGTGACTCTTGGTTAGACGGTGTTGAGTCTACGATCAAGAATCAAGAGAGACTGTACTGTATCGGCTTGTCAGACAATAGCGATGCTAAAACTGAATGTCGTGATTACATGGTAAACGGTGGTGGTGTATCGACCTATTACGATATTCAAAGCCAGTATCTCGACTATGGTTCTGATCTGGCAATCGGGGGAGTGGTAACGAAACACTCAGCTTCATTTGCAGCAAGTGTTGCAGAAAAAAAGCTTAACTCTTACATTGCAAAAGAGCTAAAAGCGCAAAAATCATTCACTACTGGTAGTAAAAAATCATCGAAAAAAGGTGCAGCAATTGCCGCACAATCAGCGATGATAGCCGCGCAAGCAGCATCATTTTCTGGAAGTGTCATGATTGTTTTTGGTGCAACAGTTTACATAGTCGGATTGTTAATGAGTATGCCTGACATGTTTATAAATGGCATGATTCTGATTTCAGATTTAAGCTCTGCGTTGACCTTACGATTACTACCAATTTTGATAATTACAGCGACTGTCATGTTTTTCTTGTTCGGTAGAGATAGAAAAAGCATATTCGATTACGGGTTCTATATCTATCGCTTAGTGCTAACGCCAGTTCTTCTGAAAATCTTAAGCTTCATCGTGATTCCTTTGTCATTGTATACAAATGACATGATCAAGAACTACGCAGCGGCAACCATTGATACGACAACGTTTGATAACATGCTCATTGCTGATTCAGTGTTCGCCTTCGGGTTGAATTTCATTTTAGTGGGTATACGTAGCATCTTCTTGTTCGCAAGTATCATCGTGATGATCTACTTCTCCTTGATGTTGCCAGGTTGGATCGCGTTAGCAGCAGATAGACTTGATCAAGTCACACTGTTCAAGACAAGAACAGATGATGCCTTTGAGCAAAACAACTTTACGAAAAACGCTATAGCAATTGCAGGGATGAAGCACAGCAAAAAGATTGCAGGTTTCGATAAAAATGAAAAAGATCTACGAGAACGCAGAAAAATTGCAAAACGCAGAATCAAATCAAATCGAGACATAAAATCAAATGTCGGGGTTGATAAGAAAGAATAAATAACTTAAAAGATTTCACAATTTGTGGAATCTTTTTTCATTTAAATATAAGCAAATACTATTTCTGACTTAGTTTGAAACTTTTCTTTATTTAATTAGATGTTATAAATATTAATATATAAATTAAATAAAATTGGAGAAGTCAATGTTTAGAATAAAAGGAAGGAATTCTAAAACTGAAAAAAATAAAGTTACTGAGACTAAAAGTTTAAGTTCTGTGCCAAGACGTCTGTTTAAAGCTATAGGTAAAGGATTTTTAAGAACAACAATTCTTCTTGCTGTGATGTTTTTGTCATTAGGTTTATACGCACACGCAAACGGATTTTTTGCAGCAAATGATTATAACTATACTTATGAAGCTTATCAGAAACTAATCTCTGGCGAATTCGGAATGCACACGTCTGTTTCATCAGCGTTAGCCGATCAGTATGCGTTACACAATTCCTTTGCTGTGTATTTTAGTTACTCAATTGTAGGTGTAGCGTTACTGTGGTTCATATTCCAATGGATCGTAAGCACAAAAACAAACAGTGTAAATTCATCGAACCATGCAATGAAAATAATACTGTGCCTTAGTGCAGCCGCATTTCTCAATACTCCAATGGTCGAAACAAAAACGCCTAACGGCTTGGTGTATAAAAAGCCGCTAATTACAGTGATGTTTGAAAGTCTGGTAGGTGATGTTCTCACTCAAGCGGGAGAAATGAGCGAAAGAGATTATGGTCAATTGGTTGAGATTCCAGAAATCAAATTAGCACCTGAGCTTGCCTATTACGACTCGTTTCGTGAATTTTCAGTTCTAATGCTTAAAACAGATTTTGTAGAAGGAGTAGAGCATCAAATCAAGGTTTATGAAGAGAACGGTGAATACTATATGAGATTCAAAATGGGTAGTAAGTATTTGAAAATTAGCCTTGCAAGTAATGAAGATCTAAACGCCAAAGCTTACAACATTGGGGTTGATCTAAAGTCGTTAGAAAAAGAATATGTCATTGCATATTTTACAGATTTGGTGAATCACGCAATTCGAGTTAGAAATGCGCTGAATGGTGTAAATATCGAATCAAACAGCACTATAAGTAAAGGGTTTTTGGGTTCGAACGACTTTGATCAAATTAGTAATTACTCGATGGATTATAAGAAATATTGTGATTCTATTTATGATTCAGTTCCTGAAAGATTAAATGAATATGGTTTAAACGAATACATTGAAGTTGCGGCTAAATGTGCGTCAAAAGCACACATTTCTAAACATTATCAAAATCCTTTTTACGACTATGACACAGTGATGTTTACTAACACTGAACTGAAAAGGGGCTTTGTTGCAAACTTCGGTAATGATCGTCAGTCTCTGAAAATGAATGTCGATAGTTTAATTACGAAAACTCAACAGATGTGTAGCTCTGGAAGTTATCTTGCGTGTGCACCATCAGTTTCAATCGCTGCTTATGAAGACAAGGTTCGTAACTTAAAATTAGACATTTTTACGCCAATCGTTCGAATGTTTGCACCGCTAACTTTTTCGATAGACGATTCATACAACTTGCAAACTTCAAGGAAGATTGAAGGTGAGATTGTTTTATCAACCGACTTTGAAGATTACAGCTCGTATTACGCAAAGAGTGAACCTATCTCGACAATACCGTTTACGCCTATCGCTGCAAAACGAATGCAGCAAGATTTAGACGGAATCTATAACTATATAGATCTGGATATGATTGACTTGTCTAAGATAGATCAAGAATTGGTGGTGAAAACGCTAATCGGTACAGACACTAAGGAAGTCTGGGGAAGGCTGACAACATGTTCGTTTAATCCTTCACAGATCAAAGACGGTTATAGATGTATGCGTCCAACTGTTGAACTGTCGAACGCTGCAATAGGCTTCGGTCAAATGGCTGTTAGAGCGTATCTGTTAGCGACTGTGAACACATCAGAAGGCTATGACCAAAGTGTGTTCAAAACGAATAAAAACATGTTCGGTGGCAAAGTGAATTTGCTGAAAACAAGTGCGATAGGGTATGCGACAAACGAACCTTTCATTGATTCACCATATTATGCTGCGGATACTATGAACAACATGATTATCGCTAAGGTAATCATAGAGATGGTGAACCCTAATAACGTTGCAAGTGAGATGATCGCTGAGATTTTCTATACGATTGCAAAAGTTTTTGGCTTTGTGAGTATTTCGATTTTCTTGTTTGTTTACGCGATACCAACGATTTACTTCAAGCATTTATTTATGTCTTTGCAAGAGTTGTTGGTGCATCAAATCATAGCTCCATTATCAGTCGCGGTTTGGTCTGTAAATGCTGATCCTTTGTATGTTTTTAAAGAGTTCGTGAAAGCGTGTTTGAAGTTCCTAACATTCGTGGCCGTGTGCATAATGGGATTTCATTACATGGATTTAATTCTCATGGCAGTGATTGAGCAAATGCTTGAATATCAAGTTATGCAGTGGCAAGGGATTACACACTTTATTGCAGTTTATACATCAAAATTACTTTCGTTTGTGTTGAGCGCGTTTGTAATTCTTAAATCATTAAGAAAAGAGTTGGATGAAGTAAATCAGATGAGTAACGTGAATTAAAAAAGGAGAAAGATGTATGAATGAGCAAAATACTATTAAATTTTATAATGAATTGTTCATATTTGAGTTCAGTGTGATTCCATCGAGGATCACACAAGATGAAGTAAATGATTGTGGAACAAATCAGAGTTTTACAGATTTTAAGTATGAGTTTAAAGGCTTATCAGAGAAGAGCGAAACGCTAAACAAAGTCATTGCAAAATGTCATGATAAATTTGCTGAGTTCTTACATGAGAGTTTAGATCGAGAAATGAGATTGCAATTAGAATCTCGTAGCTATGAAATAAAAGATTTGCTTATACAAGCTCTGTTCGAAGAAGAGAAGCAACAACAGAAAATGACGTTCTCTCTTGTCGATGGGAATAGTGATATTAGAGCTTTAACAGAAATGGAAAAACGCGATCTCACTATGATTGCAGCAAGAGTGAAGCAAAAACCGCATGTTAAAGCACTGTTTGATAAATGTGAAGAAATTACAGTTAAGTTTATTGAATATAATCATAAAGTGAAAGGTAGAAAGCCGAAGATTGGTAAACCAAAATAACACTCTTTTGAGTGTTATTTTTTTATGAAGCTTTGCATTACATTTTTCGATTTTAGTTCATTTTTAATTGCATTTTGTTGAAAATATTCCACTCTTTCAATGATGTGTTTGAGCCATTTTAAATCACAAGATTCTTTTGTTGCACCAATTTCAATCATCAGCGTTCCGTATCTATGGTCGTCAGCAATTGAAATCATCAAACCACCACTGTAAAAATGTCGCTTGAAATCTTCTTTCGAAATATGTCTATCTTCAAGTTCTTTATAGAATAGCTCCGCAAATTCGTTTTCTTTAAGTTTTTCATTGAATTTGGCAAGTTCTGCTTTTACATCTCTTCTACCAACCATTTTAGTTAAAATTCTCATTTCTCTTAATTCCTTTTAGTTGTTTATCTAATTAAAAATATATCATGATATATAACTAATTCAACAATTTGATTGATTAAACAATAATAAGTGGTATAGATAAAGTAATAATAAATATAATTTTTAAGGAATAAAAATGAAGAAATTAACATTGTTCGAATTAAATCAAAAAATAGAATCTGAGAAAAGGTTGAACATTCAATTTAAAGGCTCTGAATTTAAAGAAGCGAATGACAAGATTTATATGATAAAACTTCCGAAACAGCTTGAAAGACACAAAGGCTCACTGGATTTTGATAAAAAACTCAAATCAGCATTGAAGAATCTTGAAGCGATAGCAGGGCAAGAAATAATTTTTACTGACGGTGAACCAATAGAGCTTGAACAATCTGTATCAAACTCTATTCAGTCAAGTGTCGTAGATGGTGTAATCAAATTCTCTGCAAGTAGTGGGAAGATCCACAACTTACCAGTCAATTCTATGTTTAGGTTGAAAGTTGATGAAGCACTGATCAAAGAAATTGAAGAGACAAAAGCTCTCAACAGCAGACTTTTAGATGAATTGAAAAACGACTTAGATTATGCAATTGATTTGATTTTGCAGTTCGAAACAAAGAACAAAGGACTGATCAGCAACTATTATGCAGTTGTTAAGCAAGGCAAGAAGTTCGTCAAAAGTGGGGACGCTGTGAATCTAAGTGAATCCACGATTCAAAGCTTAGTTCTGCACATAAACAAGAAGTACAAAAAAGCGTTTAGAACAAGTGAATTGCCAAGGTTCGAACACTTCAAAGAAGCGTTTATGTATGGTGTTTCAGGGCAGCACATAAAGCCTTTGCACGATGTGCAAGAAGTGATAGACCAGTTCAAGGCTATGCGCTGCAAAACAATCCTTGGTAGACCAGCGGCTGAGTATATGACAAAAGCACTGTATCAAGAATTGGATACCTTAGATGTTCTGATTTACGACTACACGAATCCGCGCATTTCAGCGTATGACACGAACAAGATTTTGGTTGCGAACGCGATAAACAACTTCTTTAACAAAATCAACGATGATTTGGCACAGTACATAAGCAATGCCAATGCACGTAGGGACTTGATCGAGCTATATTCAAAGATTCTCTGTGATTATTACATTAAGGGCGTACAACATGACTTAGATGTGATAATTGCTTCAAATATGAGAGAAGGAAAGCATTAAAAAAAGAACCTCTATCGAGGTTCTTTCAATTTCTGATTAGAGCTTTTGTTTGTTGTTTGAGCTGAGTGTTGAGTTTTTACCCTCGCGTAACTGTTCAATTCGTTGCTCATTTTTACGAACATAATCCTCTAAGATAATTCCGTTCATAGTCAGATCAGTGAATCCCGCTTGTTCGAGTTTAACGATAGAGCGATTCAAGAATTCTTCGTATCGTTCTCTTAAAACACCATCAAACTCTTCATTACTTAGAACAAACGCGCCATGAAGATTCGTAAAATTAAATGAATTTTTGTTAGGCGTGTTTATCGCTTTATCAATCGAAGCTTCCGCTTTTTCAAGCATTGTGTCGAATTTTTTCTGCATAAACTCAACAGTCCTTTCATCATAGCCATTTCGAACTTCGATACGGCTTCTCATATCTTGGTTAGGACAGAAGGTACGTTCAACATACATCGTCCTTAAAAAGTCACAGACTTTGCCATCTTTCGCATAAAATGATGTGCCATAGTCAGCATTATCAAGATTCTCCAACACTTCTTTTTGAGTGTGCGCCCAAGTGTCAAGTGCGGCACTTCGCGCTTGGAACGGCTGGAATAGCACATCAAATGAAGAATCGTCGCTCGGCTTGAAATATACAGTCGGTTGTTCATTTCTAATGCTATAAATGTAATAACCACCATCATACGTACTACGTTGTTCAAGCTTACGGTAGTCGTAGTTCTTTTGTATCGATAAAAGCAAAAACGACTTAGCATCAGCATTTTGATTCATCTGTTCAAGCAAGTTAGTTTTATTGCTCATAAAAGCAACTTTGTACTGCATAAAGCGAGCAGGGAAAGCATCCATTACCCACGTTAGGTTTAACCTGATTATCGTTTCATCATCAAGCTCAAAAAGCTCTTTAATGTCTTTTCCACGTAGGTCTTCCGTAAACCAACTGGATTTATACTTGAACGCGCTATAGTCGGCTTGTGCCTTACCAGCTTCGAACCAATCCGTATTTTCGTTGTGAATCTTTTTGCGATTCTTGTTGATCTTGTGATACGTCAAATTGCCTTGCTTATTCAAGTTAACAAGAATGCCGCTTTCTAAACAAAGTTGCATGTACGTTTCAAAGTGCTTCCTTTTGATCTTTATCGCTTCTTCTTTCGAGTAAGGCGCAAGCGATAGCTCATGATTCATCGCTGCTTTTGTCATACGCATGTTATGAGCAAGAACAGTTTGAATGCTATCTACGTCATAGGGTAATCGCTCTTGCTTCGTCTTGAACGTCTTATTGATCTCATGTTGAAGCTGATTGCGCTCATTATATGAACTTGCAAATCGCTTAACTTTGCTTCTCGCATCACCAGAAAAGCTTGCATTGTTAAATTTGATGCCCGTCTTTAGATCAGTGAACTCGAATATGTGCTCAACATCCTTTTTCTTTTCGAAATGGCTGTTCGTGTCTTTTTCGTGATCAAACCCAAAATCGATTTCAACGCCATTTTCTTTAAGCTCTTCTTGTAGCTTGTCATAGTCAACAATGTTGTCTTTAAGAGCTTTACTCACGATTCGTGATACTTCTTCTTTACGCGATTCATAAACTGCTTCTGCTTCACTTTTTAACATCTCGTCAAAAGCCGCTTTTGCTTCTTCGTTTTTATCCAAGTCGTTAAAGAACTTTTCGACTTGCATTTGATCATCGATGTCGCAGTCGTAACCATTATTTTTGATAAAGTCCTTGCAAATTTTATCTACGTTAAGAATAGTAGGTTTATTCATAATATCTAACACTGCTTCTTCTTTAAGGTCATTAGAGATTTGTTTTACCGCGCCAATGGCAACACCTTCTTCAACAAACTTATAAAGTCTTTTACTCTTACTTTTGTATGAGTATTTCTTCTCTAACTTCACGCCAATTTTTTTGTAAATATCGACATAGTTTTTAGGTGAAGAGAATAGTCCAGTGGTCGGATCGAACGGTGGTGCGATGTAATGAATGTGCGCTCCTTTTGACCAATCGGGATCGATATGAATATTCATAGGTAGCTCGACATCAGATATCTTAGTTTTAATTTTATGCTTCTTGGTTTTCTTTTTCTGTTCTGCTTTACAAGCATTATGAAATTCTTTTTCAAACTCTTTCGTCCACAAAATCAGAAAGTCTTCGATCATCCATCTCGCATACTCTTCTTCATTAAATACTTCCATTCTTACTTTGTCTTGTTCAGACAGATTTTTGTAGTTGTTAAATGCAGTGTCGCGTATACGCTGAGTTTCGATATCATCTAAGCGATGAGTACCAAAACGCAAAGGCAAGTAGGGGATTGCTTCTGTCTTGCTTATGCTTCTACCACCGATAGTCGATGATTTGGTTATAGTTCTTGATGTAAGTTCGTGACACTCATTATTTTCGTCCATCTTTGACCATTTTCTTGCGCCAGCAAACTTTTTTTGCCAGTGATCTAAAGCTTCTCTCGCATATTTCGCATAAAGTTCATCTTTTTCACTATTTGTTAGTTTGTTTTCACGATAACGAATGACATCATTATAATGTTCTAATTCTGCTATATTACTTACAAACACTGAAGCTTCAACGTTTGGATCTTTTTTTCTTAAGTATTTAATGTGTTTTGCAAATGGCTCAACAACCCAAGCACTATTTGTATACACTTTTGAAAACATAATATTATTTTCCTAAAAATTTAATATCTATTATTATGTATATCATTTTTAAAATCATTTGCAAAAATCGTGAAAATAATATTTGTTAATTTCTATATTTTTAAGATTTCGTTATTTAAATTAAAAAATATTTAGTGCAATTTAAAGTGATAAATTAGGCGTTTATGATTTTTTGCAATTTTTGCAAAAAATACTATTGACAAAAATCAAGGTCCTTGTAATCTAAATTATAGATAAAGAAAAAATAATTTATCAAAACATTAAGAAAGGAATTAGACATGACAAATAATAAATCAATAAAATTGTTAACTAAAAAAGAAGTTAATGATTTAGAAGTTAAAAATGATTCAACAACAACTTTGATAGTGCGTAGTAAAAAGGGCGGTTGTGCAAAAACAACAAGCGCAACAAGTTTAGTGCATGGTTTAGCACGTTTAGGTGAGAAACTAAATATTGTGTACGTTACAGCAGATGTAAATGAAGGTGCGAAACGCTTATTCACAGAAGAATATTGTAAAACACAATTTCCGAAAGGCGTTTACTTCAAAAGCATTGCTATTAAAGATGCATGGAAAAAATCAACAAGCAAAATTAACAGAGAGATTGCAGCAGAGCTTTTAGCTGATGAACGTTTGATTGAACATGCAAAAGCAAAAGGTTTAGAGATTACCGAAGAAGATTTAGAAAATACTTTTTACTTAGAAAGAGATGGTGAAATCCAAAAAGTCGATTACTTAATCTATGACATTGCAGGTGGTGTAGATCAGATTGAAACTGACCAAATTGCAAGAGATAGCTTAAATGGTTTTATCACAGTAGAGCTTGCAAACGACTTAGATTCTAAGAATAACGCTCTTGACTCAATAAGAGATATGGCACTTGAAGAGATTGCATACACCAAGCGTTTTCTTACAGCACAAGGGTATGACGTTGAGAAGATTCCAGAAGATAAATTTAACGCGATGAAAGAGCAGATTGGTTTTACTTACACTTACATCTACTCGAAGAACTACCAAGGCGCAATGAGCGTGAGTGATCCGAAGGAAACTGTTGCTGAACTGAAAAAGCTTGAAGCAGAGTTTGGTATCAAAATCGATTTTCTAATTCTTCCATGCGTCAAATTCAACGAACTGAAAAAACGCGGTCTGAGTTACCTAATAACGCGAGAGGAAGCGAAAGCTCAAGGACATAGTATCGGTAGAGTTAAGACGATAGAGAAACATCCAGAGTTTCAAGAGTTCATGACAGACTTTATCAAAAGTGTCTTAGGTGGTTATACCGCTAATAAATACGAACTAATGACAAAAGGGAGATAAGAATATGGCGCGTAGAAAAATTGATTTAAGTATTTTAGGTGATGAACTGAAACTTGATAATGCAGTATTTACTACTGAAACAAAAGAATCAGTCGTGATATCGCAAAAAGAAACAACAAGCAAAGAAAATTCAAAGTTTATGTCTCTAACTTATCCAGAAAGTTTGGTAAAAAGAATTATCACTTCACAGCTACACGATGAAGAGACAATTCAAGATGCCATAAGCGCATTATTGAAAATTGGACAAGAATCAGAAGCAGTTTTTGCACCAAAAACTTTAGAGATGGCAAGTGGAAACAAGCTGAAATATTCAGTTAAAATGCCAGATGGTTTCGATGCTTTTTTTGCTGACACAGTAAAGCTCAATATGTTGCCAGCAAACAAAAGTCGCTTTGTTACTCAATTATTAGAGTGGGTTTTGAACGGTTGCCCTGAAATGAAAAATGAACAAAAAGTTCTTAGCGATGAAGAGATTTTAATTGAAGTTATCAGAAAATCTGTTTTATTAATTTCGCATTCTACTGACAAAAAAACAGGTGGAGTGATGAATGAGATAGGATTAAGCAGCTCGGATTACACTCGATTAGATCAAAAACGAATGGTTGGTCTTAAAAATGTGGTAAACAAATTGAATAATTCAAAGTTTGGAATTGAAATTGATACAAAAAAAGATTTGGTAAAAATCAAACTCGAAGATGAAACAGAAATAAAAAGTTTCGACAAGTTTATATCTTGGAAGGCTTTTCATTAAAGCCTTACCAAAAATAGAGAAATAAATATATTTTGATTGACAATGATTAAAAAAGTTGATTTTAATAAATGGTCCTGATAAAATATAAAATATAAAATATAAAATATAAAATATAAAATATAAAATATGAAATAAGATAAGTTATATATTTAAACAAGGTTACAAATAAACAAATTAAATTAAGAGAGAGGAAATAATTATGTGGTTAATTCATGGTATATTAAGCGGAATTGGTGCAGTAATTGTATCACACATTCGTATGATGTGCGGAAGTATGGGACTTGTTCCTGCAATGTTTGCTTGGGCAATGGTGTATGGTGCGTACATGTGGACACAAACTGGAATTTTCTGGTAAAAATTTTTGTTGAAGTAAAACAAATTCGCAAGTGAAATGCTTGTTTGAATAGTTGTATATTTTAATAGGAGCTATCAGTGAATATTCAGAAGTATTAAAAACACTCTAATCAAAAGTTAGGGTGTTTTTTCTTTATTTATCGTTGTTCGTAATTTTTGTAAAGTTTGCAATAACTGGTTTTTCATATTCCATTGCTACATAATACAGTTCCAAAATCTTTTCATAAGACACTTCTTGATTATCTCTAATTATCGAATCTCGTATCGTCATTGATAGATCTTGAATCTTATGTGCTTTTTGAACAGAAATTTTATCATACACATTTCCGACTTGATCAACATCATGAGCCGTTAAGTTACAATGTCCAACGGTTTTTGATACTTTTTTCAACAACATCATCAATCGGAAAATATACACTTCAACGTCATAATTCCCTTCATAGCCACGATTCAAATAGTACAAACCGCGCTTATCGCTTTCCTTGCGTTTCATGTGTTTCTCAACTTTCCAATCATCTAATAGACAGAACCACAACTTCTCTTCGATTTTTCTATCGTAGAATTTAATCTCATCAATCTGTCTTACTTCTTCATGAAAAGCCCAAGGCGCTTTATCAAATTCAATATCAGAAACGATTTGCGAATACTTACGCATAATAAAGTATATGTGTTTGATGCACTTGAACACATACCATGCTTCTTCAACCAGATCTTCCATGTCTTCGCTAATGTCGTGTTGTGGCGTGATATCGCTTGTATAAGCTATTGGAAGAAAGATATTCTCGATACAGATTTTCACTAACTCATCGATGAATTCCTTATGATAAGCTGCGTGTGCAAACACAAGCTGCGTGTCTTCTTCAAAGGCCGGTATTAGATACTCACGGTAGTTGTAAATGTCCATTAGCCACTCAAAATCATCGTGAATCTCTTCAAGATGCTTCTGCATAGGTGTTTTTTGTTTAAATGTCAGTATGTTAGCTTGCATTTTTCACCACCCTTACAACCATTTCAGGTTTGATATGAATGTCGTCAAAATCTATGATTTCGCGGTATAAGTAGTAGCCAATCTCCATATTCGCTTGCTTGTTGTTCTTGTTTTCTTGAACGTGCGACAAGCAAGACTTCTTAGCTGATACAGACAGATAATCCATGTAGTTTACGATTTCGTTATGACATACGACAATCACTTGTTTTAGCTTGTTCAGTATGATGCCGTTGTCCATTGCAAGATGAAAGAACACGGCTTTTTCTTTATCGAGATAAGATAGGTGAGCGTAGTGCTCAACAAAGCTAAATGGTGTAGTAGCCTTTCTATCAACAGTGATTAGATCAGCTTTCGACAATGGCAATTTCCAATTGTTCTTTTTAAGCACATCATTTTCGATGTTCATAAGCTGTTCAACAGAATCGATCCACAAAAAGCACTGGTTTGCGAACGTGTGAAGCAACTGTATGTCTGCTTTGATCGGTGTAAGGTATGAATCTTTACCGTCTGCTTCTAAATACGCTTTAACTGTTAGGACATCGATTAGTGTTTGAGCATAAAATTCTTTAAGCTCATACAGATCGAAACGAACACGATTGTGAAAATCGTCAAGCGTTCTATCACTAAGAAAAGCAAAGCTAATCTGTTTGAATGTTTGATCCATTTTGTTTAGATGCGCCAGCATCTTTATATCTCTGTTATACATAGCAACTCCTTTTCTATGTTATGGTTTAAAATGTTGTGTTTTTTCAATGCAACGTAGCTCTTGCCGTGTGTTTTAAGAACAGGGATGAAATCACCACCGTTACTAATGAAAAAGCCGCGCTCGGATTCCCACGCTTGTAAATTCTGTTCAGTAGTTATGTCGTAATGCTTTTTCAAGAATTGCTGCAAGTAAGCTGAATCAGTGTTGCAAAGACATACTGCGTCTTTATCTATCAAATTCACTTTCGTTATGAATGTGAGTGAAGAGTAGGGATCTGAACTCTGGTCGTAATGCTCAATGGCCTTGCGGCAAAGCTCTGAATGGTTCTCGAACACAAATTCAACGAACTGTTCTGCTGAAAGTGGCTCAATGACATTTGCAAGTTCTTCAATTTCATTTTTTATAGAAGCTGGTAAATGATAAATACCACTTTTTGTTTCAATGACTTCGCAAAGTTTGAACAAATCTTTATGATGTTCTTTAAAGAAAAGTGGTTCATAGATTCTTTTATACAAATAAAATGCAAGTTCATTTTGAACAGGGAACTCGTCAAGAAATAATAAACCACTCGGTTTGATTATCTCTTCAAGTTCTTCTGGATTTGAAATGAATCCACAAATAACAAATTCATTATCGATACGAATTGCAATGAATCGTTCGATTCTAAACTTTGCCATCGCATCATCGATCAATGTTTGAAAATCATTTTTCATAGACATAACTTACTTCCTTAAACTTTATATATATTTAAAATTGTATAACATTAAAAACTTGAGTCAACAAATGGACCATATATAGAAAGGGATTAAAGAAAAAGATAAGTATTACTACTTATCTTTTGGTTGTTAATTCAAATGTTTGTTGTCGATTCTTTTTGCCAGAAACTCAACAAGTTTTTTGAATTGCAAACAGACTTTGATGATTGTTCTTAATCGAAATTTATTTATTTCATTTTCGTTTGAGTTTTCATTACAGAACATATTACAATCTTTAACAATCTTGTTTATTTCAGAAAGTAGTTTGTTCATCTCTTGGATGTCCGTTGTGTTGCTTTTATCAATGCTCTGTTTTTGCAAAGTCATGTTCTCTAAAAGCCAGATAACAATTTCAGTGTTTGTCTTCTCAACAGGCTCATAAGCTGACAAAGGATTGCTTGGGTTGATAGCGTTCTGCTCATAGCCAAGCTTCAACAGTTTGAGAGTGTTCAACACTTCTCTTTTCTCTTCGTCATTGATGTTGTCCATAGCGTTTACCATCTCATCCAGTTGTTCATAGACGGTTGTCATACGTTTGTTTTTTGATAAACGATGTCGAGAGAATTGAGAGATTCTTTTCACTTCATTTAGCTGCTCAACATCATACACAAAACAGCAAGTTCGCTTGTTGAAGTTTCCAGCTTTTTTGATCTGATTTAACTCACGCAAATAGTTGTTTTTTTCTTCACTTGTTATTGGAACAATCGTTAAACCTTTCATCACATCTGTATCGTAAAAACTTAAACAAAGTTTGATCTTTTCGAGTAGAATATCTATGAAAGAATGGTTGTTGTATTTGTCAAAAATCGCAACGAAATTCTTCTTGCTCACTAACTCTGAAATGAATGAATTAAATTCACTTAACGACATCGCTTTTAGATCAATATCAAGGTCTTTTGACTTGCCATGAAATTCACTCGCTGCTAAAAAGTGAAGCTTAATCTGTGAAGCGTTTTGGCTGAATCGCTTAACGGTTGAACCTTTGTTAATTGTTTTGACAATTTCCTGATCTAAATGCTCAGATGAATAGATGGTGATTGGTTCATTTCTTATCAGCTTATTGATTAAGCCAGTAGTTTTAAAAGCATCATTAGAATCATCTTTGATGCGCTTAATAAAACTCATAAGTTCATCGTTGTATGAAAACGAAAACTTGAACTTTTGTTTCTCTGTTTGTTGTGTTTGTTCTATGAAGTTTTGAATAACTTCTGTATTGTCATTGCTCATAATTTCTTCCTTAAATTTTTTAAAACGGGCGAGTCCTTCGCCACGTTTGTTAATCGTTTTTACTTCTGTTTTTTGGTTGCTGTTTTCTTAACGACTTTGTTCTTTTTGATAAGTTGTTTTGGTGTCATTGCCGCAAGTGAACTTAGTGCATCTATTGTGTCTTCGAGTGAAACAGATTGATCAAGAAAACGTTCTGTTAGAACTTCGTAAAACTGATCTATTAGTTTTGTTTTTTCTTGTTTGAAATTGTGTTCACCAATGTTGTTAATTTCAGTTGAATAGAGTTCCAATTTTTCGATGAAGTTTGTGATTAAAGTTTTTGGTTTTACGTTGTGTTGTTTTGATTCTGCAACGTGCTCATTCCATTTTGTTTTTATTAAATCATTTTCATTTAGAATGATGATTTCGATTCCTTTCAACACGATCTCATCTTCATCAAAGTTTGGTGAATTTGTATCGCTAAAAGCTCTTAATAAAGGTGTGATTTTTTTGGTCAAATCTTGAATCTGTTTTAATACAATTTTAGCTTCATTTTTTTGATTCGAAATGTTGATAAAATCAGTGCTCAGTTCTTGCAATTTTTTTACTTCATTTTTAATCGCTTGTGCTTTTAATTTTCTTTCATCATTTTGTTCTGATTTTTGAACCTGTTCTTGAACGGTTTCAGTTCTATTTTCTATAACAGAAATTTCATTTGAATGATGTTCTTCTGTTACTCTATCTTTATTATCATGTGTAATTTCAGTAGTGTTATATATGCTCATTGTATCTCTCCTTAAATAAATTATTTATACCAGTGCATATATACCTAATTAACATTTCAGAAAGTAATGTCAAATATCACTCACGACTGGCAGGAGTTGGATTGCTCGAAGAGAATCCTTTTTTTGTTTTTATGATTACTCACTGATTAGGTGAGTAGAGTAAATACAACTCGTCTTGCAATGTTCACATAGATACATATTTGAAGTTTGGATTTTAAAGTTTCAAAATGTAGTGAGTAACTTTTTTTCTAATAGAAAACTATACTCACTGAAAAGTGTCGTGAGTATAATTTACGTAATTTTAATGATGAAAAACGACATCAATTTAGTATCAAATAAGGAAGGGTTTTCGATATCGAAATTGCACAACAGATGACGTTTGTTCTATCGCAAAAAGATAAAAGGCAATGTCTGCGACATTGCTAATTTCTGAAAGTCCCGAAATAAACATCGCGTTAGAAATTCAAATAAGCCATCGGTATGAATTATCGATCAAAACGACGACGAAAATAGTTATAAAAAATGAAATTAAAGTTGAAAAATAAACAGAGATTTTTGTTTAAAAAACAGTGCTAAAAAGTAGTGTAAAAATTGAATGAAAAAGTAGTAAATTTTGGTTCAAAAAATATGACAGAAAAGTGTGTTTTTTGTTCGTGATTTTTGTAGTGAAAAGTGTGTCATAAAGTGGCAAGAAATTTTCGAAAAAGTAGAAGGGCAGTTACACCAAAAACATGAAATAAAAAATCGATTCAGGTTTGAAATAATTGATCAAAAAGTTAAACCAAAATCTCAAAAACTTTTAGTTAAAAAAATAAAGTTCGTTGATCAAAAAATGGATAACACTCTTCATCAATTGTTCATAAAAAAGTTGATCTAAAACACCGATATAAATTTAAAAAAAGTAGATCGTTTTGGTTCGAAAAACATCACATAAAAGTGTGTCATAAATCGGCAAGAAATTTATCAAATAAGTGAAGTGCAGTTGCTCCAAAAAGTTGATATAAAAAATCGATCAAGTTTCAAAAAAGCTGATCGAAAAGTTAAACCAAATACTAAAAACTTTTCACAAAAAATCTTTCGGTTGTTGATCGAAAAAAGTACAACACTCTTCTTCCATTACGTTGAAAAAAGTCTGTGTATCATTGCTCGAAAAACTAACACAATCTTAGACTGCAATGAGTGTGTTTATCATGATTCATTTTTAGTTTTGTGGATTTCGAAATCTACTAAAACTTTAACTGGAATTGCTTTGACATTATGATCAGATTTAAAAGCATAGGCTTGCTCTTCTAAGTCAAAAAATTTTGCTTTTAAAATATCATCTTCCATATCGGATTCATCACTAACATAGTAACTATCACTTAAACCTTTTTCTTTTTGTTCTGTCTCATCGATTAGGCGAACAAGAACGAAAGATTCACTCTCTTTTAATAAACGAAGTTCACTTAATCTTAGTTTCTGTTCGATAGATAAATTGCTCATAAAGGTTGTTCCTAAAAAAATAATCACAGCATTATAGTGCATCTCTTTTTTTGACACAATCATAATTATAAGATGACGAAAATTGTAATTGAAATCAAGAACAAAAAGTTATCTTTTGTGTGTTGATTAATGGCTAAAAAATAGAGAATAAAATATATATTATAATGCTTAAATTTATTGCTTATAAATTGCGGTGTTTATTTCATTAATTAGTAAATTATATTTCCTTTAATTTAAGTAATATTTGTGTGTGTCTAATGCTCTAAATTGACTAATTTATATAAAATGTTAAATATTTAATATAAACAATAAGGAGAATTAAATGTCATTTATAAAAGGAATTACAGAAAAAATAAATGTCGCAATTGTAATATGTCTAACTGTATTAACATTTTCAAGTAATGTTTATGCAGAAAGTGACTTTGCAATTAGCAGTTTATTTACAGATAAGCAAGAAGGCATTGACTGCGAATCGCCTAAAGAATTTTCAAGACTCAGTGGTAACAGAACTAATGCGAATTACTTACCACCTTGTTATTCATATCTTGAACAATACGACTACACATTGGTTGCGTGGAATTGGCTTCTAACTAAAGATGAGTATGACGAACACAGTTCAATGTTCGAGTCTTACGGTAACGATCCAAATCAGCAAAGAGTAACGTTCAGAGAAGAGACTTTCGATTGGGGCATAGGCTTAGATTTAATCGTTGGATTTTTCGCAATGATTGTAGCTCTTATTTGTATCATTCAAGTATTTATCTATATGAGTGAAAATGAAGAGAAAGGAGTTCCAAGACCTGTCATCTTTATTTTAGTTGGGTCTACGCTGATTGCTTTGTTAAGTTGGTCCTTCGTAAGAGCAAAGTTGCTTCTTTATATAGCTCTAATCAATAACGCAATAGCTTTAAATTTTCACAATGTCGAAGATGAATTGGCAGTTTATAAGGATGGATATCTTGAAACATTGGTGAGTGATGCTAAGGACAAAAACAATCAAGTTCTGTCAAATGCTTTACACAAATCTATTCTTGAAAGAGAAATCTTTGAAAGAAATGCGTTGAACAAATGGTTCGGCACAAGCACCGAATTTGAAGATAATGGTGTGTTCTACAACAGTGACCAAGACTTATCAGCCGATGAATATTTTAAATATGCGTATGAATGTTTTTCGACTTATAAAGCAGACGTTTACACATCGTCAGAGTGGAATTTCACTAATGGCTTTAACTTTGTGAACAAGATACCAGACGAAATTGTAATCAAGTACGGTGGCGAGACACAAAATAACTATTGTAATAGGTTAAATTTTGGCTACGAGATAGCTGACACAACGATTAAGTCAGACTTCCCGAACGTGATGACTAACTTTTTCCAAGGAATCTACAAAGAAGACATGTCGGAGGAGACTTCTGTGTATGAAGATGCCAAGGGGTTGTTTGATATCAGTCTTGGTAATGCTGAAAAGACCATTGCAAAAGTAGTAGAAGCTGGCTCTAACATGAATATGCGCAATGATGGTTCACTAATGCAAGCATTAGCCGCAGTTAAACAAGCTGATCCAAACCGTAAAAACATCAAGAGCACTGAGAGTTATCAGAGATTGGTTGAACAATTCGAAAAAGACTTTTCACAAGCGATGGTGTTTGAAGATTCATTTAGTGTTGAAGAACGTTTGAACTTATCAAACCTTACTATCGAAGCTTATAAAATGGCTATCCTTGGCGGTTATGAACACGGTGAAATTGACGCGACATATGAGCAAATCACGGGCTTTCAAGCTTTCGAACGTTTTATGAGAGAAACAGCGCGTTTGAATCTTGAATACCATGCTGCGAAGAAAAGTGATCGTAAAGACTTTATGTTTCGTCAGCAACGCGCAGATGAGTTTAACAGACTTGATTTGAGCAAGGACAACGATAGGTATAGTGCCAATATAGCTTCTGGTTTTGATTTAGATGGATTTGAATTCAATTACAGTTCAGTAGATATAGAGAAGAACAAAGACAAGCGTTTCTCTATTAAAGCAGTGGGCGACCCTGATAGAACAATCGATTTGTATAGAGAAGTTGTTGACCGCAAACTTGCAGTTCAGACGTTGTTCAACGCGATTGATACCGCTGGCTACAAGTGGGCTATGGCTAACGCTGAATCGATGGATGAAGAGTTGATTGTTGAAATGCTGAATAGCATTAAGCCAACCTTCCAATCTGTAACAGATTTTAAGAATAAGCAAATTGATAAACGAGCTGGTTTGAATCAAGTCTTGAACAGTGAAGTGGACCTTTACACAATCACAACGCATTCGTGGAACACAAACGAACCACAAACGTTCTATCCATATCCAGCCGTGGGTATAGACATAAGCGATGTAGACGGTATTGAGTTGTACGACAAGCAAAACGAGTTGAAGAAGTATGACGCTTCAATGTTATTGAGTAACGCTTATTCTGCGAGAACGCCCAACGTAGTGTCTGACAAGTCATTGCTTGAACGTTTTGGTTTAAACGACATGATCAATGATATCTTCTCGATGGATGATTGCAAAATCAGAGATGCAAATGGTCACTGTCAGATGTCACCAACGCAATTGTCATATTCTTACAAGGACAAAGCAATTAAGTCAGCAACCATTTCTGGCAGTACAGTAGTCGTTGCTGAGTTAGCAGGTTCAATTTGTAAATTTAAGAACGTTGCTAAGTTGTCTGCAAAGGGTAAGTTTAAATCTGGTAGTGGTAAGGCTATGAAAGCAGCAGAAGAAGCCGTAGAAGGTGGCTGTGACATAGTTAACGGAGTTAAAGACTTAGTTAGTAACGCAGCGATGACAGTGTTTATCATTTCACTTGTGTTGATTGTAGCGAACACGTTAGCGAGCAACATTGGTATATATGTTGGTATTCTGATTCTTGTTTATACTTATCGTTCGTTTCTGATTCTTCTACCATTAACTTTATACACGATGGCTGTAGAAGGGATTCAAATGCTGATCGGTGCAGCGTTAGGAAATGAGAGACAAGGTTTTGACAAAACAAAAGCTCTGTTGAGTGAAGCAAGTTTTCAAATTATCTTCTTCCCTTTGATGATACTTTTCTTGTTTTACACTTTAACAACGCCTGTCATCAGTGGTGCGATCTATGATTTAGTGAGCGGTGCGATGAACGCGAATAGCACAAATCCTTTTTCAGTGATTTTAACAGGTTTGGTGCATCAAATTGTTAATCTTGCATATATCTGGTTCTGTTTGTTTGCAGGTTTGAAAAAAGTAGAAGGTTCATCTCGTGAAATATTCAGACTAACATCGAACCACATGAACACTGACACTGGTGAAATTACGTTTGCTAATCAAGCTGCAATGTTCAATCTTTATGATAGAGCTACGCGAACTGTTCAAAATGCAAAAACAAGCACATTTGGACATCAGCAAAAACCAATCGCTGAAAACTTGAAAAGCGGTGCTAAAAAAATCCTTTCAACAAAAGAAAGACATTCTGTAAATAAAGATAATAAATAATCTTAAATTCCAATAATTAAAAGACATCTTAAAAGGTGTCTTTTCTTTTTGTGAAAAATTAAATGTATATAAATTGAATTATATTAAATGAATGATATAACGAAAGTATAATAAACTTAAAAAGGAGAGAGATGTGAAGAAATTTAATTTATTAGCAATGCTGTTCTTTATATTTTCGTTTAATGTCACATTTGCTGAAAATCAAACGCTTGAATATAAAGTTTCAGATTGTATATCAGTTTCTGATAATAGAGATTTAATGACACAAATTCAAGATAACGGTAAGTGTATTGATGAAATATCAGAGTCAAACGAAATAGGTGATAAGAATTTAACCACAAAGAAAACATTATATAAATCAATTTTGAGTTTGATTTATCCAGTGGTTCAAGTTGCTTCAACCATTACAGCAGCAATTTTTGGTTTGTTTCTGTTATACAAAACGATGCGAAAGCTTGCCTTTGACGAAAATATGGACGTTTCATCAAATGTCATTGGTTATGCAGTTTTAGCTCTTATAACTGCGATTGGCTCAAATACAGGCACATTACCGTTCTTAACAAATAAGCTGTTTGAAAATACAGACAATCAAATCACAAATTTCTTAGCAATGAACAACGTTGTTCAAGCAAGATCTGAAACCGCTAAACAGCCATTGATTGATTCAAACATTAAAGAAACTGCGCAAGCGGTTCAAAAGCTTGGTTATGGAATCGTGAACTCTGAGTTTTGTTCTTTGAAATATGTTCAGAATCAAATGTCATTTTTCGAATACCCAACAGATAGATCATTTAACAACTCAAAAGAAATGCAATGTCTGAGTGATAAAGAAACAGAAGCTAAGACTATGAACTTCTTGGAACGTGGTGGACGTTCACCTTTGAACTATGCGGTTAAAAAATGTAGTCGCGTGATCAGCTCGAAAGATTACGATTGCGGCTTTGTCGATGGTGTAAGCTCTTCAAGCGCGATAGGCGCGTTAGTGAATCAGTACGCTCCTGAGTTTATAGAAGTAGCGAAAAACTACGATGCTGAGTTGTGTGAAGATCTGAACATCGATGCTCTGAGCAGAACGGATCTAAAATCATATTGCAGAGAGTGGAACGGTGATCGCTTTGTTCTTAAAAGCACAGAGATGACAAACGCTGAGATTGATTCAGCACTGGTTGCGATTAACAGTGCGATGATGAAGAACGTCAGTGATGCAATCTCTAAAGACTTAAACAAAAGGGTTGAGACTGATATAGCACTGTTTAACACCTTTGAGCTTGCGAATGCGCTTGTCAGTTCGGGGATTGATGAAGACTTAATGCAGAATGAATTAGCGGCTTTACTGAGTGAGATTAACTACTCGAATCCTTACATTGTTGATCAAACATTTGGGAACGAACTAAAAGATGAGTATCAGTCGGGTTCTAACATATCTTCGCTGAACGGTTACTATGACAGATTGAATCAAAATCTAAGAAAAATATACACATCTGACGCGATGGCCGAAGATACGAGTATGCAGATATTGCGAGTTTTACGTGATCCAAAAACGTTGTTTGGTAGATATACAAAGGACGGATTTGAGATAGACGCACAACCACTTAAATCAATACAAGACAATTACAAGTCAATAGGGGTGATGTGGATAGCAGGGTATACAGCAGGGAACTATATATTTAGCCGTGGCAAAGATTTAGGCGACAAGGCAATGATGAAAGTGGGGACAAAACTGAGATCAACAAGCAACGGCTTGCTTTACACAATCGTCATATCGTTTTTGTTTATCCCGATTGTTGTATTTTCTAAAATTGTGCAAATTTTAGTTCAAGTGTTCCTAAAGATAGTGGGTTTAATAGGTGCGGTTTACGCTTTTATCTTCAAGAAAGATGAACCTTCTCAGCTCTTCATATCATTTCTTGATTTGAAGCTGATACCTGTCATGATAATGTCGCTAACAATTTCTTTAATGCTAACGTCATTCTTTACAGCGATCTGGTATGACAATCTAACAGCTCTTGGTCTTGAAACTATGCAGAAAGATAGTCTTGGATTATCGATAGTGAAGCCGTTCCTATTCTTATTAGGATACACGATACTGATAAACCTTATCTTCTTATCGTCTTACTACGCGACATCAAGCGTTATAGCCAAAATGATTAGATTCACAAGAGCTATCGCATCAATCGAAATGACTGAGCAGGGTGTGAATAAAGGTGTTAAAGACATCAACAATGTTTTAGGTAGATTTTTAAGATAAAATAATTAAAACCTTTCTGAATATAGAAAGGTTTTTTGTTTGTTCTCTTGTAATAATTAATTTGTATGTTATATAAAATTATGAATAAATCATTTTACAGGAGAATAAAAATGAAAAGAACAGCAATATTATTATCAATAGTCAGTGCAGCAAGTTTTGCAAACGCAGCAAATTATCCTTACATTGAATGTGAAGATCTGAAAATGGATATAGAAGAACACGGTGTTTCTGATCTGAATGGCTTAACTTTTACTTCAATTGACACGTTAGATAGAATGACAGTGCCAAAGATTGAATTCTCTTTTGGCTCTAACGTCTATATAGAGTTAAACGACAGAAAACAATACAAAATGTTTGATGTAGTGAAAGAAGGAAATAAGTATTCGTTTACGACAACAAAAGAAAAAAATAACTTAGGAATCTATGTTGATCGTAAAAATGCCTTTGCTTTTGAGATAACAGATCTCGGAAATGGCGAATACACGTTCCAAATGTTCAAAGCTCGATATGAAGGCGGGTATACTGACAAAAAAGTAGTGTGGGTCCCGTATAACAAATTCGTTCAAGGTGATGATTTCGAAACACCTGTGCGTTATGCAATTGACGAATCTTCAATCGATGCGAGAAACGAGTTCAAATGCGAAAACTAAAATTTTTATAGAAGAAGAGAAAGGTGAGTACCTTTCTTTTTTTATTTTATGGATTTCGTAAAAATTGCAAAACTCGCAAAAAGTATTAAATGTTTTGTTTTTTACATAAAAACTTGCGAAAAGTTTATCAATCATTTAGATTGTTGTCTGAGCATTAAAATGTTTTACATTTGCAAAAGGATTATCTTAATGACTACTGAATTTGAACTACCACAAATCACCGATACTGAAAAATTACATGTTGCCCTAAGTGTCATGAAATCAAAACGCAGCGTTCAGAAGTTTGTGTCTGAACATGGTCTTGACGTTTTGGAATCTGTAAAGAAAGTTGTTGATACTGTCATTGTTGAAGAAAACGAAAAAATCGAGCGTGAAGAAGCTATTCTTCGTGCGAAAGAAGAAGCTTTTGATGAAATGAATGAAAAAATGAAGGCATTTCTGAAAGAAAAACTGTCTGAAAAAGGCATTGAAGCTTCTGATGATGAAGTGGCGAAAATGCTACAAGCACAGCAGAACTCTGAAATGCCAGTTACTGAAAAATCAAAACGTAAAGCTAAACCAAGAAATAAATACAAATTCTTGATCGGTGGTGAGACAGTTACTCGTCCTTTTGCTCGTCCGACAAAAGAAATCGAAGCTGAGATGGCAGAGAAAGGCTACACTGATCAGTACATGCTTCTTGCTCCCGAATCTTTTGAGCAATTCTTGAAAGACGCTGAGACGAATCCAAAATACAAGTCACGCATTGAAGAGATCGAGGCTTTTTTCGCAAAAAAGCGTAAAAGCTCGAAAGAGCATGATGCAACAGCTATCAACCCAAACATCGAAGTTGAATTAGCGTTGGACATTGAAACAGCAAGAGAGAAGTTCAGCATTGAAATGACAGAAGATTTTGTGTTTAAAGGCGCAATATCTGAGCTATCACCTGAACAAGAAAAGCTGTTAATTGCCATTTCTGACGATCATACAGTCGAAGGTGGGATTGATGCTATTGAAGCATTAGATTCATAATTCAAGATCTAAAGCTAAATAAAGCCACTCAATGAGTGGCTTTTTAATTTCTGGAAGTTATTAAAACTTGTACGTTGCAATAGTCATTTCATCGATTTTCTTAATTTACTATCAAAGTGAATGTATAAAATCAATTTTCTTCTTTTCTCAATTATTCCTTTAATTATCTAAAAAACTCAACTCACTTCTCTCAATTTAACTAATCAAACTGAATATTTTAATACTGAGATTCTTTGGAATTATCAAAGTTCTAATATAATGATATTAGAAAAAGAATTTCAATTATCATTAAGGAGAGAAACATGAGAACGGAAATCCAAGCAATAATCACAGAAGCAGAACTAAACGCAAAACACGGTTCACTTAAATCTTGGGTAGAATCACTAACCACTAATCACAGCTTTTCATTTGTCGCTGATTGTTCAGATAAAGAAGAAGCACAGCGAACAGCATATGAATGTTCAACGGACATAGGCATTTGTTCATACACAGAGTCTGATTATACAGTAAGCAAGCGAATCAGTGAGCTTGAATCGCAAGAAGACAAGGTTCTCGAAGCGTTGAAAGCGATTGATAAAAGGCGTTGGAGCGGTGAAAGTGGCTTAGAGTTAGACAAGTTGGAAGATGAGCTTAACGAACAAGCTTCATACATAGAGATCGCAATGAATATCGAATGGCAAAAGCTTGAAACACAAACTAAGAGTTATGTTTTAATTGCAGATTGTTAAAATAAAGAAGATGGTATTTGCCATCTTTTTTTTGTCGTGTTTTTTAAAGTTTTAGGAAAAATTGCAAGTTTTGCAAAAAATAATAATGTGTATTTTAAAACAATATTTGGTTGTTTTAAAAAATGTTTTAAGATAAGTGATTTAATATGATATTAGGAAGTTTTGTTATTTATATTTTCATGATAAAATATAATTGTGCATAGATAATTGGAGGGCATATGAATAGAGGAAATGGTTATGATGGATACTCAAGATCGAACAACGCTATAAATGCAGAAGAAGAAGGAAGATTTCCAGCTTCGAAAGCAGCAAAAATTTTAGGTATTACAACTGATACATTAAAACACTTTTTCGAAACAGAACATATGGAGTGGCATCATACTTCAAAACATTATAATAAAGTAAAGTTTTATGATGTGTCTGAAATTGAAAAAGAGATGACACAAGAAGTGTTAGAATTTGATAAAGAAGTAAGACGTAAAAAAAGAGAGAACAAACCCGTTAAACTTTCAGGTTGTGAAGTTGAGTGGATTGAGTGGGTCGGCACTGGACGTAACAAACGTAAAGTAGAGCATAAGGAACAAGGCTGTAAGATAGAAATTTCAGGTCAAAAGCATGTGATCACGACAAAGGCAGGTCATACTTTTACAAAAATGCTTGCTGCAAACGGTTTTTCATACAAGACAAAAGAGCAACTGAAAAGTGAAGCTGATGCAATAAAGCAACAAAAACAGCGTCAAAAGCAAGCTACAAAAATGCTGAATGCAGATTTAAAAGCTATGTTGTCAGATAAGTCTAAGCAGTTAGTCGTTGTTGATTATCGAAACTATGTAAGAAATTCAGATACTAACAAAATTGAAGCTTTAAGAATTGACGAACAAGATCAAGAGTTCGAGAAACTGACTCAAAAAGCATTTAAAGAAAAACTGCAACAAAGTGGTTTGGACTATGCACAGAGAACAGTTGCTGAATGTATTGAGAACGGGTACTCACGTTTAGGCGTAAGCCAATTAGTTATTCACTCAGAAGATCCACAATCTGTTTTACACGAACTTAAACAAAACCGTGTCGATAGCTTCTTAGAAATCGGTAAACGTGAAGGTTTAGAAGAGTTAAAAGAGTATGTAGATATAGACGTTCTATCTGAGCACATTAAGCATCGAAAAGATGATTTGGCTATATCTATCAAAGACAAAATAAATGAAGAACAAATGCAGTCGTTTATCAACAAAAATAATTCAAAACAAGAACAAGAGAATGTAGAAGTTGTTAAACAATCTCGACGTAGTAAAAATCGATTAAGATAAATAAGATGGCAAACGCCATCTTTTTTTTTGCGTGTGTTTTATATTTTTAGGAAAAATTGCAAGTTTTGCAAAAGTTCCTAAACGTTTTATTTTCTAAAAGTGTTTAGAATTGCGTGATTTTTCTAATACGTTGATTTTAATTGTTTTATGCACATTGACTTATACTAAATCTTTGATAAATAGATAGTAGGGCAAGAAGCCAATTATCAATTATCAAAAAGGAATTATTATTATGAGAAAGTCAGTAAGCAAAGCAACAAGAAACGCAGCATTATCTATTACATTAAGCATCTCAGCTATCGCAGTCGCTGCAACATGCTTCTATTCAGTTAAAACTATTTCGGAAGGGAAAATAGAAGAAAGAGCAGCGATGAAACAGCTTGTTGCTAAACGAAAAGCTACAATGAATCGAATGCATGAATTTACAATTAAACAGAATCAACAATATTCATTCATTATTAAATAAAAATGAAAGGTTTTAAGGGCACTCAGTTGAGTGTCTTTTTTGTTTTCTAACGTTGTTAATAAATTAATTTATATAATTCTCTTGAACATCGAATTAAATATGATAATAAAATATTTGTAGTAACTAATTAAAAAGGAGATGTTTACTATGAATATTATATCAAAGTTTTCTGCTGTAATCTTAACAGCAATAGCAACAACCATTAGCTTTGGGGCTGGCGTAGGAGAATTAGCACAAGGTTGGGGTGAAACGGCTACCGCACTGCAAGTCTTATTGGTTATAGGTGCTGCATTAGTTGGTCTTGCTATGATGGCTGCTGGCGGTATGCAACTTAAAAAACACGGTGAGAATCCGCAACAAGTACCACTAAACAAAGGTCTTATCTTTTTAGCGTCTGGTGCGTTGCTGTTTGGTTTAAGTGCAACTTCAACTACAATGCTTGATACAATATTTGGTACAGGGGCTGCGGAAGGTTCGACAGACGTTAGTTCAGAATTTTAATTAAAGTGATATTAAATAAATTTATTGTTTTAAGATTGACATAATGTTTATTTAATATAACTTATAAGTATGAACATTTGTCATGTTCATATTTCATTTTCTTAATAAGTTGAAGTTCAAGGAAGCAAACGAAGGTTTGCTTTTCTTGTTTTTGTAGTTTGTATTTATTTAATCTCTGATTGTTGTTTTTAATTATTTATATGTTATTGAATATAAAAGAGCATAATTTAAACAATGGAGATAAATTTATGAACGATAAAAATGATTTAAATCTGAACGAATCGAAAGTCGATACAACAAAAGATAAAGCTACTCAAATTGCTTCAATGGCAAATGATGAGTTGAAAGGGACTGTAAACGCTGTGAAGAGTGTTAAAACGGTTAATGACCTAAAGGCATTGCCTGTAAATGCAAAAGCGTTTGTAGCTGGTTTGGGCGTTGTTCTGTGCTTAATGTTGTATACGCTGTTTGGAGCAAGTGGATTTGAGTATCATGGTGAGTATGTGATTGATCAGTCTGCTTACACAAAACACCAAAATATTCCTGAGAATAAGAACATCTTTAAGATCACGGATGATGAGATAACACTAATGGGAGATAAAGAATTTTATAGAGTGGTTGAAGAGAAGGGCGATTCAGTTCTGATCAAGATAGGTAAGAACGAGAATGACTTGCTCGATGCTGAGATCAAGAAGACTGACAAGGGATTAGATGTTTTGTTGAAGGGTCGTGCAACGATAGTGATGCATATCAAACCGAAAGAGTAACATCCAGAGATGAGAAGGCGAAAGCCTTCTTTATTTGCGTCTAAGACGCTCTGATTTGCTAATGTTTGTAGTATGTAGGATATACAACACTCAAATTTGCTTCTAAGGGCATTAAACTATGGCAATAAAAGCAATACTACCGATTCGTTTAAAGATCCAAGGAAGTTTACACATCTTCCTGATCGATTATGACTTAGCTGTAAAGTTCAGATCTGGTGAGATCAGTATGATTGAACTAAAAGAGCTTAGTTCGAGTGTGTCTATCAATACAAGCTACGCACTGTAACTCTCATTCATCTACATACGAGAATCTATCTATTGTCTTGTCTCAAACCATTGCACAAAATTAAATTGCTATTCCTTCCAGTCATAGCCAGTTCTGAAAGAATTGGCATTTTAATAACTGACACTGCAAAGCCTTTCAACAACAATTCCAGTTCTCCAATTTCTAAATAAAAAAGAAAGAAGAATCTTTAATTCTTTTTAAAGCTTACCTGTAGTTCGCTTGCGAATTACAGAGTTTATAAAAGATCTTTTAGTATATTAAAAAGAGTTTATAATTAGTGTGTTTCCCCTTGGTCGTATAAGTGTTTCACCTTAGACATATATCGCATATTTGTGTGTTTCACCTTAGACACGACGAACATATTTTTGATCAAAACTGTCATGTATTGACAATCAAAATCAGTTTGTTTTTAGTTTTGAAAACTTCCAAAAGAAATAAATATTATAATACGCATTTCTTTTATGAATAAAATCGATTGATATTTATATCTTTAATCTATTTTTTCGATGATAAGTTTTAGTAAAGATAAATTTCAATTTCAAGCGAACGCTTAAAAACATTATGTTTGTGAGAATATTTTAGTATCTGAATTGTATAATTAACTTTTTTACTGCGCGAATAATTTGATTTTATGTAGAAAATAGCTGAAAGGCGTTGTTTGACAAGAAATAAATAAATGGTATCACATATATTACAGAAATAAAAAAAGGCATCATAGAGATGCCGTTTCGAAAATAATAAGTGACGCTAACACTTTTAAAATCTTAATTACAATTTACCTTGTATATAAAAAATGTCAAGGGGTTAAGCTTCAAAAAGTGTTTTTTCGAAATAAACCAGTTTGGAGCTATTTTTATGAGTAAATTAAACAAAAACAAAAAAACTAATCTTGTTGCACTGCCATTTAGCACTGCAATTTTAAATCACAAGGCCAGCACTATCGATGTGCTATTTCAAGACTTATTACCAAAACACATTCTTACCCTGATCTGGATTATCGGGCGTTATCAGTTGTTTCAAAACACACATTTCAACAAATCTGACCAAACTTTTTTCATTACACAAGAAGCATTTACCAAGTTCAGAGACAGATACAGAAGAAGCTCAGAGATGATAGATATGATGAACGCACTACGTTCACATCCATACATTTCAGATATTCAATGGGGCACAAACGACACTATCAATATTGAAATTAGTGAGCGTTTTCATGAAGAAATGGCTAAATCAAGAAAACATTACTACGTAAATTTAGAGTTTCTTTCAACAAAAGAAGTATTGAAGTCAAGAGATATGATGTTCTATGCGATTTTGATTGATTTTAACAAAACAATTGATCGCGGTGACATCATTGAACTGTCAAACAAAATCAAAAAAGAAAGTGATAAAGCTGTTTCTAAAAGACAGCGTTGTAATCGTATCCAAAAGATAAAAGCAGCGTTTCAAACATTAGCTGCATTAGGCTACTTAGAACAGCTTGCTTATCACGTTGTCAGAAAGTTCAAACTAACATTCAAATCATTAACAAAATCATTTGAATACAAGCCATTTTCACGCAAAAAAGAGCCGTGGGAAGACGTGGACTTTGACGCGATATTCAAAGAACGTGGTATAGCAATTTAAAATTAAGGAGATAATTATGAGCGAACAAACAAAAAAAGATTTAAGACCTGTAATCTTGTGGATCAAAAGTTTCCCTGTTTTTAAGGAATCTAAGCCTGTGGCATGTTCACAAATTTTAAAGCAGTTGTTTGAAGAGAACAGCAAGCGTTCTGAGCCGTTCACTACGACTGAAATACGAAAGGGCAGCTTCATTGCTTCAACTAAAGATCTGAGAGTCTTAAAAGCGACTGTGAGCGGTGAATATGATGTTTTTCATGATCTTTATGGCAATCGTATTGAGACATATCCAATACGTGAAGACTTGCTTGAAAAAGTGCAGCAAGGAATTGTATCTGTTAAAGCAGAGATGAAGGCTCGTAGAGCTGAAAAAGCAGCGGCTCGTAAGGCAGCTAAACAAGCTAAGGCTAAGAGAGAACAAGAGCAAAAGACGGCACAGATTGCTGTTAAGAAGAAAAAAACTCTTGGTGCTGCAAAAGACAAAAAGCCTGTTGAAATTTTGGTGAAGAAGAAAAAGCGTAAAGTTTTATCTCTAAAATAATCAGAGATTTGTTGTTGCATTTTTAATTTTTCGGAAAAATTGCAAGTTTTGCAAAAAATAATATTTGTGTATTTTTAGGCAATATTTAATCCTTTGGAATAATATTTTAAATTGATTTAACTATTGTCTCTTGCAAGTTTTAATATGCATGTTATAAAAATATATATATCATTAATCAAAGGAGATATATATAATGAGTTATGAATTTAAAAATACAGATATGTTAGTTGAAATATTAGATAGAATTAAAAGTGAGCATGAAACTTATCCAGAATCTGGCTTAATTGCTGATGATGCGACAAATGAAAGAATTCAAGATATTCTTCGAGATTTTGGAATAGATGATGATTCAGATGATATTGCAGAAAAGTTTGGACATCATGGTTTAGATATAATTCGTCATGCTGAACACGGTTCTTATGATTATGAAGAGTTACAACAAAAACCTAAGCATTTGAAGTCTAATAAATTAGAATCTGAATTTGTGAAAAATTTAAGAAAAAATCGAAAACGAAGAAATAGAAGAAATTAAAATGGTTGTTGAATCAGAAAGTTTTTAAAACAAAGAGAAGCAAATGCTTCTCTTTTCGTTTAAGTAAGAAACATGTGTTGTACAAAAAATCACTCGTTTTAGTGTCTTTTTAGTTAAGTAATCAGTGATATAATCGCTGTCATAAGACTGAATTCACAAAGAAAAGATGAAATCACAAGAAGAACTGGACGAAAAGCTTGTTGGCTTAGTTCACTCCTTAGAAGAGCTTTCACAAGCCATCTCTCGCGCAAGTGCAGTGGATGACGTAGAAGAGTTGGCTAAGTTGCTCGAAAAGCGCACTGCGCTTGAATCTGAATGTAAGAAAATTGAGAGAAAACGATACGAGTTGAGTTGATAGAAAGGGAAGCATCGCTTCTCTTTTTTGTTTGTGCAATGACCGATCAGTTCTGTGCGATATTGATCTATTCGTGCCGCTGAATCATACTACTGTATATCTATACAGCATTGTGATTTTTTATGAAAGTAATCCCACTATTTGCATCGGCTGGCATTACGGGCTTTGAGAGTCCTGCTGCTGAATACAACCAATTAGACCTATCGCTTGATGAGCTACTTGTCGAACGTCCGTCCAGTACGTTTTTAGGTTTCGCACAAGGCGAATCAATGATTGATGTGGGTATATTTGACGGTGATTTATTGATCGTTGATAGGTTTCCAGTAGCTAAACACAACGATGTGATAGTAGCTAACTTGAACGGTGAATTTATCTGTAAAATCATAGATATGCATAATCGCCAGCTCTTATCAGCTAACCCTAAATACGGCACTGTTACGATCACGGAAAACGATACTTTCACCATTGAAGGTGTTGTAGTGAGTTCTGTTCGATTGTTCAAGAAAAGCTTTTTGTTGAGCGCATAAGCCATGTTTGCCTTAGTCGATGCTAACTCTTTTTATTGCAGCGCGGAAACTGTCTTTCGACCTGATTTAAGGGATAAGCCAATCATTGTTCTTTCGAATAACGATGGCTGTATCGTTGCGGCAAACAGAAGAGCAAAGGATCTTGGTGTTCCTAAGTTTTCTCCATACTTCAAAATCAAAGCTGAATGTGAAGCAAAAGGTGTGATTGCGTTTAGCTCGAACTACGAACTGTATTCAGATCTGAGTGCGAAAATGATGAACGTGATAGGGCGGTTTGCACCTGAGCAGTTTGTTTATTCGATAGATGAGAGTTTTCTTTCATTTCAACGAACATTTCCAGCAATTCCATGTTTGAAAAAGCATGGTGAAGCTTTGCGTAAAGCTGTATGGAAAGAAACACGACTTCCTGTATGTGTCGGCTTTGGCACAACGTTAACACTCGCAAAAATGGCAAATCACTTGGCTAAAAAGATCAGAAGTTTCAATGGTGTTTGCGTCTTAGATGATCAAGACAAAACGTTAGAACTGTTGAAAAAAGTGGAAGTTGGTGATGTTTGGGGGATTGGTCGAAAGTTGTCTAAACGAATGCAGTTTATGGGTATCACCACAGCGTATGATTTAGCAAAATATCCAGTCGGTTTGCTAAGGAAAGATTTCAACGTTGAAGTTGAACGAACGGCAAGAGAGTTGAACGGGCAGATCTGCAAAGGTTGGGATTTAATAAAAGCTAATAAACAGCAAATTTATTCTACAAGATCTGTGGGGGAGCGAATCACAGACGTTGAAAATCTACGGCAAGCCTTGGTCAAACACGCTGGAATAGCTTCACGGAAATTGAGAGAGCAAAATTCACTGACAAAAGTAATGTTGTGTTTTGCTGCTTCTTCACCATTTGATGAAAAGCCAGCTTCATTCAAGACTATACATAGATTTAGCTTTCCAACGAGTGATATCACTCATCTCTCACAAGTCGCGTCGAATGCCGCTGATGAACTGTTCAAAGACGGTGTTCGTTTTTACAAAATAGGGGTAGGGCTTTTAGATTTGTCTGACGGTAGTATGCAGCAATTAGATATGCTTAACGATAATCCATCTAATGATAAGCTCAACGCTGTTTTTGACAGTTTAAATCGAAAATACGGCACTGATGCAGTGTTCATTGCAGGGCAAGGCATCAAGCAAGAATGGAGTATGAAAAGACAGTTGTTGTCGAAACAGTACACAACAAAATGGTCTGACTTACCAAAAATTAGTTGTCGATAGATTGTTCTTTTTGATCGGTCCTGATAATTTTAAATCATCAAATCAATTTCTTGGTGAATCATGAAATACGATATTTTTAAAACTAAATATCAAACTGTTCTGTCTGATAAAAAAACTGTAAAAATGCTTAAACAAATGATCGGGCATGTTCCGACTTTTGAAGAATTTTTAGTTGAAGATTCATACTTAGCGAATCAATTAAATGATGTTCTTGGTATAAATACAAATGCAGAAGAATTGTTTTATGAGCAAAGTAGAAAACTTGTTTTTGTAAATAAATCGATTGTCGAAATGTTGAATCGTGCAAAGTTTACATCAAATCTAAATGCAACGATTAGACCACCGAAAGGTTTTGAAACTTTCGCTTTGTGTTTTGAAAAAGATACGTATGTAAAAGTCAATGGTCAGAACATCAAGCTCTATCCTTGTCAGATCACTGTTCTCTCAGAAGAAGAAATGTATGAAAAAGTGCATGTGCCGTTTGGTGAACTGACAGGTTTGAAGATTCAGAGAAACCCTGAAATAAACATTTCAATAACTGTGAGTTATAAAATCAAAGATGTTACATACAGAAGTTGTGTTGATGTTTCTGAGATAATTTCAAAGTTAGACAATGGTGTGAAAGAATCATCTGAGTTATCGACAATTGTTGATCAGAGATTAAATGATATTGAACAACTAACGACAAATACACTAATGAAAATCGCTGTTCAACTTTTGATTTTTAACTCTGCAACTGACAATAAATACTTAGTGAATGGCTTTCCGCATCAAGCAAAGTTTCGAATGCCTGAAAAAACTACAAGAAATTATTGGAATGCTTCATATTTCAACTATGAACCATCGAACAAAATCTCTGAACACATTCGAAGTGCGCATTTTCGAAATTTGCAACACGATAAATTCTATCGTGGTGAATTTGAAACAGTGCAAAAAGGTAGCCGTTGGATCTTAGTTAAAGAAAGTTTTGTCGGCAAGTCTAAAACCTACGTTCAGTTAGATTCATAAGTTGTATAAAAAGTTGTTTTACCAGAATAGGGGGTGAAGATTTTCTTCACCCTTTTTCTTTGTGCAAAGAATAAACCAAGTCAGTGTAGTAGTAGCCTGTTTGTATGAAGAATCTGTTGTCTGATTAGCTAACTTAGATACGTTGAACTTCGAGCATTAGGAGTTAGGACAGTCGAATTCTTAGTGATTAATTTGTTAACAAAAAGTCAGTTTATAATGTACAAACAATTCAAGAACATCGAAGCCACTAATCTTAGTGACTTTTAGTATGAGGAATCAGCTATGAATAAGATAGGTGTATCAAAACAGACGTTGAATGGCTGAGTTTTGATTTGGATTGATGTATTGTATAGCCAATGAACCTTTTGAAGTGTGTACCGATGAGCAATCAAAACATAATTGACGTTGAAGTTGAAAATGATTTCATTAACAGAACCTTAACAGGCAAGGCAGTGCAAGCTTTGATCGAGTTAGTCTGGAATGCTTTCGATGCAGATGCCGAAAACGTCTACCTTAAAATCAATCACGGTGAGCTGGGTATTGAGTCGATTACGATAACTGATGATGGCACAGGTATTGAGCAATCTAAATTCAAAGACTATTTTAAAAGCTTAGGTGTATCATGGAAAAAAACAGAACTCCGCTCAAAATCTGGACGTTATTTACATGGTAAGTTAGGTCAAGGGCGATTTAAATCCTTTATTGTAGGTAGATATGTTGAGTGGCAAACGACAATATCATCTAATGATAGATATGAAAAATATACAATTAGTGGACTTGCAGATAACCCAAAACAATTTAGATACACAGACTCTGAATTTTTAGATAAGGGAACAACTGGCACGATTGTTACGATACGAGAAATCCAATGTAGCTCTTCAGACCTAACAATTCCGAGAATAAAAGAAGAGTTTTCAACTGTATTCGCTAATTATCTAAATAAATACCCAAGTTTAAAGTTGCATATAGAAGATGAGATTTTAGATCCGTCTTCACTGATATCATATCAAGATAAATTTGAGTTAGAACCGATAGAATTTGATGGCGAACGGTATGATTACACACTTAATATCATCGAATGGGATTTTCATTGTAAGAATGAAATCCATTTTTGTAATGTTAGTGGCTTACCAATCTTACCTTGTAATGAAAAACCTATCGGAACCAAAGGTTTTAACTATACAGCATATTTAAGATCAGACCACATTTCAGTTTTGTCAGATAAGGGGTTGTTAGACTTTGATAGTTTAGAACCATCTTTAAACTCTGCTATTGAAAATTGTATTAGCAAACTAAATTCATATTTTCAAAAACGAAAGCTTGAAAAAAGTGTAAGTAAAATTGACAGATGGAAAAAAGAAGAAATCTATCCGTATAAAAATAGATCGTATTCACCCATCGAGCAAGCTGAAAAAGATATGTTCGATATCTTAGCTGTTAATATCAGCGACTCGATCCCAAGCTTCGAGAAAAGTGATAAAACTATTAAGAAATTTCAACTTCAATTGTTGAAGCAAGTTGTAAATACACAACCAAGTGACCTACAAGATATTTTAAAAGAAGTCCTTAAACTATCGAAAAAGAAACAAAAGGAACTATCTGAATTAATTAAAGATGTTAGCCTAAACTCTATTATAAATATGTCAAAAGTAGTTTCTGATAGAATAGCATTTATAACTGGTCTTGAAGAGATTTTATACAACAAAGAGACTAAGGCAATACTAAAAGAGAGAACACAGTTACATAAAATATTAGCAGAAAACACTTGGGTATTTGGTGATGCATTCAACATGACAGTCAACGATCAGTCGTTAACCAAAGTATTAGAAAAACACTTAAAGTCTACAAACAGCGATCTGATCATTGATAAGCCCGTAAAGAGAGTTGATGGACGTAGTGGTATTGTAGATTTGATGTTAACACGTGCTTTACCAACTAATCATAGCGATCAGGTTGAGCACTTGGTTGTGGAGTTAAAAGCACCGAAAGTTAAAGTGGGGGCTGCGGAATTAAACCAAGTTAAGTCATATGCATGGGCTGTAGCTGCTGATGAAAGGTTTGAGAATCTGGATTCTCGATGGACATTTGTCGTTATCTCAAACGAATTAGATGCATTTGTTCAACAAGACTTAAAGAATGACAAGACTGGCAGTGGTATCGCTTATGATGTAGATAATATCCGTGTTTTGGTTAAAACGTGGTCCCAGATTATCGCTGAATGTAAGCACCGACTAAAATTTATGAAAGATGAACTAAATTTAAATGTTTCCGCAACAGATGGGTTAAAATACATCAAAGAGCATTACTCAGAATACACTGAAGGTGTTGAAGTGAGTGAGGACGACTTAGTCATGTCATAAGTGATTTTAATAACATATGAGTTAGTAGAACATTGAAGCCACTCTATCGAGTGGCTTCTTTCATATATGCCTAATTTACCACTTTAGTTGGCTCAACATACGCTTTCGTTCCGAACAGCGGCACAGTAGATAGACTGTGTTTAAAGCTGCCATCTGTCTCTTTGGTCGTGTAGGACAAGTAGAGTAGAGTTTGATTTTCAGGGTCGTAGATTCGACGCACTTTCATTGTTTTAAAAAAGATGCTCTTCGACTTTTTAAACACCACTTCACCCGATTTGCTCTTATCAATTTTTGCGATCATCTCAGGCGTAATTTCGCCTGTTTGCCGACATGCGATAGAGCTATCGCTTGGGTCGGCAAAGCTTAGATCAGCTTCGATAGACGCGATATGACAAGTAACGCCTGTCACTTCTTCATCTACTAAGCTCGAAATTGAAATGTCCTTTAGAGTGAACCACCCAAGACCTACATCGCCAACTTCGTTATCAGAACAACCGACCAAAGCAGTTGCCATCAATGCACTTAAAAGCATTTTTTTCATTCGTAAATCCTTGTTACTAACGGTTTTGGAAAGTGTAACACGTATCATTTGGTGTAAGTTCATTTTCACAGAATAGCTGTTTGTCAAAACTGAACTGAACTTTCAACAACAGCTATTTCGCTTGAGTTTTGTTCAGCAATGAGTGAAACCTAATACTTTGATAAATCCAATGAAAATCAGGCTCATATATAGTAGTATTAGGCACAAAATCGATACAAATCGCTACGGTACTTCATAATGGCATCTGAGACTCTTTTCTCAAACAAAGAAACCACAAACAGCAAACAAATCGCAATTCTGAAGAAGCATTTTCCACAATGTTTTGATAAGAACGGTAGCTTCATGCAAGACCGCATGATGGAAGTTATTGAATCGAATGAAGTTGAACTCTCGAAAGAGAGTTATTCTTTGAATTGGCTCGGTAAGTCATATGCGAAACTGATGTCGAATCTACCACCTAAAAAGCTGATGGGGGTTGATGCTGAACATAATAGCCAACCAGATAACAAGTCGAGTAAACACCTTTTATTCAAAGGGGATAACTTAGAAGTACTGAAACATCTGGTGAACACCTACGGTGAAGAAGTACACATGATCTACATAGATCCTCCGTACAACACAGGTAAAGATGGTTTTGCATACAACGATGATCGCAAGTTCACAAAAGAGCAGCTAAGTGAGCTTGCAGGTATTGACCTTGATGAAGCAGAAAGGATTCTAAAGTATACGGTTAAAGGAGATAGTAGTCATAGTGCATGGTTAACCTTCATGTATCCAAGATTACACATAGCTCGTGAATTGCTACGTGATGATGGTGTGATATTCATTTCACTTGACGACAATGAGTTAGCGCAACTCCGTGTACTTTGCGATGAAGTTTTTGGTGAACAAAATTTCTTAGGTAATGTTATTTGGAAGAACGTTACTGATAACAACCCGACAAACATCGCTACTGAGCATGAATATATTGTCGCTTATGCGAAAAGCCGTAGCCATATTGCGCAAGTTTGGAAAAGTAGAATTTCTGATGTCAAAGACAATCTGATTGAGCTTGGTGAGAAATTGATCGCGGAGTATGACGATGAAAAGAAATTGCAGGCTGCATATTCAAAATGGTTTAAAGACAACAAGTTTCAACTTGGTCCGCTTGACCGATATAAGCTAATCGACAAAGGCGGTATCTACATCAATAGCCAGAGCGTACACAACCCAGGCAAAGAAGGATACCGTTACGATGTTATACATCCAGAAACGAAAAAACCTTGCAAACAACCGTTGATGGGCTACCGATTTAAAGAATCGACAATGCAAAAGCTGATAGACCAAGACAAAATTATCTATGGCAAAGACCATAATAAGATAATTGAGTTAAAGCTATATCTTTCTGAGTTTCAGGAAAAATTCTCCAGTGTATTGGAGTTAGATGGTCGTATTGGTGCAAATGAGTTGCGTTCCCTATTCCCTGAAATGAAACAAGCTTTTACTAACCCTAAATCAACCCAACTTATTGAAATGTTGATTTCGTATGTTTGTGAAGGTGAGGGTATTATCTGTGATTTCTTTGCAGGTTCTGGCACAACTGCACATGCAGTTATGAACCTGAACCATAAAGAAAACCAAAACTATAGATTCATTACTGTACAGCTCGATGAACCAACAAAAGAAAAATCAGAAGCTCTATCAGCAGGTTATGAAACAATATTCGACGTAACCAAAGAACGACTCATACGAGCCAGTGCTCAAAACGGGAACCAAGGCTTTAAAATCTACTCTCTTGTAGAAGATTTTCGTGTGCAGGATGAAGATATCGAGTTTGCATTAGAAAACTTAACGATGTTTGATGATGTGGTTTTGAACAAAGAGCAATATGATACCTTGTTAACTACATGGCGTTTGCATGATGGCAGTGATCTCGCTGATGAAGTTATCGACGTAGAATTTGATGGTTATGTCGCACATCTGTGTGATAACAGGCTCTATATGTTGGAATCTGGTATTACATCTGAAGGGATAAAAGCTTTAATCCTGAAACTGGATACTGATGAATCGTTTAGCCCTAACAAAGTTGTTTTTTATGGCGCTAACTTTGACAGTGGTAAGCAAAGAGAACTTAAAGATGCTCTAAAAAACCACTCAAATAAAAAATCTATTGAAATTGATGTAATGGTGCGCAACTGATGTCAAAAGGATTTTCATTTGAAAAAAATCTTCCCCATCAGCAAGTAGGGGTGGATTCTGTTATCAGCTTTTTCAATGGCGCAGATGTGAGCTATGTAAGTGATTATCGAATCAAGTATCGCTCGAATCCGATTATCAAGGTTGATCGTGATTTACTAAAATCGAATATTGAAAATATTCAGCGGAAGAACTCTATCTCGCATGATCCAATGTTTTACGATTTGGATAGCAACGTAATCGACATAAAGATGGAAACAGGTACAGGTAAAACATACACCTATACAAAAACCATCTTTGAACTGAATAAGTCTTTTGACATCAATAAATTTGTTATTGTTGTTCCAACTCTTTCAATCAAGGCTGGTACAGTAAACTTTCTTAGAAGTTCAGCTTTGAAAGAGCATTTCAGGGATGACTATGACCGAGAAATCAAAACATATGTCGTAGATAGTAAGAAGAATGCTGGCAAAAAGGGCAAAAGAAACTACATGCCGCAAGCCATCCATGACTTTGTTGAAGCTGATAATGTAAACCGAAAACACATTCATGTTTTGATCATTAATACTGGCATGGTCAACTCGAAAAAATCTATGAATGAACCTTATGACAAGGGGTTGCTTGATAACTTATACGATACTCCAGCAGAAGCTATCAGCGCGATAAATCCTTTTATCATCATTGATGAGCCTCATAAGTTCCCCAAGGGCAACGCAACTTGGAAGAATATAAAATCATATAAGCCTCAGTATATCATTCAATACGGTGCAACTTTTGGCAACGATGAATACGATAATCTACTGTACGATCTTGATGCTATCCAAGCCTTCAACCAAGGGCTTGTTAAAAACGTTGACGTATATATAGAGAAAGGTACAGGTGAAGAGGTAGCTTCGGTTAAACTCACCAAAGTTGAAGGAAAAGTCGCCACCTTTAAGCTTACTGAACGTAACAAAGTAAAATCATTGCCGTTTAGTAAGGGTGATTCTTTGGTCGCTTTACACGCAGAATTAAGAGGTCTAAGTGTAGAACTCATTGATGCAACTCAGAAAACTGTGATTCTGAGTAATGGGATCGAGATGAAGGCAGGTGTCAATCAGCTCAACCCATACGCTTACTCTTCTATTTTAGAAGACGATATGATGCGTAAGGCTATTAAGCGACATTTCGAAGTAGAAAGAGAATTATTGACGCAAACACCAAGAATTAAGCCTCTTGCTTTGTTCTTTATTGATGATATCGAAGGTTATCGCGACGGTAATGATATCAGTGGTACTTTGAAGAAAAAGTTTGAAGATTGGGTCGTTTTTGAAGCTAAAGAACAACTAAAAACAGTTAAGGATGAGTTTTATCGAACATACCTTGAACAGACTATCAATGATGTAAGTAGTGTTCATGGTGGATATTTCTCAAAAGATAACACTGGTGCTGATGAAAAAGTCGAAGAAGAAATCAACGAAATTCTTCATGATAAAGAGAAACTGCTTTCGTTGGATAACCCAAGACGCTTCATCTTCTCCAAATGGACACTAAGAGAAGGTTGGGATAATCCTAACGTATTCAGCATATGTAAACTCAGAACAAGCGGTAGCAAAACATCCAAACTACAAGAAGTTGGTCGTGGCCTACGACTTCCTGTAAATGAGTTTATGAGTCGTGTTAAGGATCGAACATTTGCACTTAATTACTTTGTTGACTTTACAGAGCAAAACTTTGTTTCCTTGTTAAAAGGTGAAATTAATAGTGCATCTCAACGGGAACCAATTCCAACAGAGTTTGACGCAAACTTAATGGAGCGCATTAAATCTGCATATCCAGAACTGTCAAATTTCAATATCATGAGCAACTTGATTAACAAGGGTATCATGGATGAAAACCAACAGTTTTTGAAGGATGACTCTTTTGAATTGTTAAAAGAAGAATACTCAGGAGCGTTCCAGAAAGGTCTTATGGAAGGGAAGGTGCGTGAGGCATCTAAGACCAAAAGAACATCTAAAATGCGTATTGGCATGTTTGATGAGCTTAAAGAGTTGTGGGAGCGAATCAATACTAAGGCGATACTGCAGTATAAGATTGATAGTGAAGATCATTTCCTTGGATTGTTTGAAAGCTATTTGAGAGAGTATTCCGACGAGTTCAAAAAATCTGGCTTTCGTACAGTAGTGGAAGAAGTACGTATTAAGAACAATATGGCTCAATCAACTCAAACAACTACTGAAAACCTTGTTTTGTTTAGTAACCTCTCCTACGCACAATTTCTTGAAGAGTTGTCTGAGATTTCTTTCATCAAACGTTCTACACTGCATAAGGCATTCATTGCAGTAAAAGACCTGTTCGATATTCGTGACTACCTAAACAACAACACGATAAGAAAGATCAATAGTGACTTTAATGATTATTTGCTAAGTAATTCATTTAACAAATTTAGTATTGGTTACAACATTATCTCAAGTAAGTCCTATCCAACCAAATTCACGGATTCATTAGGTAATCCAGTTGATGAAGTTAGCTCTGCAGACTTGGGTGTGCATCATGATATGTTGAATACTCCTTTGAATGGGTATTTGTTCGAGGATGTATTCTATGATTCTGAGTTAGAACGACTGAATATTGTTGAAGATAATGTTGTTGGTGTGACTGTTTTTACTAAGATTCCTAAAAACTCAATCAAAATACCAGTATCTGGCGGTGGAACATATTCGCCTGACTTTGCTTACGTTATCAAAACGAAGCAAGGAGAGTTCCTAAACTTTATCATTGAGTCTAAGAACCTATCTGGTAAGAAGCAACTGCGACAGGAAGAGAAGCAAAAGATTGCTCATGCTGAGAAGTTGTTCGAGAAAATTGCAGAAGATTTAGGTGGAGATATCAAGATTGAGTTTAAGACGCAGTTCAAAGATGAAAAAATTATCGAAATAATCGAGCCACATCTTAGTTAATACTGAAACCCCAATAACAGCGTTATTGGGGTTTATTTTTATCAGCCGTGGTGACTCTGACATTGTTGAAAGAAGATGTATTGAGCTGTCTCTGTGGGTTAAATTGGTATTACTAATGGATTGACTATATACAGTTGGCTATGGCATGGAGTGAGCAAATTGATATCACAAATTAATTTTGAAAGCGTTGCGAGCTATAGAGGTAAAACATCGCTCAATACAGACAAGAAAGTGAACATAATCTATGGCTTAAACGGGTCGGGGAAAAGCACATTCTCTAACTACTTTTACAAACCAAGTGACGAAAAATACCAGGCATGTTCGTATACTGATGATGGTTCAAAGATTCTTGTTTATAATCAGGAGTTTATAAGGGATAACTTTTACACGGAAGACACAATTAATGGAATCTTCAGTCTTTCAAAAGAGAATAAAGAAGCCAAAGAAAAGATTGAACAAATAGCGAAGGAACTTGATCAAAAAAACATCGATAGTGAAAAGTATCGAGATCAGATCCAGAAGCAAAACGATGATATATCAAAAGCCAAAGACAAAGCACAAAAGGTCGTTTGGGATATCAAGAAAAACTACTCTGGTGGTGATCGAGTTCTTGAGTTTTGTCTGACAGGTTTAATGGGCAGGAAAGAAACACTATTTGAGCATTTGGCTTCTATACCTTTAGCTTCCGTGAAGCCTAAGAAAACGGTTGAGCAGCTCAAAGAAGAGGTTGCCGCTATAAATGGCGATAAAGCTACCACTCATTCCGTTTTACCCAAAATCACTTTATCTGAACTATCAGTAGAAGAAATAGAACTACTGAACGATGTCATTGTAGGTAATGAAGATAGTGCTGTTGCAAAGCTAATCACAGAGTTAAACAACTCTGATTGGGTAAGTGATGGGCTTCAATATCTCGACAACATCGATGATGATACATGTCCTTTTTGCCAATCCAAAACGATTACAGCCGATTTAATAAAGCAGATTAGAGATTACTTTGATGAGTCTTATGAAGAAAGTAAAACAAAAATCAGCAATATCCTTATCAAATACAAAAAAATAGTCGATTCCTTTCCTGACTTAGAAATATACAAAACTACTCCATTTGCAGCCGATAAGTTGGCTGGGATGACAGAATCACATTCGTCAATACATGAAATACTAAACTCGAACTTACGCAAGATTGAACAAAAAGAACACACTCCAAGCATCAAAGTTGAGTTGGAAGGCTTTAGTGCGGATTTAACAACATTCAACCAGTATGTAGAACAGGTAAACCAAAGCATTGGTGCTCATAATCAAAGAATTGCCAATTCAAGTAATGAATTACAGAAAATTAAAAATGAGTTCTGGAAGATTGTTCGTTGGGAGTACGATCAGACGATCAAGAGCTTTGATACCATTGAAAGCGATGGTGATGCAGAAATTAAAAAACTAACGGCAAGTAAAAATACTGTAGATTCTGAGATTGTAACTCTGGAAGAAGATCGAGTTAAGTATCAGAAACAAACGATAAGTATCGAAGAATCAATAATTAATATCAACAAAGGTCTTTCTGATATTGGCATAACTGACTTTTATATTGAGAGTTGTGGAGATGAACTGTATCGCCTTGTAAGGTCTGGTTCTGAAGGTTCAATCTTTTTATCGTTGTCAGAAGGTGAAAAGATGATTATAAGCTTTTTGTACTTCAGAGAACTGTTTCGTGGCAAACAAACAGCAGATGAAGCTCATGTTAAGAAAATTGCTGTGATTGACGATCCAGTATCAAGCCTTTCTCATATATTTGTTTATAACATCGGTCAGCTCATCAAAAATGACTTCTTCAATTCAAAAAACTTGGAACAAGTTTTTGTGCTGACGCATAGCTTGTATTTCTTCTATGAGCTGGTGGACGCAAATCACAAACGAAGAAAAGCAAATCAATCGTTATTCAGATTATCTAAGAATATGAAAGGCACGACTATCGACACCATGAATTACGAAGAAGTGCAGAATGACTATCAATCGTACTGGTCTGTGATAAATGATGAAAATCAACCACCTGCATTGATTGCAAACTGTATGCGCAACGTGGTGGAGTATTTCTTCAACTTCGTTCAAAAGTCAGATCTAAGCAACGTGATGCAAAAACCTGAGCTTCAAGAAGTCAAATATCAAGCGTTCATTAGATACATAAACCGTGAATCACACTCACTTGGACAGAATATCTTTGACTTCAAAGAGTTTGATTATGGGGCGTTTAGAGATGGACTTAAGTTCATTTTTGAAGATACAGGTTACAGTGACCACTACCAGAAAATGTCTCAGATATAAATATGATAAATAGCCACTCAGTCGAGTGGCTATATTTTAGATAAGAATAAGCTAAAGGTAGGTGGTTAAAATTTCTTCTATGGTAGATCAAGCGTAGAAGCTACCATTTGCCTTAGCTTCAATCGACTTAACATTATCTATTAAATCTTCGAATGAATAGGGCAGTTCAGCTTTAGGAAACATATCTGCCATGCTTTCCCAATCCTGTTTATACTTATCCGTCATGTCTTGATTCTGAGGGACAAGCATTAACGGTCCCTTCAAAGCTGATGAGCATGAATCAGCGTGCCATTTGTAGTAGACATCACAAAAGTTAACCACAACTTCAAACAAAGCTCTATTTGTACACCATTCTGGGAATTTCGAATCAATTTCGACAATATCATAAAGATGTCGAGCATGTTTATCAGCTAAGGACTCTTTCACATGGTTCGTGTGTATTGCGAACATCTTTTCTAAAATTGTTCTTTCAGGAGACAAGGTTAAAACATCAAAACCATCATCTAAAAGATCTGGTATAGCCTCGCCCAACATATGATTAATTTCAATCAATTTGTCAGGGTGATTATCAGAACGCCCACCAGTTTCGAGCAAAACTCTTTGTTGAGCAGAACTTCCATATTCATCCTCGTTTAGAGCTTTAGGATAGTATATGGCGATGTTGAGTGGTGCATCAGATTCAATCTCAACTTTGACTCCTGTATCCAGAGCTTGTAAATGTTCAGTAAGTTGGTCAATGAGCTGTTGCTTTATTAGCTCTTCAGCTTTTGTATCGATTGCTATAGCTGCGGTTTGTCTGGCTTTCCTACTGGTTACTTCTTCTAAATCAATAGGTTCACATTCAAGGAGGTTTAAAGAAAAAGATAGGTCTATATCTTCAGACATTCTATTGATTAGGCTGTAGCCTTTAGAAAGACTCGTTCCACCTTTAAAGAGAAATGGCTTATCACATTTCTCAGAAAAAGTAGGTGCAATCTTTGTGTAGAGAATGTTTAAAGTCTGTGTAACCCAATAATCTTTTTCGATTATATATGCAGGAAGGTTACTCTCATGTTGCCCTTCTGCAACCAATAATGCTTCACGCTTCTCAGAAGCAGATAGCTCTAAATATTTGCTCAATTTAATGTCCTAATTCATTTTTTGCCCAATTCATAGATGGTGGAAGAGCTTGTAAGAATTTTTCTCTAACATCACTGCTCAACGTTTTGTGAAAACGTGAAATGTACTTACTTCTATAATCGGAGAACCTATCCTTGCCAATGTAATGTAACGCACTCCAAAGAATAAAAGCCTGTTTTTTCTGAGCTTTATCACTGACTTTTAGGTGCTTCGAAAAATGATCAAGTGCTTTACTATATTCAATTTTGATATTGACGGACTTAAGATCGGCTCTGACACGCTCTGTCATTAAATAACTCCTGACCATTGGGAGTTGCGTAGATAAGCCTAAAGCGTTTACTGCAGCAGCCCCTGACACTACATATTCAGCCTGTTTTTTTCTGCTGAGTGCTTTGATGAGTTCTTGTGTATCAACAGGCAGAGTACCAAAACGGCTCTTTTGGGGCTTGTAATAGACTCCACGAGATAGACGTTTGACTAATTTCATCTCAACGCAGCGACTGAATGCAGTGACTGCCGCTCGGTTTGATTCAAGACTTGAACTTTTCATGAAATCATCAAGCGTAAAAACACGACCATATCGCTGATGCATTATATAACTGGTCACTTGCTGAGATACTGACATAAAAACCTCCTCAATTACTCAGATAAGTATACTAATTTTGTGACCTATTGACACCTATGATGCATCAAAAAGTGTAACCTATTGACACTTAGTTTACGTGGTTAGAGTTTAGGGGAGTAAAAATGACAACAAAGAAACTGAACGGAAACATCTAATATTCAATAGGTTAAGTACTGACCATCAAAAAGATGCAAATATTGTGTCACAATATCGAAGACAGAAATTATTATTTTTCAATTAGTTAGGTTGTGTGGTGTATAGAGAGCGACTGAATTTCATCTCTTGATGATCAGAGTATGGCGATCAGTTCTGGAACATTCATGCTTAAGTGGGCTTCGAGGGAACTTATCGTCTTAAGCAGCTGCAGAACGACTTAACTTTGGTTTTCAAGTGCAGTGTAAACATCAATAAAATCATCATTCAAAAAGATTGTATGAACTAAGACGAAGGTTGATAATGAATTAAGTGCCATCAGTCACATATCACAGAGTGCGTAGCTTATGATTAGTATATTTAATGGTATGTTTATCTATTTAAAGTGTTCGAGATGTTGAGAGTGTCAGATAAACGAAGTTTTTTTCATGAAGGGCTTAATAGTGAGTTAACTCAAGGAAGTGTGTTCTATGGAGCCTTTGCTGAGGATTACAGCGAAGAGCTAAATTATGGGTTAATAATAACTGCAAGGTGCGATATATCTCAAAAAAAAGCACCAATATATAGCTATTTGCCTTTAATTTCAATTGACAACTGGATGGTCGGTGAATTTAGTTCAATATTGTACAATAAAGCAAATAAAAGTGTATATAGAAACTTAGTTACAGCATTTGAAACTATTGGTGGTAGTGAACTATTATTACAAACATACTCATTAGATAAAATTGTTGAAAATTTTTCTGATGCTGGAAAGAAAGCTCAACGAGTTTCTTTTGTCAATAAGTTAAATGATTACCGTGAGACACAGCGTTTGTTAGAGAATAATCTAAGAGCTGAGGATATTAAACAAATTGTGTGTTCTTCTAAAACTTTAAGCTCATTAAGTGAATCAATTATCGGGGATTTGATATCCCAAAATTTACTGGGCTACTATTTTATAGATGATGTAACCGGAGATGGCCCACACATTGTAAAGATGCGAGATGTATATAGTCTCAAGTCCGATTACGTTGAGAATTTACGAACAGGTATTTCACTTCCTTCGGTAAAATATCCTGAATCAGATAATGAAAAAATATCATTTACAGTTGGTGTAATTAAATCCCCATATATTGAACATATACTTCAAAAGTTCTCAAATGTCTTCGCAAGAATTGGAATTGATGACCCTGACAAAAGAATGATTAAGGAAATAATTGGTAATTAATATGGCTAAATTTGTATCAATTGACATTAACGCAGCTAAAGAAATAGTCAAAATAAAAGACTACCAAAGTGTTGATTACAAGAAGGGTAAAGAACTTATTGACTTATTAAAAAATGGTACTCCTTTTAAGAATCAAGATTTATTTGTAGAATGTGTTTCTGAAGGTTGGATAATTAGAACAAATAAGTTTGATAAAAGCAAAACCTTAGTTTTTGACTTAACTGAATTTCATGGTTTTATTGAGAACAGCGATAGAAACTGTATTACATTATTTCAGAAGTCTTGTCGCTTAGTCATTAAACTATGGGAGGGTATGGGTTTAAGCTCTTTGGAACGAGCAATTGACAATAGATTTGTAATATTAACACCATTTTCATTTCGTACTGGGTATTACAAAGTTGCATTAGATAAGCGTCCTGACCATAAACGCCAAGAAAGAAGAAACAGTCAACATTTCTTAATCTTTGGTTCAGGTAATGATCAATTTGAATTAGAGACAAACCACCTTACCACCAATTATAAAAAGGCAGTCGAATCCTATAAGGATGTGAATAAAGATGTGTCAACCGCACTTTCATCCGATAGTGATGATTGCTTTTCGGCTATGTCCTTGGAAATGCCAGATAATGAAGTAAGTGCTTTTATAGGCTTTAACGGAATCGAAGGTTATCTTACTGAAAATCAGAAATTATTTATAAATAGTAAATCACTTGGCCCTGCGCGTTTAGATGGAGCGGCTGGCACAGGGAAAACGCTGAGTCTCATACTTAGGTGCATAAAGACTCTCAGGTATTATCAAGGTATATCAGAACACAAAAAATTAATTTTCATTACACATAGTTCAGAAACGAAAAACAATATAAAGTCAATTTTCAAAGCAAATAATGCGGATGACCTTATCTATAACCCAGAAGAAGAACCAAACCATTATGTAAGAATTACCACATTACAAGAGTGGTGTATTGAGCTTTTGGGTAACAAAATTCAAGAAACAGAATATTTAGATAAAGATGCAAGAGATTCTAAAGAAACACAACTACTTTATCTTTATGAAATAGTTGAGAGTTTTAAAGAAAAAGAACTGAAATCATTTTCAAAAATGATTTCAAGAGAGTTATACGAATTTCTTGACAGTGATGAATATTGGTCAATTGCAGAGCTTTTGCAATCAGAGATTTCAACATACATTAAGGGTCGAGCAGGCGAAAGTTTAGAAAGATATCGAAAAATTGCACGTTCAAAATATCTATTGCCTATAGTCAAAGACGAGGATTTTGACTGTGTTTACGCTTTATACAATAAATACAATGAACGCTTGATTTCTTTGGGACAGTTCGATAGCGATGATATTGTTTTAACGGCAATGGGAGAATTAGAGACACCGATTTGGCGTAGACGTAGAATCAATGAAGGTGTTGATGCTATTTATATAGATGAAACTCATTTATTTAACATGAATGAGTTATGCTTGTTTCACTTCTTAACAAAGCCCAATGCCACTACCAATATTGTATTTACAATTGATAGAAGTCAGGCATTAGGTGACTCTACATTGTCGTCTGGTGAAGTAAAAGAAGCTTTGAATATCAATAGTAATAGTGATATTGAGACTGAAGGTTTCAATACAATCTTTAGGTGTAGTCCTGAAATCATCGATCTTGCTAATCACATTCTTTCGAGTGGTGCGGGATTATTTACCGACTTTGAAAACCCTTTGAGTAGATCAAGCGGTAGTTTTACGATGGAGGAAGAGAAAAAGTGTGTGGTTCCTTATGCGAAAGCAATATCAAATGACAAAGACTTACTCCAATCATCTTTTGATGAAGTAGATATTCTTTGCAAAAAGCTGGAGTGTAGTCGTTCAAATATAGTGATCATACCTACTACAGACAATTTAAGTAAAGAAATTGAAGAGTTCGCAAAAGAAATCAATAAACCTTTTGAAATTATTAAAAATAGAGGTGATATACAGAAGGTTAATGACGCACAAAAAGGCGGTAAGTATATAATTTCTGGAATAGATTATGTTGGAGGATTAGAGTTTGATGCGGTAGTTATTGTTGGAGCAGACAAAGGACGTTTACCTCCAACAGAAGCAGATGTGAATACAAATAGTAAACACTACTTAACATATATTTCATTTAATCGCTTATACGTTGCAATAACACGTGCTCGATTTGCTGTGACCATGCTCTATTCAGGAGCACGCGGTATTTCAAACTTGCTTCAAACCTCAATTGACGAAAAGTTCTTAGATTCATTTTAAACTGGTTGAGAGAAGTGAGTTACTTCTCTCAACTTATCTCATGACCACATCGCCCACAGACAGTAAGTCTACCAACTTTCTTCGGCTTTCCTATGATCATACATTTTCTGCAAATCAAGGCTTCACCCAATGATTTGGTAGAAGAGGGCATTTGGGACAGATGTTTACTTCTATGAGCCTTCTCTTTGTAATGATTTGGAGTTTGAAAGTGAGAGTATGATCGTGCAAGTTTATCAAGTCGTTTCTGTTCTTCTCGTTCTTGCCTCAGTGCTTCTTGTTTAGCTCTCTCTCTTTCTTCTCGTTCAAGTTGTTGCCTACGCTTTTCGTCGTTTATATTGTTGATGACTTCTGCTCTAAGAGCATCAGTATCGACAAAATATGTTTTCTTATTTAACTCATCAAAGTTGAGCATTGAGAAGTCAACGAGTTCATGAACCCACTTATGAGCAATGTTTAAGTCTTCGGTCATAAATGGTTTACGGTAATAGCATTTTAAAACAAGTTTCCCGTTCAAATCTGACTCATGCTTTGCTTCGTTATCCAATACAAAAACATTGGCTTTGTTGGCATAAGCGATATCAAGAGTCGTAAACTTCTCAGCGTCAAAATCAAGGAATACCCACGTAATATAGGCATCATTTTCCTTGTAAAACTGCTCACGACTAATAATGACATCGAGAAAGGTTGTTGATACTTGAAGCTCAAAAACAACCTCACGCGAGTCTTTGAGCAACGTTGCTGAGATATCAGGTCTGCGCCTGCGTTTGGCTATGCCAGTTGGATGTTTTTCTCTGAACGTCTTTTCAACATGAACATCATTGTGAAATAGACTATCTGCTCTAAGGTATTGGGCTAAGGTTTCTTTACCTTCTCGATGAAGCCGACCTTCCTTTTGACCGTTGTACTTCATTGCGAGGATTTCCTCGGCTGTAAGGTTTGTTGTGGTCTTAATGGGGCAATCTTCAGAGTCTTTTACATGAGCAAAGTATTTAGTTCTTTGCGGTGTGCCTTTCAACAGAACAGGTTGAAAACAGACATTACACAGGACAACAGGGGAGGTTTTTCGATTTTTAGCAATCTCTGTTCGTAACTCAAAAAGTATCTTTTCGTCAGTAGTATCTAAAAACTCATTAGCATCAATAACTTTACTTGCTTCTGTCATAAAAACAGATGTCATATTTCTCATTTGCTTGAACCTACAAACCTTTCTTAGATGTATTATGCACAAACTTGATACTGTTTAAATACACACGTATCACGTTTGTGTTGACTTGACGCTCATAAACAATGCAAAAGAGAAGTTAAGTAGACATTTGTTTCGTTAGAAAATGGGGAAGTGTACTGACCAGTATTAGTGCAATTCTTATGTGTATTCAGAATGATAGGGCTTAGTAATTGTTCATTTTTAATGTGTAATATTTGCTCGTTTAAAATGGTTGTGTAATACTATGTAAATCATTAAGCGTGAAAAATCCGAGCGATACATCGCCAACTTCATTGCTATCGCAGCCAACTAAACCAAAGCTAAGTATGAATGCGGTGGTGATGAGTTTCTTGTTCATGTCTATAATCCATTTATCCATCTTTCTGCACATGATAGCAGCATCAAAGGAGAATGATATAGGCTGTTATGTTGATGTTTTGGCCAGCATATCTGCAGTTTAGATGAGGATAATGTGAGTAATGGCTTGTCGCATATCGATCTGGTCAGTATCCTGCTTGCAACAATTAGAAGAAGAAGTAAATAACAATGATTAACCAACCTGACGTTGCCGCCATTAAAAACCAATGGCTATTTGACCAAGTGAATGTCGAATTTCCAACAGAGGAGAGCTTACAAGGTCGAGATCTCTACCAAAAAGCGGTTGTTCAACGCAGTTCTCGCCCTTTTATTGAGCTCACTGAGGAGCCTAACCTATCGTTGCTCGAAGAGGTTTATTTGGTTGATTTTCATCGGATGACAATATGGTTTGCTCTGTTGCAAGCAAGCTTATGGAGCGATAAAAACGATCAATCAAAAGTTATCGAATTCTTTACCCAAATCATTTATTCAGCACCTTGCGAGCTTTACTTAGGTTTTCAAAATGGGGAGCCTGTGGCTGCTGGTATCGTCACCTCCACTTCACATGAGATACTCATCTCTGACATCGTGACTCTGGATAAAAATGCATTTGGAGGTGAAGATGTATTCACGCGGTTGTTGCTCGCAAAATGGCGTGCTAATCATGAGTGCAATGGTAATGTTTTTATAGAACAGTAGCTTGTCCTGATGGAATTGGTACTATAGCGCCTGGTTTGGTATTAATTTTAGCCTGCACGGAGAGCTATGTATGAATAAACAGCAAATAACATATTGGCTTAGTTGGACTGCTATGGTCTGTTATGCGCTGTTTTTGTCGTTTCCTGCTAAGTCAACTCGCTGGGAGCCTAAAAATATTCTTGTGCTGCATTCATACGAATCATCTTATCAATGGACATATGAATTTCAAAAGGGCATTGATGCTGTAGTTAAGAGCAGCAAAACACCGATTAAGCTCTCCATTGAATACCTTGATACAAAAAGAATTTATAGCCAAGAGTATCTTGAGGAGGCCAAAAAATACCTCCACGTTAAATATCGTGATTATCCATTCGATGCGGTTATTATTACCGATGACAATGCGTTAAAGTTCACTAAAGGGCTCTCAAGCCTATTTAAACCAGATACGCCTATGGTTGCGGTTGGCATCAACGACAAAAGTGCCACACTCGATGACATGACTAAGTACAATAAAATTATTTATGAATCTGAAGCTATCATAGAAAACTTCCATTTAATCAAATCATTACGGCCAAAACTCAAGAAAATCTATTATTTATCAGATCAAAGTCATACTTCGCAATTAATCCGAAAAAAAGTCGATGAAGTGCTGGCTACGGATCTTTTAAAAGGTATCGAGTTTATCGATATTAACTCCATCACTTTGGCTGAAGCAGAAAAGGTGCTATTCCAGATTTCACCTGATGATGCGGTACTGCTATCGCACTTTAATACAGAGATAAATCAAGGTGTTTACCATACTTATCAAGAGATTTCCTACCGCCTAGCACAAGCTAGCGCTGCCCCCATTTTTGTACTTTGGGAGTTTTATATTCGTGATGATATTGTTGGAGGGTATGTTAACCGTTCTGAGCAACTGGGAAATGATATATTGATGGCGTTAAACCAATTTGTCTCACTAGATTTAGCCTCCGCAGTTGACATGCAAATCAGCAGTACAAGAGCGGTTTTTGATTACCAAGCCATGCAGCGACATCAGATTGACATGAAAGCCTTGCCACAGGATGTGTTGGTTCTTAATCGTCCTCTCTCTTATTTTGAACAGCATTGGAAAGTGTTACTCGCGGCTAGCTTTATTATTCTCTGTTTGCTGGTTGTGATTGTTATGCAAGGGGTGACCCTCAGACAAAAAAGAGAGCTTGGCGTCAAAAACCGTAAAATAGTGGTATTGCAAGAGCGTACATTAGCCGTACAGCGGGAAATGATTCATTTACTCGGAGAAGCAATAGAAACGCGCTCTGGTGAAACGGGTAATCATGTTAAGCGGGTAGCAAGACTCTCTGCGCTGCTGGCTCGTTTGTGCGGGTTAACGCAGCGCGAGGTAGAAATGATCGAGATCATCAGCCCAATGCATGATGTGGGAAAAATTGCGATTCCAGAGTCGATTTTGGATAAGCCTGGAAAATTAACACCAGATGAGTGGGAAATCATGCAGACTCACACTACCGCTGGTTATAACATCCTCAATACAAGCGAAGGTGATATAACTAAATTAGCTGCGACTGTCGCGCATGAACACCATGAGCGTTGGGATGGTAAAGGTTATCCTAATCAGAAAAAAGGCACAGACATTCATATATTTGCTCGCATTACTGCAATAGCGGATGTGTTTGATGCTTTGCTAAGTGAACGTTGTTATAAAGAAGCGTGGCCGCTTGAGAATGTAGTAAGTTTATTTGAACGTGAATGCGGTTTTCAGTTTGACCCTACTTTAGTCAATTTATTGCTTAATCATTTGGATGATTTTATCCAAATCCGTAATTTGTATCCCGATACGACAAGCTATTACAGAGCCGGCTAAATACGCCCCATTGAGTATCAAAGAGTGATGTGGCTATAAGTTATGCATATCAACTCTTATCTTCGTTTCATTCTGTTAACTCAATCATTTTATACATTCATCCAGCGGTTAAAATTAAGCATTGGATGAAGGAAGTGTTTATGACTGAGAAAAAAATAAAATGTATTATTTTCGACTGTGAAGGTACTTTAGTTGATAGTGAGCGTTTATGCTGCGAAGCGCTAGTCAATGTATTGAACCAACTAGGAGCCCACCTTACTTTTGCACAAGTGATTAACCATTTTGAAGGTGGGAAGATTGCGGACATACTGTTTCAGGCGCTTGAACATACGAACATTAACGCCGATCTTGATCTTTTAGAGAACCTTTATCGGGATAAAGTTAATGAGCTCTTCCAGCAATATCTTTCACCCATGGATGGTGCGATAGAACTACTTGAGTATTTACGCCAGCAGGGTATTGAATACTGTGTTACCTCTAATGCACCTAAAGAAAAAATATCATCAATTTTACAACGGAGCGGTTTGCTCCCTTTGTTTGAAGGACGCATTTTTTCAGCCTTTGATGCGAATAGCTGGAAGCCTGAACCTGATTTGATTCGTTATTGTGCAATGAATATGGGATTTCTTTTGCAAGAATGTATTTATGTGGATGATTCAGCAAAAGGGGTTGAAGCGGGTATCAATGCAGAGGTACCAACCGTTCAGCTAGCACCTCTTAACCCACAGGGTTTTTCTCAAGCGCCTAATGTCGTTGTTATCGACACATTACTCGAGCTTAAACCATGGCTCAATGCACATTGTTGGCCAAGCAATGAATGTGTTTATGACTGATTAGCGCTGTGTGTACACCAATCATTTGCTGGACGCTTTGTAAGTGGTCGGTTTTAAAACCACATTGTGCGCAGATAAACTTTTCATTGTTTGTGGAAATAAAGTATTCATCATGTTGACAAAGTGGACAGCAGTCTATTTTTTCAAGTGTTTTATTTATATTTTTCATAATCAATTCTCAGCAGCAAAAAGGGAGAGTCATGTTCTCCGTACTCACAGAATAAACACTAATCAAAACTTGCTCTCGGTAATATTTACCTTAGTTCCAAAAATTAGAGGCATTTCATACTTCACTGTAAGGAATGTTTGATTTTGGCCTAAACCATAATAGGCAAAGTGCCGTCATTGCCCCAAGGGTATCGCATAACATGTCTTTTTGTGCGTCCCAAATGTCGCCTTGTGAACCCAGAAAAGCGATTCCCTCATCACCACCCGCGATTGAGGCATACCACCATTCAATAATTTCGTAACCTGCTGCGATACTCATGATAGAGAAAAGCCCGAACAATGAGGCAATTAACGGTTTACAGAGCTGCTTTCTAATTAAATATTCAGCGATAGGGTAGGCATAAAAGCCAATTGAGAAATGAGCGACGCGATCAAAATTATTACGAGATGATCCGATCAGTTCGTTGAACCAAGCAAATGGAACATCTGCAAATGTATATTTAGCCCCAATGGTGTGCAAACTAAGCCACACAAACATCAGAATATAAGCCGTTGAGCTAAAGCGTAGTTTTGTTGAAGCCCAATAGACGAGTGCTAAGATCCCTAGCGCAGGGATGATTTCTGCTAACCAGACAGCACGAGAAACCGGCGCGATCGCTGAAAATAGAAAGAGTATACCGTAGATCGCCGTCAAAAATAAAAGCGTGCGTGAGAAGTTGAGAGACATGGTTTTTCCTATGACAAAATACCGATGGATAGTGCCACTATTTTGCACGATGTTCAATTTTGTTGAATTCTGTATCTTATAGACGTAGAAATTTGTGTTTGAGATGTGCGTATCTACCTTCGTTTTGTGATTGATTTTCGCATTGTCTTGGCAAAGAGATCTGCAAGGTGGAGAAGATCATGCAACAACTCGATCTTTCTCTTTTTATGTATTGATAGATAGTGCGTGTGATAAACGGACTCTAGTTCAAAAAGCCAAGATAATATGCGGTAAGAAACTCGACAAAAAAGCGATATTGGATTTGAATGAAGAGAGAACCTTAATGTGAACGTCGAGACTATGTCCCAAAGTAGGCCCGAAAGTATGTCTGAAAGCTTAGAACTTACCGCTCAGTTTCAATCTTACATGGAAAATCCGCTGCTTTGGCCAATGTTGGAGGTGTTGCGTAAACAGCCTTCCGGTTGGAAAGTCCATACGTTAGCGGCACATTTAAGTGAACAGGGATTCATGCCTGTACTTGATAGCGCACCTGAAAAAGACCTCTTTAAGCGTAATTTTTTGATCATGAACGCGCTCTATCAGCTTCAAGAGACGCTTTACCCTGAAAAGTGGTTACAAGTATCAGCAATGGACATTGTACTAATGCCTGCGCATCGTGCCGTTAGTTGCGAAATCGATCCAGATGATCCATTGCGTGATTATTACACTCAGTGGAAAAATTATGAGGCTGATGAAGGAGAAGTGCGCCGCTTGTTGAACGAATTTTGGACTCGTTACCGTAAAGCAATGGGTGGAACGAGTAACCTTAATATGAATCGTCTTCAAGCATTGAGGCTGTTTAAATTACCAGCGGAAGCGACGCAAATTGAAATCCGGAAAACATGGCGCAAGTTGGCACTAAAGTGGCATCCAGATAGAGACAATGGCAATGCTGAAACGTTTCGAGTGTTGTGTGAAGCATGGAATATTTTGCGGCAAAATAGTTAAAGCCCAAACCTTAAACTCTAGACAAGATATTTGTCGAATAAGGTACTGAAGTAAAAAAGAAGCGATCTCTCGCTTCTTTTGGCTTTTGTTGTAGGGGAGTTAATCTTTACTGGTGGTTTTTAAATTGCGACTTGCGCATACGGTTCAACGCCGCCATCACATCGATGACACGCGGTTTCGCCAAATCACCGTGGTTTGGCATATTTTGGTGCCATGTTCCTGCTAATAAAGCCATCATCTCTTTGCTTGGTTGCGCTGACCACCCCGGAGTCTGCGCAAACTGGAACCAAGTCCAGCCAATCGCATTGACTTCAGAAGGTGACTCCAATTGTTCTAACGCATTTAAATCCGTAAATTCTTTGCCAAAGCGAAGCGAATCAACGCCTTTGGCAGAGACTCGGAATTTACCATCAACCAGTAATTTTTGCAGCGCAGTGCGATTCACCGCGCGTTCTGGGAAAATAGCCAGTGGCGTTTCACATTCGTTGTGACGAGCAGTTGGGTGCTGTTTGATGACTTCTTTAGCTTTGTTAGTCACATCAACGGCGTGGTAGTCATGCATCTGGATGACAGTATCGGCGACGTCTAAGTAATCACCGGATCCCCCCATGACGATCAGTGTCGAGATATCCAAATCATCGCGAAGTTGCCCGATACGATCAACCAATGGTGTAATGGGCTCATCACCTTTACTAACCAGCGCTTGCATACGCTCATCACGGATCATGAAGTTGGTGGCGGAAGTATCTTCATCAATCAGTAATGTACTAGCGCCAGATTCAATGGATTCTTGTAACCACGCTGCTTGCGATGTTGAACCGGACGCATCTTGAGTGCTGAAATCGGAGGTTTCTTTACCCATAGGTAGGTGATTGATGTAGTTGGACAAATTTAAATTATGTACGCAACGGCCATCTTCAGCGCGAATTTTCATGGCTTGATGATCCGTAACAATTCGCTCACGGCCATCGCCGGGAATATGGTTGTAAATTGAACGCTCAATCGCCGTTAACAAAGTCGATTTACCGTGAAAACCACCGCCGACGATAAGGGTTATACCTTTGGGGATACCGAGTCCTTTAATTTTGCCTTGGTTTGGTGTCTCAAGCTCGACTTCTAGCGATGTGGGCGCTTGGAAAGTAACGGCGTCTTTCATCGGCAGATCACAGTTACCTGCCAAGCGAGGTAATACGCTGCCATTAGCCACAAAAGCAACCAGATTGTGCTGTACCAGTTGTGCACGCATTGCTTCTTGATCTTCGATCACAGCGCAATGCTCAAGTAGGGCATCTTTATCCAGTTCACGTTCAATGGTGGCCCGGCGAATGAATTTTGGCAGGTAGAAGGTGATGATGTTGAGCGCTTTCTTGGCCAGAATGTCACGACCTTCAGCGGGTAAATTGATGCGAAAACGAAGCTCAATACCATGCTCCGTAAAGAGAACAGCTGTACTATCAAGCACCGTTTGGCCCGTCAATGCGATGGCAATATGGTTCTCTTGCTTAGCAAACTCCGCAAAACTACGAGCGATAAAATCTCTTGCAGCCATTTGATAAGCAGGTGATTTCTCTTTTAACCATTCCAGACCGGTCAGAGACCATGCTCGAGTAGCGCGAAAGCGAGATGCAGAAGCGTAAGGGTCCGCTTGGATATGATCGATATGCAAGGTGAAATCACCAAATTCGTATTGACCTTTGATCTGCTGATAGGCGCGGTAGTTCTGTTTTTCTAGCTTTTTGAGAATTGATGTTAATAAATCCATCTCGATATCGCTCGTTTGGAAAGGAAAGGCGGCGATTATAGGAACCGCCACACTGAGAGTAAAGACATGATAAGGGATTCCTTTATCCTACAAAACCTTTGTCTCGATAGGGTGTGCATAATTTTGGTTCAGTAGCCCAGCCTCAAACTCGTCACAAGGCATCGGTTTACCATAGAAATAGCCTTGGCCAAACTCACACCCTTCACTGATGATAAAGTCTTCTTGGCTTTGATTTTCAATCCCTTCGAGGATCACTTTCAGCTTTAATTTTTTGGCAACGTGAATGATTGAGCGAACAATTTCTTTATCTTCCTCACTTTGATCCAATTGATGTACAAAGCTTTTATCTATTTTTATGCAATCGAAGGGAAATTTTTTCAAATAGCTGAAAGAGGCGTAGCCCGTGCCGAAATCATCAAGTGACAACGTCACACCTAGTTGGTGTAGAATTCGCAGTGTGTTGCGAGCCACCACTTCATCTGCAATCAAACAGCTTTCTGTTACTTCCAACTCTAAGTACCGAGCTGGAAGTTGGTAGGTGTTCAGTAGCTCACGAACTTGGTCTGCGAATTGGGCATTCTTCAATTGGACGGCTGAAACGTTAATAGCCATTTTGAAATTATCGACCTGTTTTGCCCATTGGCTCGTTTTTTCGATGGCCGATCGCAGGACAAAGTTACCCACTTCAAAAATCAGTCCATTTTGTTCGGCCATGTGAATTAAGGTTTCATTAGATATATCGCCCAATACGGGATGCCGCCAACGTAGTAGCGCTTCTGCCCCCGTCCAGCGATGAGTGGTTGGAGAGACCTTAGGTTGAAAATAGAGCATGAGCTCATCGTTGCGCACTGCTCGTAATAAGTAGCTTTCTAATTGGTTGATTTGCCGGAGTGAGTCACTGAATACTTGCGAGTGATAGCAAAATTTATGACCGGAATCTTTGCAAGAGACCATGGCAGCAGAAGCTTGTTTGAGCAGTTCTATAGCATTGTCAGTGTCTAAACTCGTTGCAATACCAATATAGGAATGAAGATGAACATTATGGTCATCGAGCTTAAATTCAGAATGACCGATTTCGACCAATTTATGGCACAACTTTTCCAGGTGACGCGCTAATAGTTTTGTTTTGACGATCAAGACTAAATCTGTCGACGTGGGTCGAGCGGTCAATATTTCAATTTTATCGCAGCGGCCTAGTCGCTCACGATATCGAGCGATGACTTGATCCCATGCTCGGTAGCCAAAGTGAGATTGAATATGACGAGCATTAGTGAAACCAATATGAATGGCGGCAACTTCGGTGTGCTGCTTTGTTGCTTGTAAAAGGCTATTTTTGAGCTCCAGTTCAAGTGCGTTGCGATTTAAAAAACCTGTGCTGACGTCATGCCACTTTTGATATTGAATCTGTTGTTCTGCGGCGCGGCGTTTATCGATTTCTTGCGTGAGCGAGTAGTTGAGATCAGCAAGATCTTGTGTTCGGTTATCGACGCGAAGCTGAAGCTCATCATTGAGCTGCTGAAGTCTTACTTGTTGGTATAAGGTGGTGAGATGGGATTCAATGGTATCGCGAAAACTCTCCAGTAACTGCCGATAGGTGGGGCCAAAATGGTTCTCCTTGTTATCGAGTACGCAAATGGTGCCAAATATATCACCATTCGGCCACTTTAATGGGATGCCACAATAGGCAATCATGCCCAGTGGTGCATCTGGATTATGCATCCATTTTTTATCGGCTAAAGCATTCGGGACCAATAGTTCCTGCTGTGTTTGCATCACAGTTTCACAGTACAGACCTTGTCCTAAGGGTTCTTTATGTCCGGTTTGATAGGGGTTGTCGACGTTGGTGTTTTTACAGAATATTTCGAGTTTTTGCTGGCTAGCACGCATGATCAATGCGCTCGGAACGTTTAAAATTTCAGCGAGTAAATTCACAATGCGCTGCCATCCATCCATCATTGAAGAGGGGATGAGCATCTCATGTGTCTTTATTTTCGACATATTATCAAATTCCTTTGGACGACAAAGCTTAAAAAAGCCGAGCATTCATTGCTCTAGACTGACGATGACAAGATCCGCTCCTATGACCATAGTATGGTATTAAGAATAAGAACGCGCCGCCAATGTAACAAAAAAAAGCCCCAATAAAATATTGGGGCATTGAGATAGTTAGCTGTGTCTCGTAAATGATACGGAAGGAGTTAATCGGCTTGCTTGATATAATGGTCGATATTAATTTCTTGAGCATAATCAACACAGTCAAAGTCGAAGCCATTGAGCTGCATGAATTCTCGCTTAAAGCCCTTATAGTCACCTAGTTGCTTAAAGTTGTACTGATCCATTTTCTCCAGTAAATCGGCCACTTTTTGCTGAGTATCTGGGTTGAGCTCCCAATCATCCATACGGATCAGTCGTTCGCCATCAACGGGTACTTTGCCTTTGCTAGAGAGTTTTTCGCTAAACAGACGCTGCATCTGCTCGATACATCCTTCGTGCGTCTCTTTTTCTTTCATCACCTTATACAATGCGACAATGTAAGGGCTTAAATTGGGAATGAACACGCTCGCCTTCGTGACTAAAGCTTTACAAACAGTCGCATAAGCCCCGCCGCCATAGTTAGACAATTTTAGGTTGAGAGAGTGGCTGGTTTGGTGCAAATCAATTTTGGCGCGCCCCAGTGTACCGTCAAGATAAATGGGGTGAGTAATCTGAGGGCCGATGTATGAAAAAGCAATGGTTTTACACCCTTGTGCAATCGATTCAGTGTTGATCAGCGTATCTATCCAGTTTTCCCAATCCTCGCCACCCATTACTTTCAGTGTACTTTCGATCTCTTCGTCATTTGCAGGGGTAATGGTGGTTTCTACCCACGTATCGTTTTCTAGTAATATTGTCGCACCAGAAACGGCCTCACCAATCGGTTTAATGGCGGAGCGCCAATACTGATCTGAATTGGGTTTTGGTCTCATGCCGCTGGCGATACTGTAAATGACTAAATCGACTTCCCCTTCAAAATAGGTCTCTATCGCTTCAATCACTTGCTCGCGTACTGATGGTGAAAAAACATCCCCATCGATATTGACGGCGACTCGACCCGCTTGCTCGGCCTGTTGTTTAAAAAAGAGATTGTTGTACCAACCAGCACTACCAACCCCTTTTTCTGATGGCGTTTTTTCAAAGGAAACGCCAATCGTATCGGCTTCTGAACCACCAAAGGTCAGGGCAATGCGGGCGGCGAGCCCAAAGCCTGAAGATGCGCCTAAAATGAGAACTCGTTTTGGCCCGTGAGTGATCGGTCTGCAAGATTTTACGTAATTAATCTGTTGTAACACAGCTTGTTCGCATCCGAGTGGATGAGCAGAGCGAGCGACCACACCTTTGATCACAGGTTCAATGTGCATAGTTTGTACCTTTGCGGTTAGGGGAATGGTCTAAAAAATATCGTAAAACTAGGTAAAGTTCATTGAGCTGAGGCATTAAAATCAGAGATGCTCTGCTAAATGTTGCGCAACAAAATTGGCGATCCACGGCTGAGCGTCGACCGTCGGATGTAAGCCATCAGCCATCATCCACTCGGGTTTAATGATCACTTGCTCTAAGAAAAAGGGCAGTAACGGCACAGTGTGTTTGAGGCTAAGCTCAGAATAGAGGCTATAAAAGGCATCGCTGTAGCGTTTGCCATAGTTTGGTGGAATGCGGATCTGCATCAAAAGAGGGGTTGAGCCTGCTTTTTTTATTTGGCCAATGATGGCGGTTAAATTGCTGCTGATCAATTGAGGTGGAAAGCCACGCAATCCGTCGTTCGCACCAAGCTCAATAAGCACCGCATCAGGGGTATGTAGGGTGAGTAGTGACGGTAAGCGGGCTAGGCCATTGCCCGTTGTATCGCCAGAAATACTGGCATTAATGACATCAATGTCTGATTTACCTTCAGCTTGCAAGGCATTAGGTAGCAAGCTAGGCCAAGCGTTTTCAATCGGCATTTGGTAACCAGCGCTTAAACTATCACCCAATATCAAGAGTGTGGTACTACTAGCGTTAGCCGAGAATAATAAAATACAAATCAAGGAAAGAAGTCGAGTCATGCAAACATCCGTTATTAGAGCACATTCATTATCTAAAACAGTCTCTACCAATCAAGAGCATTTAACAATCCTAAAAGAGGTAAACCTAGAGATCAAAAGTGGTGAAAGCGTGGCGATAGTCGGAACGTCTGGTGCGGGGAAATCAACCCTGATGACGCTGTTGGCTGGGCTTGATACGCCGACACGCGGAGAGGTAGAGCTATTGGGTCAGCCATTGTCTCAACTGGACGATGAAGGACGTGCGGCGATCCGCAGTCAATCGGTTGGCTTTGTGTTTCAAAGCTTTTTGCTGATCCCAAGCTTGTCTGCGTTAGAGAACGTGACGCTACCTTGTTTGTTAAAAGGCGAAAAAGAGGATGTGGATCGTGCTAAATCCTTGTTGACGGCCGTTGGTTTATCGCATCGAATGCATCACTCTCCTGCACAACTTTCAGGGGGCGAGCAGCAACGAGTCGCGCTAGCAAGAGCCTTTATGATCAATCCGAAAGTGCTGTTTGCCGATGAGCCTACTGGCAACCTTGATCAAGAAACCGCGGCAAAAGTGGTTTCATTATTGTTTGAATTAAATAAGCAGCACGGAACGACCTTAGTGCTGGTTACCCATGATCCCGCTCTTGCGGCTCAATGTGATCGTATTTTCCACATGCAAGCTGGTATGTTGGAGGAGCGGTAATGAGCGAGATGTCGAGCCGTTCACTCAATAAACGATTAATTCGCTGGAGCTTAGGTGAAATCCGCCACGGACAGTTGTGGCCTATTTCAGTGGCGCTAACCTTGATCATTGCTTGTATTTTTGCGCTGACTGCCTTAGCTGAGCGTATGGAGCAAGTGATTGTTAAACAAGGTAAAGACGCACTCACTGCCGATAGTGTGTTTGTTTCCGCAAACCCACCCCCAGCGTCATTGCTCGATCAGATCGAGCGCTTGCAATTGCCGTCTTCACAACTTACGCGTTACGCGACAATGGCATTCAGTGAGCGCGGTATGCAGTTAGTCACTGTCAAAGCAGTGGATAGTGCTTATCCGCTACGCGGTGAAATGCGTCTTTCTGATGATGTGACGACATTTCAGCACCTTGCGCCGAATCAACTGTGGTTAGATGAACGAGTGTTTGCGCAATTAGACGTTCAAATTGGTGATCAGGTCACGCTGGGCGATGCCGACTTTACGGTATCGGGACGCATCCTTGAGGAGCCGGGACTCAGCTTTAATCCGTTTCAACAGATGCCCGCGGTGTTGATCCACCAAGACGATGTGGCTCGTACTGGTGCACTTCAATTGGGGAGCCGAGTGCAATTTAGCGTGTTCATTAATGGTGATGATGGACAGATTGAAGCAGTAAAACAGCCCGTTACTTTAACGCCTAGCGATCGTTGGCGCGACCGAAATAGCGCCAGCCGAACGAATGAGGTTTTTGAACGCACAGAGCAATATTTGTCGTTAACCGTAGCGATTGTGATCATCATGGCGGCAACCACATTAGTCCTGACTTGTCAGCACTATGTTTCTACGCGGCAAAAAACCATCGCCATGTTAAAAAGCCTTGGAGCGAGCAAACGTTGGATCCGCCAATGGTTGATCGTACAAGTGGTGATTTTGTTTGTTTCTGCTGCGGTGCTTGGGGTATTGATCGGCATTGGCCTAGAGTCTTTATTACGCGTGCCGCTGGTGGATTTATTGCCTACGCCTTTACCGAGTTATGGCGCTAAACCCGCTTTTATTGCGCTGATGGCGAGTGTATTGATCGCTTTTCCTGCACTCGGCATTCCTTTACTGCATTTGCTAGATACCAGTGCGCTCAATGTCATGCAAACAGAGCGAGCGAAACCGAATCATCGCCGTAATGGGTTGCTCATCTTGATTCCGTTAGTGCCGATGCTGTGGGCTTATTGGAATAATCTCTTAGTGTGGATTGTGTTGGCTGGGATAGTGACGCTTTTTGCAGTGCTTGCTGTGGTCAGTGTTTTGGTTGCTCGTAGTTTAGGACGTCTTCCGCTCTCTACCGCGCTTAAATTAGCGCTCAGCCGAATCAATCGTTCGGCAATCACGACCGGAGTCCAGTTCGGCGCGTTAGGACTATCGTTAATGTTATTGGCGATCATCTGGTTAGTGCGTACCGATTTACTCTCTGATTGGCAGCGAACCTTACCCAGCGATGCTCATAACGCATTTGCACTCAACATTTCACCAAATGAAGTTAATGATTACCTTAACACGTTAGACAGCGCCAACATTGTGCGTTCGCAAGCCTATCCGATCATCCGAGGGCGTTTATCGACTATTAATGGCATAGAGGCCAAGCAACAAGCTCAAGGTGAAGAGGGGAGTGATGCGTTGAGGCGAGAGCTCAATTTCACTTGGGGAGAATCGCTACCCAGCAATAACCAACTGACGGCAGGAGTGTGGACAGAGCAAGGTGGCGTTTCGGTTGAATCGGACGTTGCTCGTGATTTGGGGCTGAAACTGGGTGATAGTTTAGGCTTTGTGATCAATAGCCAAACCGTGGAAGCGAAAGTAAATTCCATTCGCCAAGTCGAGTGGCGAGAAATGAAGCCTAACTTTTATTTCATTTTTACCCCAGACCTATTGCAGGAGATCCCTGCCACGTGGCTGGTGAGTTTCAGAGCGCAAGATCAAGATAACGCCTTGCTTGCCACCCTTGCTCGCACTTACCCTACGGTCAGTTTGATGGATATCCGGGCAATGGGCGATAAGATTCAAACTTTGCTGACGCAAATTATCTGGTCAGTGACAGTGCTGGCTGCAATGGGCGTGATTGCTGGTATTTTACTGATTTTTACCCTGTTGCGTTTAAGTTTAAGCCAGAGGCAACAAGAAATTCGCTTATACCGCACTTTAGGGGCCAGCAAGCGCCGCGTTGAGCAGACTATTTGGGCTGAATACGGTTTGATGGCGCTCATTGCCGGAGTTGTCGCAAGCCTTGGCTCTGACGCGGTGGTGGCCAGCGTCATGAAGTTCGGTTTTGAACTAGAACCTATGGCGCATTACAGCATGTGGTTGGTGCTACCCTTGGCGACGTTTTGCACATTATCGCTGGTCGTGAGTAGTTTAATTAAGCGGCTGTTAACCCCTATAAATAAAGACTTTAACTAGCGGTATCGATAATCCCAGACTGAGTTATCCACAAAAACAGTGGATAAAGTTTGGGATAACTCGACGGCTTGATAACGGCCTATTTGCGCTTAGCCCCGTAGTTACCTTGGGTTGCGCAGTTTTGTTATTCACAAGGTTGAAAAAACGTCGTTTTGGCTTTATTGAGTCAAGCAATTTTTTAAGTTATTTGTCGATTATGCGTATTGCTTGTTAGTCGTAAAACAGATAAGACCACGTGAAAAATGTGATTTTAATAACGCTTTACAAGCTTTAGAATGCATCCGGGTTTTCCAGAGTACTCGTATCTTATGTCATATAAAAAGTTCAATACAGATTCTCCATGTGTCGCAATTATTGGTGGGGGTGTGGCTGGTGCCACTGCCGCCGTTCATATGGGAGAACTGGGGCTCAATGTGCTGCTTTTGGAAAAAAGCGCTGGCCTCGTTAATGGGCCGCCGATTTGCCATCTGCACGCGGGTGGTAACCTCTATCGCGAAATTTCGCAGCAGCAGTGTCTTGAGTTACTTAAGCAGTCGATTGAAACCGTCAGGCTCTATCCCCACACGCTGAATAAGCGACCGACTGTGATTGCTGTTCCGCATAGTGATGGCGGTGAGCCGCAAGCCTTATTGCCAAGGCTAGAGCTTATTCAGCGCAGCTATCAACAATTGGTTGATGAAGACCCACGTAATCAACAGCTTGGTCAACCCCAAGAGTATTTCAAACTCTACAGCCGTGAAGCACTGCAGGTATTAGCAACTCAGCAACAGAGTGATCAACCGACATCATTCGATGATTGGGTGATCCCTTTTGCTCAACATGCAGATTTAAATCAGTTGAAATACCCAGTCATTGCGGTGCAAGAATACGGTTGGAGTGTTTTTCGTCTGGCGGCCAGTGCTGAGCTTGCGTTAGCGGCGATGCCTCATTGCCAAGTTTTAACGCACGTTAAATTAATCAAATCTGATTTTATTGATGAGCAATGGCAGCTCGTTTATCTGGATGCTCAAAAGCATGAACACGTTATTCATGCCGATTATTTAGTCAATGCATGTGGTTATGAAACGGGAATAGTCGATGATTTGGCTAAGGCTCCGCGTCAACGCTTGGTGGAATTTAAAGCGGCTTACGTTACCCGTTGGGCAGAATGCGACCAGCAATGGCCAGAAGTGATTTTTCACGGGCCAAGAGGTACCCCACAAGGAATGGCTCAGCTAACACCGTATGCTGATGGTCTATTTCAGTTGCATGGTATGACCGAGGGAATCACGTTATTTAAAGATGGGTTAGTGGCCTCGCAAGCTGGATCATCACAACCCGTATTGCCTGATTATCTCGAACGCAAAATTAAGAACGGCTGGCAACAGGACGCACTACAAGAGCGCAGTGAACGAGCCATACACCACATGAGTCAGTTCATCCCACAGTATATTCAAGCACAAGTGGCTGGTAAGCCACTGTTTGGTGCACAGCAAATTCCTGGCCAAGATGCCACATTACGAGCCGCTGATGTTACGTTTGAAGCTCATAATTATGCGCGAATCGAAGTGGTCAAAGGTTCATCTGCGTTGGAAGCGGCAACTAAAATTGTTCAGCATTGGCAGTTAGTGAACGATGAAGACTTGCTACAATCGATAGAAGTTCGTCACCCAATCAGCATGAGTTTGGCTCTTGAACAGGTGGAAGAGAAAGCCATCGCGTTAGCTAAGGCACGTGCTTATCCTGAAGAATTAGCAAAAATTGTCGGTATGGTTTGATTGGTAACACCTTGCGGTTTTCTAAAGGAGCAAGGTGATAGTCGTTAGTAGCCGAAATAACGCGCCCATTGGCACCAAACCTCTTGCAGGCCTTGTATATCACCTTTGACAAAACGTATTTTCTGCCCCGGTTTTGCTTGTGCCAAACGGGGCAGATCAATGCGAGCCACACACCCTAATTTAGGGTAACCGCCGATGGTTTGGCGATCGTTGAGTAAAATGATCGGTTGGCCATCTGGCGGGATTTGAATCGCCCCCAAAGCAATCCCTTCCGATAAAATAGGTGTCGCGGGTGGGGTAACCGTATCGCCATTAAGGCGATAGCCCATGCGATCGGCATGCTGACTGACAGTGAAGCTGGTTTGATAAAAGCGATCGAGTTGCTGCGATGAAAATTGCAGGGCTTGGTAGCCTTCAATGACGCGTAATTTAAGTGGCAGATTATAATCAGGCTTATAACGAAAAGTGATGTGTACGGGTTTGTTATCGATAGCGTGGGGATTAAAGTGCAGTGAATCGCCCGCTTGCAGTGGTACGCCGTTTTGCGTTAACCCACCAAGCTGTTCTTTGGGTACGGTGGCAACACTACCTAAATGGTGAGGCACAATGAACCCTCCGCGCACGGCCAAATAAGCTCTTAAGCCATTTTTGGCTAGGCCAAATTTCAGTGTTTGCCCGGCTTGCGCGCTAAAGCTTTGCCAATTACCAATCAGTTTTCCATCTAACGTGGCCGATAAATCACCACCTGCAATTGCCAGCATACATGGATGTTCAACATGAAATTCCGCCTGACCAAGCGTGATTTCAAGCGTTGCTAAATTGACTCGGTTACCCAGTAAATGGTTGGCCCAACTGTAGGCGTAATCATCGACTGGTCCTGATTGAGTAACACCGATATGACTGAGACCAAAGCGGCCAAAATCTTGAATTAAGCTCAGTTGACCGGGTTTTATCACCTGTAGTAAGGGGCTCATGAATGGTGCTCCCACTGCGCGGCTAATTGAGGTATTTCACCTCCTAATGATAAAAATTCCTCGCGAGTCATCGCTGTAAACTTCACTTTAGTTCCAATCGAAAAAGGCGTCATTGGTGTTTGATGAGGAGAAAAGAGCGCATGGGGGCAATTGGCGATGATATTCCATCCTCCGGGAGAGTTGTTCGGATAGACGGCCGTTTGCTGTTCTGCAATCGCGACGCTGCCTTTTGCCACACTAAGGCGTGGGGTGGCATGGCGCGGTAAGCGTAATTGTTCATCTACTTCAGCCATAAAGGCAAAGCCTGGTGCAAAACCGACGGCACAAACGGTGTAGACCGTTTGAGTGTGTAGCGCGATAACTTGTTGCGTGGATAAACCAAGCGCATGGTAGCGCTTCAAATCTGGGCCGACACTTTCATCGTAGTAAGCGCCAAGCTCAACCAAATTGTGGGTGGCTTCCACAGCTAAAGATAAGGCTGCGATCGCTGTGATCAATTGCTGCTCTAGCTCCCTTTGAGTTATACGATAAGGAAGGTAATCGATCAAAATGGTAGTGTAAGAGGGAGTGACATTCATCAGGTAAGCAGAAAACTGCACCATGATCTGTTGCGCAACTTGTCCGATATCGAGTGACAGATCGGCCGATGGCGGGTGAGCAAAACGCAATAAGAGGCTGCATTCCGCAACGGGTTCAATGCTGTAGTTCAATGTCACTTAACACTCCTTGTGATGACGTTGTAGCCGCTAGGAGATACACGTGTAATGGTTCAACGCTCTCGTAGACAAATTCGGATTTTCTCTATCAGTTCAATCGCTGCCGGATTATCGCCATGCACGCAAATCGTATCGGCTTCGATAGGGATCACAAAGCCATCCGAACTGGTCACTTTTCCGTAATCAACCAGTTGTTTAATTTGATTGATGATCGCCTCTTCATTAGTCAGCACTGCATTGGCTTGGCCTCTTGGAGTGAGCATACCATTAGCGAGATAAGTCCGGTCGGCAAAGGCTTCAAACAGCAATGGCACGTCATAAATATCGGCGATATCAAGGTAATCTTGGTTATTGCCTGAAGCTAAGATCATCAAGGGCACATTGAAGCAAGAAACTGCATCGACCACTGCGCGAAAGACAGATTTGTCACGCATCATATCGTTATATAAAGCCCCATGAGGTTTGACGTAGCTTATCTCGGCATTTTTGCTCTCACATAATGCCTTGAGTGCGCCAATCTGGTAAATCAGTAACTCGCAGATCTCTTCTTCGCTAAAACTCATTGAACGGCGACCAAAACCTTGCAAATCGGGGTAACCCGGGTGAGCGCCAATCATTACATCAAATTGAATCGCCAGCTCAATCGTTCGGCTCATCACGTGTGGGTCAGAGGCATGAAAGCCACACGCAATATTGGCCATGTCAATCCAAGGCATCACCAACTCATCAGCGCCCATTTGCCATGCACCGAAGCTCTCGCCCATGTCACAATTGAGAGTGATTGTTCTTTTTGTCACGGGTTGCATCATCCTTGAGTATCCATGTTGAGTAACTTGCCGTAATCAAAGGCAATATACAGTGATCCGATTCATTGTTTGGCGATAAGTATGGGCCGAAAGAGAGCGAATTTGCCTGATAGACAAACATTAAAGCAGATTGATTTATAAGTGAAGTTTAGGTTGAAAGTCGTTAAACTTGCACAACCAATGTCAGAAGGTAAAAACAATGAAAGTATTAGTGACAGGCGGGATGGGGTATATCGGCAGCCATACCTGCATTCAAATGATCCACGCCGGTATGACACCCGTAATTTTTGACAACTTATACAATAGTAAAGCATCGGTTTTAGAGCGCATCGAAAAAGTGTCCGGTGTGAAGCCGCTGTTCGTCCATGGTGATGTACGCAACCAAGCACAACTGGTTGAAGTGATGAAAGCGCAAAATATTCAAGCGGTGATCCATTTCGCAGGCTTAAAAGCAGTCGGTGAGTCAGTAGAAAAACCATTGGAATATTACGATAACAATGTGAATGGCACATTGGTACTGGTGGCGGCCATGCGTGAAGCTGGCGTGAAGGCACTTGTTTTTAGTTCATCTGCAACCGTATACGGTGACCCAGCCTCAGTGCCTATTACCGAAGATTTCCCAACCAGCGCGACCAACCCTTATGGCCGTAGTAAGTTAATGGTTGAAGAGTGCTTGGCCGATTTCCATAAAGCCAACCCAGATTGGAGCATTACACTGCTGCGCTATTTTAACCCTGTAGGTTCACATCCATCAGGCGAGTTAGGTGAAGATCCACAAGGTATTCCGAACAACCTAATGCCTTTTGTCTCGCAAGTGGCCGTGGGTCGAAGAGCATTTCTCTCTGTTTTTGGCAGTGATTACCCAACTAAAGACGGCACAGGGGTTCGCGATTATATTCACGTAATGGACCTAGCCGATGGTCATATTGCTGCGCTGGAAAAAGTAGGCCAACAAGCAGGCTTGCACATTTATAACCTAGGCACAGGAAATGGCTACAGTGTACTAGAGATGGTGAAAGCGTTTGAACAAGCGTCAGGTAAAAGCGTGCCGTACCAATTGGTCGAACGCCGCGCTGGTGATATTGCGGAGTGTTGGGCAGATCCAAGCAAAGCGATGGCGGATCTAGGTTGGAAAGCGACTCGCAGCCTAGAAGCGATGACACAAGATACGTGGCGTTGGCAGTCAAATAATCCACAAGGTTATCCTGAGTCTTAAGCTCTTGCTTCAACTTCTCTGCGATGAATGAAATAAATAGCCAGTCAAATGACTGGCTATTTTGATCTGACTTGGTTACTCAAGCAATCCAATGATCAGTTAGTCCGATAACGGCTTAAAATTTCACCAAGGTTGCGCGAAGCGTTTGCAAGGCTAGCGACACCTTGCGATGAGGTTTGCGCAACACTGCGAATCGCATTGGATTGTGTACGAATATCGCTCAGCTCAGCAGCAATATCATTAGCAACGGCGCTTTGCTCTTCGGCTGAAGTTGAAATTTGAATACTCATGTCATTGATCATTTTTGCTGATTCAGCAATTTGATTGACGTTATTGCCGATGTTAGCGACTAAATCACTACTGGTTTGAGCTTGACTAACCGTTTGCTCAGTAATGCGTGCGATATCTTGACTTTCGGTTTGCAGCTTCTCAATCATGGATTGAATTTCAACAGTAGCCGCTTGCGTGCGGCTAGCTAAGGTGCGAACTTCATCAGCTACCACGGCAAAACCGCGCCCTTGTTCACCAGCACGTGCCGCTTCTATTGCAGCGTTCAGTGCCAATAAGTTCGTCTGTTGCGAAATGGCATTGATGGTGGTGATCACATCGTTAATCTGCGCCGTATTTTCATTCAATGTTGAAACCGAATGAGAGGCTTGTTCAATGAATTTTGACAACTGGGAAATTTCATTAATCGCTTGCTGAACTAGCTGTGAGCTCTCTTCCGCTTGTTTTGAATCTTGCTCGGCTTGCTGATTGGCTTGTTGGGAAATGGTCGACACTTCTTGCGCCGAGGCCGTCATCTCTTCCATGGCCGTGGCGACGGAATCCAAGGAAGCGTATTGGCTACTGATTTGTTGCTCGCTCTCTTTCATCTCATGGGCAAAAGAGCTGGATGTTTCACCGAGAGTGGTGGCGTTTTGTTTTACTGAAACTACCAGTTCGGTCAAGGTGTCCATGGCGTTATCGAGCGCGCAGCCAATGGTGCCAAACTCATCGCGACCGGGATGAAAACCTAATCGTGAAGTTAAATCACCTTTTGAAATTTTCAAGGTTGTTGTGTATAGCACCCACAATGCACCGCCAATAAAAGTAGCGATCCAATAGAGGAAAATAGCAAAAGGGATTGCCCACAAATAGCTCAACAGAAAAGTCGAGAGTGCCGATCGCTGAGCGTCTTTTTCAAGATAAGAGAGATTCTCTGTCAGTGCGTAAACTTTGCCATCGCTGTGTTTTGCTGTGGCGGTAATCACCCCTTTTTGATAACTAGTTGCGGCTAAAGAATGGCGAGTTTCAACCGCTGAAAGGGTTTGTGGATCTGCGCCGCTGGCAAGCAGACCTTGCAGTTTGTACTCAACAGCTAACTTCGATTGCGCTTCTATCTGGGCCAGTGAATCAACATAGCGATTTCCTGCGACAAAGCTTAAAGCGGTGAGGAATAAAGCGAAGATCACCCACATCTTGTCATTAATTGACATTTTAATGAACACGCGGTCAATCGTCCTGAACTGAACTTCTTTCATTGCTGCTCCGATATGCAAAAAAGTAATAGTAAATTTTATAAATATACTAAGGCTAAATGTGTGTGTTCGTGCAGAATTTTATGAAATGAATGTTGACTTAAATATCAAGATTGAGACTTTGATCTTATTTTAGGTTAAAAAAGTGGGGAGAGTAATATTACTCTCCCCACTTTTAACTTTAATTGATTAACCCAGAGCGGGTAGTACACCAAGGCTAATAAAGATTTGCGAAGTGACGATCATCAAACCAATGGTCGCTGTCATGGTCAGAGCCAGTTTGCCGCCTCTGACTTGATATTGTGTTCCACCCTGCGGTTGGAATACTTGGTTTGAACGCACTTTAATCACCATCACAATCGGTAAGAATATGGCCAAAATAGTCAACGCAATAGCCGCGTAACCGAGCGCCATAATAAAGCCTTGAGGGTAAAATAGCGCAAAGACTAATGGTGGCAGATAGGTGATGACGGAGGCAGCCATACGGTGCAATGGAATGTTCTTTTTCTTAATCGTATCGCCCATGAATTCAAACAAGCCCAAGCTTACGCCTAAGAATGACGTCAAAAGTGCAAGGTCGGCAAACACGCCAATAATGCTGCTTAAATTGGATTGATGAACGGTTTGCCCTAATGTCACAATTAGCGCACTAAGGCCGGAATTCTCAACCAGCTGAGGTTGGCTAACGACACCTAACGTGACGATCTGCCAAAAAATGTAAATAATCAACGGGATAGCAGAACCAATTAAGATGGCTTTGCGCAGCGAAGGGGTGTCGCCATCTAAGTAATTCACAATCGCCGGAATACTGCCATGGAAACCGAATGAGGTGAAAATGACGGGAATTGCAGCAACGATTAAGCCTTGCTCAAGTGGCATACTAAGCAAGTATGACTGAGAAACATTAGGTGCAAGAAATGAGAGCACTATAATCATCGCGACCATTTTACCGGCAAACAACAGGCGGTTCACTTTATCAACCGTGCTGGTGCCGATCGTCACCACAAGTGCAACCAGTAAAGTAAAAAGCAAGGTGCCTAACGGATTGCTGATCTCAATGCCAGCAAACTCTGTCAGGCGATGAGTGAATTGTGCGCCGCCACCGGCAATGTAAGCTGCACAAAGCGAATAGAACAAAAATAGCATAGCAAAGCTCGCTACCCATTTTCCTTTTTGCCCTAAGATCTGTCTAGCCAATGTATGTAAGGTGGCGTCTTTGTCTGCATATTGATGGATTTCAACCATTAACAATGCAGTGAAAGCCATTAATGCCCAGAGGGCGATCATAATCAGTAATGATGTGCCAAAGCCGATACCTGCAGAAGCGAGCGGTAGAGCTAGCATGCCTGCACCGATAGTGGTCCCTGCGATGATCAAAGTACTGCCGAAAATCTTTGATTGAGTCATGGTGTAAAGTTCTTTATACGTTATGTTGTGTTTCAGGGAGTGATATATATGAATACAACGGGGTGTTGACCATTAATCCACTCATTTTGGGCTATATTGTAGAACTTCGGATTCATTTTCAACAGCTTTGTAAAAATAAAAATCCATGAGTGTATTTTTTTGTTTACATGGCAAGGTGGCGGCTAAATAAGAGTGGTCGAAATCGTTTCGCTGTGATAGATATTGTGGTGATGATTAATTTGACTATTCGCTTTCAAAAAACTGTCATATAAATCATTTAAAAAGGATCTTGCGACGTGATAATCCCGTCTCAGTAAATATCAAAGGAGGTCGATTAATGAGTGACCAATATAAAAACGATGAGTGCTTAGAGTGGCTCGACGCCATGGAGATCGGATTTGATTTATCCGATTATGACTCTGTATCTCATGAATGCTCTGAACAGAGCGCAGAATAGTACCAGCCAGCAGCCTATGCTGGCTATGCCCCTTACATTCCCCCCTCGTGTATCAATTCCTTAACACTATTGATTTCCGCTGATTTTGAATAGGCGATTACCTTGCGCTTTGTTACAATCCGCGCCCTGATTTCCAATAGGTAAGCTGCAATGTCTGATACTGTGCACCCATTCCAACGTTTAGGACTTTCAACCACATTAGTTAGCGCTCTGCAATCTTTAGGTTTTGAACAACCGACGGATGTTCAATCTCAAGCTATCCCGCATGTTTTGGCTGGTAAAGATGTCATGGCTGGGGCGCAAACGGGTACCGGCAAAACGGCAGCTTTCGGTTTACCTATTTTGCAACGTTTTCTTGATAACCAAGCTGAGCGAGAAGCCAATAGTAAAGTTGTGCGCGCGCTTGTTTTGGTTCCGACTCGTGAGCTGGCTCAACAAGTGTTTGATAGCTTAAGTGCTTATGCACAAGGCACTACATTGAAGATCGTCACCGCGTACGGTGGAACCAGCATGCAAGTACAAACACGTAATTTACGTGGCGGTGCGGATATTTTAATTGCGACGCCGGGGCGGTTAATTGACCATCTTTTTGTGCGCAACATTATCCTGACGCAAACCGAAGTGTTGGTGCTGGATGAAGCCGATCGCATGCTCGATATGGGGTTTTTGCCTGATATCCAACGTATTTTGAAACGCATGAATGATGAACGCCAAACGCTGTTTTTCTCGGCCACCTTTGATGACAAAATCAAAGCATTAGCACACAAAATGATGCGCGACCCTGTCGGCGTGCAAATTTCACCGGCCAACGCGACCGCTGATACTGTAAAACAGATCGTTTATCCAGTGGATAAAAAACGTAAAAGCGAGTTATTAGCTTATCTAATTGGTTCACGTAATTGGCAGCAAGTCTTGGTATTTACCAAAACCAAACAAGGTAGCGATGAGCTAGCCAAAGAACTGAAATTGGACGGCATCAAAGCGGCCTCGATCAATGGCGATAAAAGCCAAGGGGCGCGCCAAAAAGCATTGGATGATTTTAAATCAGGTAAAGTTAGAGCGTTGATTGCTACCGATGTTGCAGCTCGTGGAATTGACATTCAGCAACTTGAGCAAGTGGTTAACTACGACATGCCCTATAAAGCGGAAGATTACGTGCACCGTATTGGTCGCACAGGTCGGGCCGGGCTAACGGGCTTCGCGGTCTCTTTGATGAGCCGAGATGAAGAGTATCTGCTTGAAGCGATAGAGGCCTTACTCAATCAACGCCTGCCACAAGAGTGGTTAAAAGGGTTTGAGCCGAGTTTGTTGGAAGCCTTACCGACTGAGCGTAGCAGCCGTAAACCTAGCCGTTCAGCGGAAAAAAGAAAGATGAAAGCAAAACTAAACATCCATGCCGGTAGAGGTAAGCGATAAAGCGCCCGCTTTATCTGGCCCAGTCACATTCAATATCATACAGCAACTCATTGATGGAGTTCGGACAGAGCGTCTGAGCTTCGTCGATATGGAACTTGGCGATCATCAAGTCATTAAAGAGTTGCCAATGTTTTAGTAAGCATTGGTTCACATCTTGAGTTTCATCTGACCATGTTTCTTTTAAAAATGGCGTGAGGCTCGCCGCGCCGTGCGCGTACATGATCATCTGCCATTTTATCTCCCACACCTTTATTGGTGTGGCTGAAAATTCACGGTTGTATTGCTCGGCAAGTTGTTCGACGAGCTGCTCAATTTCACCTGCACTGTCGATAAAATAATCAAACAGAGCATCTTCTTGCCTTACCGCATCGGCGATCAGTTGAATCGGCTGTTTGACGGTCAGCATATGCGCGAGCAGCCGTACAATGAACAAATACAACTGCACGTTGGCGGGGGTGTTGGCTGGGATCTCTTTCAATATATGACGTAAATAATTCTCCATATAAAGATGGAGACCATCGCTGATACTGCGCCATATTTGCTCTTTACTACCGAAATGATGACGCAGCAAACTGTGCGAAACCCCAGCTTTTTCGCTGATCGTTCGTAATGACACTCGTGCATAACCTAGCTCGCAAAACAGATCCGCAGCGACCACTAGAATGTCTCTTTTGGTTTTTTGGGCATCAGTGGCACTTCGGCGGCCTTGTCTTTTGGTCATTTTTTAACTCGTCTCATTTTTTAACGAGCGCAGTTGTACCAGATTTGAGAGGCAGTTTCACGGAAAAAACGCGTTGGCAGTCATAACCGATGATAAGGTTATGACTGCACAATGTTAATTGGATCAGAGATAAAGGGAGAGTTTGCTGATTAGAAAATCAATATCATCGCGCGAAACGTCTTTATGGGTCACAAAACGTACTGGATTGCCTGGCGAAACTTTTATTCCATCTTGCGCCAACTGATTGGTAATTGTATGGATATCGATAGAATCAGCTAATTTGGCAAATACGATGTTAGTTTGCACTAAATCTGGATTGACGGAAAACCCGTTTAAGTCCGCTAATTTGCGCGCTAAATATTGGGCATTGTCGTGATCAGTCTTCAGCTGAGTGACTTGTTCAGTCAATGCAAGATGGCCTGCTGCGGCCAAAATGCCTGCTTGACGCATGCCGCCACCGAGCATTTTTCTTAAACGTCGAGCCTTGGCAATGTAGGTTTTTGAACCCAACAGCAGCGAGCCGATAGGAGCGGAAAGCCCTTTAGATAAACAGACCGTCATTGAGTCAAAGTATTGCGCAATCTCTTTAACATCCACATCCAGCGCTACAGCGGCGTTGTATACGCGCGCGCCATCTAAATGCAGTGCCAAATGGTGTTGATCAACAAACGCTCGCGCTTGCGCTAAATAGGCGAGTGGTAGAACTTTGCCATTGATGGTGTTTTCAAGGCTAAGTAATCGCGTGCGAGCAAAGTGGGCATCATCAGGTTTAATGGCCGCGCGCAGTTTATCGAAGTCTAACGTGCCATCAGGGTTATTTTCGATTGGCTGCGGCTGAATAGAGCCAAGAACCGCGGCGCCACCCGCTTCATATTTGTAGTTGTGCGCTTGTTGGCCACACAGGTACTCATCGCCACGCTCACAATGTGACATTAAACCCAGCAGGTTGGCTTGTGTGCCTGACGTGGTAAATAGCGCCGCTTCAAAACCGTGTCGCTGCGCGGCCCACTCTTCTAAGGCGTTGACGGTTGGGTCATCGCCATACACATCATCACCCACGTCGGCATTAGCCATTGCTTCACGCATCGCGGCGGTGGGTTTAGTAACGGTATCTGATCGAAAATCCATATAATCTCCTCATGCGTTTTTCTATTTTTGCTAGAAGCATTTTCACTTCAATTCTTATCTGTGATTGTAATTTATTGATAAATAAGCTCTTTATTGATGGCTAAGTATTTTATAGATAACCACACAGCTTCGCCTTACTTAGGCAGGCAATGGTTTTTGAATCTGTGATTTGCCCAGTGATGATTTTTTGCTCCAATTCCTGGATCGAAAGCGTCACCACCTCAATGACTTCATCATCGTCGCATGATAATCGTGCAGTTTTGCTCAACTGTTTAGCGACAAACAGGTGCTGTATTTCGTCACAAAATCCAGCTAATGGTGTGACTTGCCCTAAAGTGATCAGCTCACTTGCGCTGTACCCTGTCTCTTCTTCAAGCTCACGGTGCGCGCATTCGGCTGGAAGCTCCCCCTTTTCTAAAGTGCCTGCTGGGAGCTCTAACAACCACTTTTTGAGTGAGGGGCGAAACTGATTAATCAGAATAATATCGCCTTGTTCTGTGATCGGCAAAATCACGGCCGCGCCCGGATGGACGATGGTGGTGTGCTCAATGCTTTTGCCTGTAGGAAGGGTGACATCCTCTTGCACTAATGAAATGGTTTTCCATGTATGTATGGTTTTGCTCATGCAAACTCTTCTTTAATTGTGGCTAGCCAATGACTGATATGGTGATAAGGGTTCAACCTTACCGAGAATCTGTGGCTAAGACAAAGTAAAACGATAACCTAAGTATCAATATTGCTTGCACAATCAGTGATGTCAGTCTCATATATGCAAACATTGATTTCGAAGAATTTCACAGAAAAGAGATCTGCTATAAGTGGGCGCCTATACTAAAATCTATTTGTAACAAAACAATAACAGTCGTATAAAGTTATGTATACAAACCATTTGGAGCGCTTAAGTGATCAATTTTACTCCTGCATCTCATGCGCAAAAAGCGCTACTTTCAGAGCGCATAAATAAGCTTGCTAAGGCTTTATCGGATGGTGTTTATGAGCGTGAAGACACCATCAAACTTTGTCTACTGGCTGCTTTAGCGGGGGAAAGTGTTTTCCTACTCGGCCCTCCTGGTATTGCAAAAAGTTTGATTGCGAAACGTCTGATCCAAGCCTTCGATAACAGCAGTTATTTTGAATACCTCATGACGCGTTTCTCAACACCAGAAGAGGTATTTGGTCCATTAAGCATTCAAGAATTAAAAGATAATGGGCGCTATGTTCGCCTAACCAAAGGCTATCTTCCTACCGCACAAGTGGTTTTTCTTGATGAAATTTGGAAAGCAGGCCCCGCCATTTTGAATACCTTATTAACGGTAGTGAATGAAAAGACCTTCAAAAATGGGAGCGATATTGAACGTGTACCAATGCGTCTTCTGGTTTCGGCATCGAACGAATTACCGGATGAAGAGAGTGGTTTAGATGCCTTGTACGATCGCATGTTAGTGCGTGTGTTTGTCAACCGTATTCAAAATAAGCAGAATTTCAAATCGATGCTGACTGTCGGTACGCCACAAGAAGCGCGCATCCCTGAAGGGCTTGCGATTACCGATGAAGAGTATCACTCATGGCAGCGACAACTTGACGATTTACTGTTGACAGATGACGTGTTTGAAAAGTTATTTGAGCTGAAAAACATGCTAGAGCATGCCGTTGAAAACCAGCCCGCTGCGGCAAGTATTGATATGTACGTTTCAGACCGCCGTTGGAAAAAAGCGGTGAAGTTGCTCAAAGCGAGTGCGTTTTTTAATGGCCGCGACTCAATCAACCCGCTTGATTTACTGCTGCTGCAAGATTGTCTTTGGAATAGCCCCGATTCTCGCGATATTGTGCGCCGCGTTATCCGCGACTTTGCGTTGAAACATGCTTTTGACCAACAAGAAGTTGAACATCAAATCGTAGTGTGTCGTGAAGAGCTGGCTGAGATTCAAGAAGAGCTAGAGTCTGAATTTGGCATGTTGCTCTCGCTGGAAACATCATCCGGTTTGATTAAAAAGCAAGTGCATCAGTTTGATACCAAATCGGCAAAAACCTATCAGGTAGGCACCGCTCATGACTTGGTCAAATTGGTATTGCTGCAAAGCAATATGTCCGTCTCTGAGGCCGAAAAAGGCGATAGCCGCTGGGTTTATGTGCCTAAAAGCGAGCTTGAAAGAACGATCAAAGAGGGGCATGGCGATGTGTATGGTTATGTGAATCAAAATACCAATTTGTGCCGTTTAAGGTTTGATTTAGATGCTGGTAATAACCTCGTTCTTAAAGATATTGCTAATCGCTCGGTGTTGGTGAGTTTGGTGACTGAGCAAGGTTTAGACGAAAGTCTTTATCAAGAGTGGCTTACGAAAGCGGATCAAGCCGTTGCACAGTTGCAACATGCCGAACACCATTTGCGTAAAGTGCGTTCTAAGTTTCACGGCGCTTTGCCGCATAACTTCATTGATCCGGAGCTGCCCACCGCTATGGAAGCGACGCTGCAGCATCTACAGCAATTACTTGAATCGACTCATACCGAATGCGAAAAAACGGTGCTTCGTTTTAAAAACCTAAACCAGTTTTTTGCGTAAGGAGAAAAGATGCTTGGTGCCGATGGTTTAAATTTAGCGTTAATGATTGCCGACTCGGGCATCATTGATACGGCAGTGAATGATTTGCTTGCGCGCTCGCAAGTGATGATGATGGCTGAAAACCGCGGCGTGGCGAATTCAGTTAAAAATCACCTAACTAAGTGGCGTGGTAGTGTCAAAAAACGCATTACAAAAGTGTGTGAAACTGAGCGTTTTCAACAAGAGCTGACCTTATACCAAGAAGTAATTCACTGGGATGAAGAGACCTTCTTTACCCGGATTAACGAGATAATCAAACAGTTGGAATGGCACTCAGCATTTTATCTCCAAGCACGTCGTTTAATCGAAAAAAAACAAGGGGTTGCATAACCCCATGTTCCCTCATTTCTTTTGTGACCAATGGTATCAAAGCCTTTGCCATGCGATTAAACAAGCGCAAATCAACGAACTTGAAAGTAACAAAGAAAAAGTGTTGGCCGATTTGTACCAGCGTATGGAAACCATGAAAAACATGGATAAAGTCACGGAATCGGGTGATGAAAGCAGCGTCGGTCGCTTGTGGGATATGGCATCGGCGAAGCTCAGTAAAACAGACATTAGTGTCATGAAACGCCATGCAGAATTTTTGAAAAAGAACAAAGGATTGCAAGAGATTGCTGAACAGCTTGGGCGCATGGCTGGCGAAGTAGATGACCCGGATCTCAACCGCACTCCAGCCGAAGCGCTGCAAATGGTGGAGGAGAAATCGGACGAAGCGACGGATGACATCGTCGGCATCCACGAAAGTGATGATCTGAACAAGCTACTGCCCAACGAAACCATGTTTCTTGCCTATCCTGAACTTGAGGTGGTTTTCTACAAGCATTTAGTGGATAAGCGCTTGATGAACTATCGCATGCAAGGCAAGTCTCGCACCTTGCGTAAAGTCAAAGCCTACCAACCAGAGCACAAACAGTTTGAGATTGAAAAAGGGCCGTTCATCGTATGTGTGGACGCTTCTGGTTCCATGAGTGGTTTCCCAGAACAGTGTGCAAAAGCGATGGCTTATGCTCTGATGCAGATCGCGCTGGCTGAGAGGCGCGAGTGCTACGTGATGCTGTTTTCTACTCAGCAAATTACCTATGAGCTGACCAAGCAAGATGGCTTGCGTGAAGCGAGTGATTTTTTAAGTTATTCATTTCACGGTGGAACGGATTTAGACCCTGTGCTAGAACAATCGGTTGAACTGATGAACAGTGACAAATACCGCAATGCAGATTTGGTCGTATTGTCGGATTTCATCGCACCTAAACCGCCGGAATCTCTGCTAGAAAAAATCGCGACCTTAAAACATCAAAAAAATCGTTTCCATGCGGTGAGTTTGTCTCGCTATGGTAATCCACAGTTGATGGCGATGTTTGATCACTGCTGGGCATACCATCCTAATCTCGTCGGGCGACTGATGAAAAAATGGTAACGATCACTTGATAAAAGCTGATGGATTGTTGCTCTAATTGTTCGCCTTCTATCCTTTGCGGGTCGATTCTTAGTCACTTGATTCATAAGTGGAAAATTTATTGTTGACTCATTTTCTTAATCCGTTAAAGTACGCCTCGTTCTCACGGCAAAGCTCGAAAGAACAATATCAGGAGTTAGTTGCTCAGCAAGATGAGCAAAGTTATTAAAAGCTGCAAAGCAATGTTTAATAACAAATGTTTTTAATAACCAAATGTTGTTAATAACAAAGCTAGCGAATGTACTTCAAAAAATTTTCGATGGTGTGTAACTGATTCAGTTGACGGCCTCGCAATCCAGAATTGCGTGCCCTGGTGGTGAAATTGGTAGACACAAGGGATTTAAAATCCCTCGACTTTCGAGTCGTGCCGGTTCAAGTCCGGCCCGGGGCACCATCTTTTTACTGCTTATGCAGT
>NZ_CAWMCN010000110.1:0-6812 GCF_963865925.1 Vibrio sp. ZOR0018 | reverse complement strand
GCGACACTAGCTCAGTTGGTAGAGCGCAACCTTGCCAAGGTTGAGGTCACGAGTTCGAACCTCGTGTGTCGCTCCAAATTAAAGCCCTAGCAGAAATGCTGGGGCTTTTTCATCTCTGTCTCACAGCCAGTTTACAACCAACGATATCGTTTTAGAGCCACCTTGCCAAGGTTGAGGTCACGCTTTTAGTTCAAAAGAAAGCGAACCTCGTGTGTCGCTCCAAATTAAAGCCCTAGCAGAAATTGGGTAAATCCCCCCCCTACGTTCACTATATTCGTTGACGGTTTCGGACGTGAAATTGAAATATTTTAAGCAAAGTCATCACCATCAAACAGCAGTGCTTCAATTTATGGTCAAATCTCGCATCGTTTTTACTCTTCATCCCCAATTATAGAATGTTAATAATTTGATAAAGCAACCTTTATCTTGAGTTGTTATTATTTTGTGAAGTGAAATTTCGGCCTACTTCACATAATTTTCGTGCCAACATTTAATTTATGGTGTGAATTATTTGCAAAAGCGTGATTTATATAAACTTATCAACAACCCATTCATGGGAACGATTCCCAATGTGACATTGATCTATTTTTACATTGATTCGGTGAATGTAAACTCCATCCCCGTCAGCAACGTTAAGGGAATACATAAGCAGTGGTTGCTGAGCAATAAAGAGATTGAGCTGTTCATGATTACCAAAGTAGCGTGCTACTTCCCCCGGTGAATTTGAATCTAACTCATTAATTTTATTGAATATATCTCAGGATGAGATTCAAGGTGCCAAGCACCAACATAATGATAATGATGACCATAAGGTCGATGGAGTATAAAAAATGAATTTTGCTACCTCTGGTAAACTTTCTCTTGCCGCAATTCTAATTTCAGCCGCACTACAAGCAAACGCAGGTATCAGTGTTGAAGGTGAACAAGGTGTTTTCTCAATCGGCGGTGATGTTGAGTTCGATATCAACCTTCGTGATAAAAATGCCACTGACAAGCAACATCTAAATCAAGATGGCCGCCTTTTGGTTCAAATCGCTGGTGAGCGTAGTGTGAGTGGTGACCGTTATATCAAAGCACAAGCACAACCTTTACTTAAAACAACGGGTAAAGTTGAACTTGATGATGCGTGGATTGCATTTGGTCAAGCGAATAACTGGGAACTGAAAGTAGGCCGCTATGAAGCGTTTGATTTGTTCCCTGTTGGCCAAGATACTATGCTTGAATACGCAAATGCAGATAAAGATGTATACCGTGCGAATAAGGCTCGTGGCCGTGGTGATAACGGACAAATTGGCTTTAGCAAAACGGCAGATAACCTTTATTTTGAACTCTCAACTAAATTTGAGAATGAGTCTGCAGCGGATCAGAATGCCGTATTTGTACGCCCAGTTGTTGCATACCAGATCGTTGACTCAGTTCGTGTTGCTGCTGGTTTAGAAGCCAATCTGGCTGCAGATGATAAAGATGCTGCGAATGATTTCCTTGGTTATGGCGCGACAGTTAACTATTCTGCTAACGATCTTTTTATCAACGTGAACTATGCGTTCCGTGATTTCGACAAAACTAAACAAGAAGATACGACCATCGGTGCTAACTTACTGTTTAAAGGCTTTGGTCTAGGTCATGTCTATGGTGATGTTGATAAAGGTACTAGCGAGAAGGTAAATACCACTTATGCTTCTTACCAATTTGCTAATGTGATGGATGTGGAAGATTTCTCTGTTTATCTAGGTACTTACTACTCGAAAGTAGACGACACAGAAAATAAAGATCTAGGTATGCGTATCCGTCTAAAATACTTCTTCTAAGTTTTAAAACTTAAGCATTAAATCTCAACTGCTTTTGATGCCTACCGTTCGGTAGGCATTTTTTGTATAAGCAGATGCGATGATTTACAGCTGTTTAAGCATCCACACATCGCAGCCGTTGTGCTCAGTGCCGTCCATTGGTCGATCCAAATGTATAAATCCGAGTTTTTCATATAACTGAATGGCGGATGTCATACTAGATAACGTATCCAAATAGCAAGATTGATAACCTGCATTTTGAGCAAATGATAGGCATGCTTCACTGAGCATTTTTCCCAGCCCGCAACCGCGACTTTCTGGTAATAAGAAGAGTTTTTTTAGCTCACAGATCCGTTGGCTATGATGAAAGGCTGCAATACCTGCTCCACCAACAATGATGCCGTCACGTTTGGCTACCAGATAAAGGCTGTTGCTCTCTTGCGTGTAATGTTGACTCATGTTTTCCACTTCAGCATCAGATGGGCCAAAACCCTCACCGATGGCCCCAAATTCAGCACCTACAGATTGGATAATTTTACAAATGTCCGGATCATCTTTTGGTTTGATTGGTGTTATCGTGATGTTCATCGTTTCTTCTTAAAAATAGTCATGTTTTTATTATTGTTTGGGGGGAGGGAGGTAATATCAAGAGAGCGGCAAAAATAATGCCGTTTTTTTGTTCAAGAGCAAGCCTCAGTATCATTTCAATTTGGCTTTAGAGGTGGCTTTCGATACTATGTGCAGCTATCTGAAAAATACAATACATCCTATACGGACACTACCTACAGGTAGATGAGGAAACGATGCAACATCTAGAAGAGATTATTGCTAATGCGACCGCAGCGATTAATGCTGCCGATTCGCTAGTCGCACTTGATGAAGTGCGTGTTCAGTACTTGGGTAAAAAAGGTGAGTTAACCACTCAGCTACAGAGCCTAGGTAAATTGCCACCCGAAGAACGTCGCGCTGCAGGTCAAGAGATCAACGTTGCGAAAGAGACAGTGCAACACGCCATTGCTACGCGTAAAGATGCTTTGCAGCGAGCAGAGTTAGAAGCCAAACTAGCGGCTGAAACGATTGACGTTACTTTGCCTGGACGCCGCATTGAAAATGGTGGCTTACACCCAGTGACTCGCACAGTTGAACGCATTGAGCAGTTCTTTGGTGAGCTTGGTTTTCATGTTGAATCTGGCCCTGAAATTGAAGACGCCTTCCACAACTTTGATGCGTTGAATATCGCTGCCGATCACCCAGCACGTACTGATCACGATACCTTCTTCTTTAATCCAGATTTAATGTTGCGTACACACACGTCAGGTGTGCAAATTCGCACTATGGAAAATGGTCAACCGCCGTTTCGTTTTATTGCGCCGGGCCGCGTATATCGTAATGACTACGACCAAACACACACACCAATGTTCCACCAGGTTGAAGGCATGTTGGTTGATGAGCACGTCAATTTTGCTCAGCTTAAAGGTATTTTGAACGATTTCTTATGTAACTTCTTTGAAGAAGAAGTTGAAGTGCGTTTCCGTCCTTCTTATTTCCCATTTACAGAACCTTCTGCGGAAGTGGATGTGAAGGGTAAAAATGGTAAATGGCTTGAAGTTCTAGGCTGTGGCATGGTTCACCCGAACGTTTTGCGCAGTGTTGGTATTGACCCTGAAAAATATTCTGGCTTTGCATTTGGTATGGGTGTTGAGCGTTTAACGATGCTTCGTTATGGCGTCAACGACCTACGCGCGTTCTTTGAGAACGATCTGCGCTTCCTCAAACAATTCAAGTAATTCAAGGGTAAACACAATGAAATTCAGCGAATCATGGCTTCGTGAGTGGGTTAACCCTGCGGTTACGACTGACGAACTTACACATCAAATTACAATGGCAGGCTTGGAAGTCGATGACGTTCTTGCTGTCGCCGGTGAATTTACTGGCGTCAAAGTGGGTCACGTTGTGGAATGTGGTCAACATCCAGATGCCGACAAACTGCGTGTAACGAAAGTTGACGTGGGTGAAGAAGAACTGCTTGATATCGTTTGTGGTGCAGTAAACTGCCGCCAAGGCTTAAAAGTGGCGGTAGCGACTGTCGGTGCGGTACTTCCTGGCGATTTTAAGATCAAAAAAGCAAAATTACGTGGTCAACCTTCTCACGGCATGCTTTGTTCATTCAGTGAGCTAGGGATTGATGTTGAATCCGCTGGCATTATGGAGCTTGCAGAAGATGCCATCGTTGGTACTGATTTCCGCGAATTCCTAAGCTTAGATGATGTGACTATTGATGTTGATTTGACCGCGAACCGCGCAGATTGCTTTAGTATTCGTGGCCTTGCTCGTGAAGTTGGTGTATTGAACCGCATTGATGTCACTGAGCCATCGGTCATCGCTATTCCTACTTCAATTGAAGATAAAGTCTCTATTGAAGTGAAAGCACCGGCCGCTTGTCCGCGTTATCTTGGTCGCGTGGTTAAAAACATTAATGTTCAAGCCCAAACACCGCTTTGGATGCAAGAGAAGTTACGCCGTTGTGGTCTACGTTCAATTGATCCAGTGGTTGATATCACTAACTATATCTTGCTTGAACAAGGCCAACCGATGCATGCCTTTGATCTTGCCAAGATCGAAGGCGGTATTGTTGTTCGTATGGCCGAGCAGGATGAAAAACTTACGCTACTCGATGGTACAGAAGCTAAGTTGAATGTCGATACGCTGGTTGTTGCCGATCACAATAAAGCATTAGCCATTGCGGGCATTTTTGGTGGTGAAGGTTCAGGCGTTAGCTCAGAAACCCAAGATGTACTGCTTGAGTGTGCTTTCTTTGCACCAGACCATATCCGCGGTCGTGCTCGTAGCTATGGCCTACATACTGATTCATCCATGCGTTTTGAGCGCGGTGTTGACTACGCGTTGCAAGCCAGTGCGATGGAACGAGCGACTCAGCTGCTGGTTGATATTTGTGGCGGTGAAGTTGCACCTGTGGTTAGTGTTGAGTCTGAAACGGATTTACCTAAACCAAATCAAGTCACACTTCGTCGCACTAAACTGGACAGTTTGCTTGGTCATCACATTGCGGATGCTGATGTGGTTGAAATCCTAAAACGTTTAGGTATGAGTGTTGAGAGTTGCGCAGAAAGTTGGGTTGCTACCGCGCCAACGTGGCGTTTTGATATCGCGATTGAGCAAGATTTGATTGAGGAAATTGGCCGTATTTACGGTTACAACAATATCCCTAATCAAGCTCCCGTTGCAGCATTGAGCATGAATGACCACCAAGAAGCAAACTTGCCACTTAAGCGTGTTCGTCATTTGTTAGTTGACCGTGGTTACCATGAAGCGATCACCTACAGCTTCGTTGAGCCAGAGCAGCAGAAACTGATTGTTCCAGATGTTGAACCACTCATTCTACCTAATCCTATTTCTGCTGATATGTCGGCGATGCGTTTGGGCTTGATCCAAGGTCTATTAAATACCGTGGTTCATAACCAGAAACGCCAGCAGCCACGCGTTCGTTTGTTTGAATATGGTTTGCGTTTTATTCCTGATGCTTCGGCAGAGAACGGTATGCGCCAAGAACCTATGCTCGCGGGGGTAATATCCGGTACTCGTGGTGAAGAGCACTGGAACATGGACACCGCAACGGTTGATTTCTTCGATCTAAAAGGTGACTTGGAAGCCATTCTTGATTTAACCGCCAACGGCAAAGCTTACAGCTTTACTTCTATTGCACACCCAGCGCTGCACCCTGGGCAATCGGCCGCTATCGTTGTCGATGGTGAGATTATTGGGGTGATAGGCACTGTTCATCCAGAGCTTGAGCGTAAGTTTGGCTTGAATGGCCGCACCATCGTATTTGAACTTGAATGGTCAGCTGTGAACACCCGTGTAATTCCAGAAGCTGCATCACTGTCTAAGTTCCCAGCGAACCGCCGTGATATAGCACTGGTTGTTGATGGCGCCATTGCTTCAGGTGATATTGTCGATGCATGTCGTAACGCTGGTGGTGAGCTTCTAAAAGAGGCGAAGCTGTTTGACGTTTATGTAGGCAAAGGGGTTGAAGAGGGCAAGAAGAGTTTAGCGATTGCGTTGATGCTTCAATCGACTGAACGTACTTTAGAAGAAGCTGATATTGCAAGCGCTGTTGAATCGATTGTGACTTCAGTAGCGGCACAGTTTGGTGCAGCCCTGCGCGACTAATTCAGAAAGTAGCCTAAGTATATTTGAGCAGGTTCAAGTTGGGCCTGCTTTTTTATATGCAATTTAGTGACAGGTTAGTGTTAAACAAGTCTATGATTTAACAGGTTATAAATTTTTTTATCAGAAATCGATATCCATTCAAAATAGTATGAAATTCTGAAAATGTTGGCTGTTATGATATAACTAACTAAATTGTCAGTGTTTTTTCTCAATCTTCGACGTCTAATTGTATAAATGCAGCCAGTATATGCGCTTATTTTGATGAAACTATTAATATTGTTGCGAATAAAAAAGTTGGCGAAAATCAGAAGCTTGGCATACACTTTTCAGGTAAAGCCGATATCTTATTGATTGGCTAAGCGAAAATGCTTTGGCGCTGCTTAGAAGCAGCAAGGTTTAACATAGCTTTGAGGGAAGTTTTATGGCGCTCACAAAGGCCGAATTGGCTGAAAACCTGTTTGAAAAGCTTGGATACAGTAAACGGGATGCCAAGGAAACGGTTGAAGTGTTTTTCGAAGAGATTCGCAAGGCGCTTGAAAGTGGCGAACAGGTAAAACTATCTGGTTTTGGTAATTTTGATCTACGAGACAAAAACGAGCGTCCGGGTCGAAACCCAAAAACAGGTGAGGATATTCCTATCTCCGCTCGACGTGTCGTAACGTTCCGCCCAGGGCAGAAATTAAAAGCCCGAGTCGAGAACATTAATGTCGAAAAATAGACCGAGCAATAGACCACGCTATGCGTGGTCTTTTTTTTGTCACCCCTAAACCACCGCCTTGGGCGGTGGTGATTGAACCTTGGGGCTATTGCCCGCAGAAGTGCCCATGTTAGAAG
>NZ_CAWMCN010000109.1:0-3917 GCF_963865925.1 Vibrio sp. ZOR0018 | reverse complement strand
TCATCTCAGGAGTCCTCAACTAAGTCCGTTAAAGATTTGATCGTGAAGCAAGAATTTAGTTCAAAAAAAATCCCTCACATTATGTGAGGAACTTCTGTATAAAAGACAGCACTAAAGGTGGTATTAAACGCAAGCGTATGAACTGTGCAATGAACGAAAACTATCTAAGTAAAGTTCTCGAAAGCCTTACGTGACAGTGATGTTCATGCGGTTTCCGTGGTAAAAGCCTTTATTTACGGGGATGTTCATTATTTTTACGTAGCACAAAGTTGGCAATATGCCATCCATAGCTAAGCAGTGACGCATAGATAATGAAACCAGCGATAAAGCTATAAAACATAAACGCTTCGCTGATGTTATAGATTTCTCCAAATATGCCGCAAGCAGCAAAACAAGTTGCAATTAGAGAAATCGCCAACACGGTTTGCAACGAATTCAACCCAAATCTTTGAAAAATATGATGGAGGTGTTCTCTATCGGGTTTAAACGGTGAATCACCACGGCGAATTCGGCGCAGCATAATTGTAGCCATATCCATCAAGGGTACGGCGATTAACCAAAGCGCGGTGACGGGTCGTAGCGGTGGTGTTTTGCCATTTTGGCTCGATAAGAGCAAAAACCAAATTATGGTAAAGCCAATGAGCATACTACCCGCATCCCCCATAAACACCTTCTTTTTGCGGCCCAATACGCCGATATTCAGCAAAATATAAGGCAATATGATGACAATCATTACGAGACAAAGATAGGCTAATTGATGTTGTCCATCATAGGTTAACATCAAGCCTAGTCCACCAAAGGTTACAACCGATAGTGCACCGAGTAAGCCATCAATGCCATCTACCATGTTAAAGGCATTGATCGCTCCAACCACCGCTAAAATTGTGATAACATATCCAGTCAAGCCCAGTCGTACCTCGCCAAAGCCGAACACATTACCAATCGTGTGTAGTTCAATTCCGCCTATCATCATCATTGCAATGGAAAGCCCCGCTTGAATAATAATTCTGATCTTAAAGTTCAGGTCATATTTATCGTCCAATGCTCCTACAATCACCAGTAGAATGATACTAGCGGCATAAAGTTGGCTATGGGGTATTAAGGTTGGGTTGTTAAAAAGAAAGTAAACGAGGCAGAAACAAATCGCGATCCCCCCGACAAGTGGCACAGTGCCTTGGTGAAGTTTTCTTTCGTTAGGTTTATCGACGAGGCCAATTTTTTTTGCCACTTTTCTTAAAACAAAAAGCGATATCAACGAAAAAAAGAATAAAAATCCTAAGTCGATAAAAGGTACTATCACAAGCTAACCTACCAAAAATGTTATAAGTAATGTTCTGTAAATCGACAAAAAATTCTCGTATTCAGCGCTTGTTTAGCTGCATATGGAGTGATTAATAAGAATATGTTGCCTCAATCATCTGACGATGAATTATAGGCTAAAAATGATCGTGTGTCATAGAACTCGTTGGTTCATATTGTCATTTACCTCACTTTTCAGATTTTTAAATAGGTGATGATCGTCTTTTTAGTTAGCGTGTTAGCGTAGTAGATAAACGGGAATGAGAGGAGTACTACCCATGAATCATGTCAGGAGAATCTTGACGCTTTGGATGATTAGCTATCTCCAAGCTCTAAAATTAGTGAGGATGTTTGACCAGTTAATGTTTAACATTGAGCTGTAAATTATTCCTTGATTTTATTTTCTCTAATACTAGATGGTATCCAAGTGCTTAGTTATTAACTAATGCCGCTGTATGCACAAGTGGAGTGGTAGTGGTCAACTAAAATTGGCCACGGTTTTAGAGTTTTCCCAATATAATCGTTCTGATTCATTGGGAGTTAGACCACCATTATACTGATGTGGCCTGAGTTGGCCGTAATATCCGATAATGTAGCGGGTGATCTCTTGTTGAGCCTCAGCGAAGCTACGATAACCCACAGTTGGCACCCATTCCGTCTTCAGACTTCTAAAGAAGCGCTCCATCGGCGCATTATCCCAACAGTTTCCTCGGCGAGATAAACTCTGTTTTATTTGAAAACGCCACAGAAATTGACGATATTTACGGCTAGTATAATGACTGCCTTGATCGCTATGGAACATAACACCTTTAGGCTTACCACGAGACTCATAGACCATCGAAAGAGCTTTGCCTGTTAGCCTAGAATCCGGTGATAAAGACATCAACCAACCAATCACTTTGCGGGCAAAAAGATCGATCACGACCGCTAAATACATCCACCGATTATCTGTACAAATATACATAACATCGCCAGCCCAGACTTCATTTGGAGCCGTAATAGCAAACTGACTGCGTATTTTGGTGATTGCGATCACTTGATCCTGCCGTTTTTCTCTCTTCCTATTTTTACTCTAAGTGATCGGATTGCGCCAGTTTTCTCATTGACTCACTGCCCAGTTCTATCCGATGACTATTGTGTACCAGCCGATCCATGAGTGCGTCTGCGACTGTGGCGTTGCCGATCATGTTGCACCACTCCTTTACAGGTAACTGGCTGATGACGATTGTGCTGCTGCTTTGGTAGCGGTCTTCAAGTACTTCTAATAAGTGGCCCGCATGCTCTTGAGTCAGTTTTTCCATCCCCAGTCGTCGAGGATCAGTAGAGCTTTCTTAGCCAACGATTGAAGTTGTTTTTGATAGCTACCATCCAGACGGCCTGTGGGCAGATCATCAAGCAAGCGAGTTAATCGGTAGTATCTGACCGTTTGTTGTTGGTTGCCAGTGCGCAGCCAAGATACGTTTTACCTGCGCCTGTTGAGCCTGTGATCAAGATATTCTGGTCCCTGTGCAGATAACTGTCCGTCAGCAGTTCGCTCATCTGGTTGCCCTTCCTTGTAGATAAGTTGGCTCGGTTGAGCATCCACCCTCAGTTTGGCTTGTCGCTTTAAGCGTTGGATTTTGGTCTGATTGCGATTCAAGATTTCACTTTCCAGAAGCAGGTTTAACCTCTCCTCGAAGCCCAGCTCTGCGTAGGTGGTCAGTGGCTCTTGTTACTGCTCTAACGCTTTCGCTGCATGGCTCAAGCGGAGGGCTTTGAGTTGGTCGTTCAGTGCTTTCATATCCTTTATCCTAGCGATAACAGTTCAGGCCACGAACATTGCTGTGAACAAGGTTCGGCGTATTCGCTTTATCTTTACTCAGTTGTCCTTCTCGATTGTTCTTGAGTGGATTGTTGACGAAGGTGTAGTTCGGTTTCGTCAGCATCAGCGCATCTTTACAGGCCTGCTCTAAGCGCGACTCGCCATGCGTTTTACTCAGATTGAGCAGCCCAAAACAGGAACGATAAGCCTGCTCTGGATGATGCTTGGAGTGAAGCATCTTATTAACGACTTCTCGTGTAGCTGGGCCGATATTGGCTCCCCAGTTGAGCAAGCGTCCAGGCGACCATTTTTGATGTTGTTAATGACTCGGCATGTGCTCTGCGTTGGTGCTATTTCCACGCTCTCTTTGGCTGCGTGGATGTTGGACGACCAAGTTACCTTGGTGGTAGAGCTGCACCAGACGGTTGGAAGCTTCCAGCTTAACATAGTGGCAAACCAGTTGATGGGGAACCGAGTAGTAGTAACGGCGATAATCGATGTGATAGTCAGGCCCAACCTTGGCTCGTCTAGTTTCGGTATAGAGGTATCGCTGCTTAAGCAGCGGTTTTAATGCAGGTTTATCGAGTTTCTCGAACAAGGCTTTGCGACTCGCGCCATACTGTTTCATCTCACGTTAGTTTAACTCATCCATCAGCTCTCGGATAGCGAGATTCAGTTCTTTGAAGGTATGGAAGGTTTGGTGCCGCAGTCGTACTTAAGGCGTAATACCTCTTTGATTGTCATCCCTAAACCACCGCCTTGGGCGGTGGTGATTGAACCTTGGGGCTATTGCCCGAAGGAGTGCCCATGCTAGAAG
>NZ_CAWMCN010000108.1:0-99399 GCF_963865925.1 Vibrio sp. ZOR0018 | reverse complement strand
TGCCGATCAGAAACTGGCGACAAGCTCTAAACCGCTTTATGATTATGTTCGAAGACCGACTCACTCAATACATGTAACCCCGACAGTTACACAGAATTATTTACAGGGTCCATCAAGCCTCTTCAATCATTAGCGCAGGCCAGAAGGCAGGGTTTATATGATAATCAATATCACCCTTCTTTTTTATCATCCCAGCCATTAATTGCATGCTGTAATTGAAATCGTAAATATATTTAGTTTCGCCATTAATATCTAAACCGATAAAACCATACCAGAGTAAGAGTTCAAATATTCTATTGAATAATTTATCATCAACACCAAACTCATCTAAAGTCGAAAAAATATCTTTCCTACTAATTCTTGACTTTCCTCCAATGAATGCATATAGAACATCATCAATACTGCTTTCGACATCTTTTATCTCATAGCCAATATCCGTTAGAAGGTCTGTAGAGTATGCAGTTAGCCCTTTTTCTATATCCTCTTCTAGGATTCGGTCATGGTTAAGGTTAATCGCATAACTCTTGCATTGGCTTATGAGATTTAATAAAAATCTAGGCCTCATCAAAGATCGTTCAATAAGATATTGAGAGCTTTCTTCTCCTGCATAGTGACTTACACATATTTTGGGCCATAACGAATGAAACGATTCATCTCCAGAAATGTTGTTGGATGCAATTCTCAATCTAATTAGTTCCCTCAATAAATCAGGATCAGTCCAATCAAGAAGAACTCGAGCCTCTTTTCCTCGGTCTGATGTCTCCTTGACAAGCAATTCATAAACATCATTCCTTAAAAATAAAATTGTATTTACATTTACATTCGACTTTCCAAACTGTCGCTCTATCTTTTTAGTAGCATCAATTAATGCCCTAATAATTAACAAATCCTCATGTTCAAGTCCTGATGTAGGCCAACCCTTATCAAGATTGTCAAAAAGAAGCCAGCAAACTTCTTTCCGACTCATATACTCGATTAATTGGTTAGATAAGTGTTTTACATCATGACAGTAGAGCATTTCTGTTAGCTTAGAAGTGTTTAATCTAACATTAGTTTGATCTCCATGCTTGGATCTATACTCCGTAGATATCTTCTCCATCAACGAACTCATCCTCTCTGAGAAGTCACCTTCTGTTTCGTATCCGTCTGCATGGTACAAGTCAGCTAAAGTCCTGTACGAGTCATACAATGTGTGGTCCCGAGTGTGCTGTTCTCGATCTTTTTCTAGGATTTTGTAGCATATTTCTAAAAGTAATACATACTCCCAAAAAGCCATTATTGTATGTTGAAAAGTTCCTTCTTCGAGAAAAGATAGAATAAGTTCTTTGAATTTGATCAGTTTGTATCCGTCTGGTTTTAGATCTAAAACAATATTCCCTTTTTTATTTCTTTCTCTATCCCTTACTTGCAAAAAAATTGCAGATTTACCAGAACCTTTTCGCCCTACAACTATATTTGCTTCACCTCTTAAAGACTTGAGGAACTGGTCAGTTTTTAAGTAGTAACTTTCTAGAGAACGCATCTCATTTTCTGCCGAGGTAGCCCCTAAATCAACTGACTGAAGGAATGTATCATTATGAGGTGTAACAACCCTCACATCTTGCTGAAATGCTTCAGCGACTTTACCTGCAAAATCAGCAATATGATCATTTATATCATCTGGATGATAGGACATTGATACAAAGTCACGATAGTCCAAAGGAACTGGCTCATCCTCATGCTGAAGTATACATAGAGCTTTGGACATACCATCTGCCAAACCAGCAATGAAAGCTCCTCTCATATTGTGAACTTCAAAACCAACTGCTGAACTGGACAAAAGCGGCACAACTATCCCGTGAGACTGAGAAACTTGGTTTATGGCATCATTTGCAGATAATCTAGGCTGTTCATTCGGATCAAACGATCTAAACAGAAATCTCGCCTTCTTAATCCGAGATACTATACGTGTAGCCCAATCAGTCTTATGCATTCCTTCTAGTAGATATACTGGAGACTTAATATTAATTTTTTTGGAGAAACTAAGTGGGCGATCTGGAATTGCTGAATTGAGGAATCCACTTAACTCGGAAGAATTCTGATACTCTTGATACCCAAGTGTGTCAAAAATACCCACCTCTTTTATTGAAGGGCTTCCCTCTTTAATACTCTTGTTTTTTGTCAAAAGTACACGCTTACCTTTGCCTATTGCATAACCAATCTCATATGTAACGTTGAAATTTAGTACTGAGATGTCTGCAACAAGGAATTCACAAGCATCAATGCCCTCCAAAACTTTCTCCGAGATAAAGTGGCCTGGTATATCTAGTGCTCGCCAAGTTTCTATTTGTGAACTAGAGGTTTTTACAGCCAACTCTACCGTTTGGCCAATTTCTGCTGGCGATGAAGCGTATGCATAAAATCCCGATTTATTATTGCTCACAAACGATTTCCTTATAGAGCTTTTTGAAGATGCAAGGTATAGAGTTCATATTGCGCTCGATTTATATGAAACTCAACACTAGGCGATTTGTTGTGTGATTATGGTCAACGGCAAAATAACAAAGAAGCAAGCTGCATATAAAAATAGCTCGCAAGGATTAGACATTAATGATACTGGTCTATCTTCGGAGGAAGTCTCTAAAGTCAGTTTTGCCTACATAGGCAAAGTTTGGTAAACAGCCTTGTAAGCTAGATCGTGGAGAAAATTGATTCAGTGCTTTACTATTTCAGTAAAAACATTGATTTATGAAAGGGAGAAATCAAACTGCTGCCCCCCTTAATTTTCTGAAGTCGGGGGGAGCCTACAACTACATTTCAGAATTATGGCACTAAATATTAAACTTATGTATGATTTGATTCGAGCTTCCGCGCCATAGCAGTTCAGGATCATACTTATCTTGCTCAAACCTACCATCAATTAGAACATCAACATGCTCTATGATAGACCTTTGCTCTGAGGACAACTCATCAATAGTGTATCCAGTCCACATCCAAATATCTTTGTCAGGGCATTCCTCTTTCACTCTTAGAACTAACTTGTAGATACTGTTTACATTTGCAGGATGCAGAGGGTCACCACCAGATAGTGACAACCCACGCCTCTTAATACGAGTATCTTTGAGGTCTGCAATTATCTGATCTTCCATTTCTTTGGTAAATGGATGACCTGAATTTGGATTTAGCGTTGACTTGTTGTAGCAGCCTCGGCAATTGTGTTCACACCCTGCGACAAACAGGGTGCAACGTGTGCCTTCGCCATTTACAACATCAACTTGCTGATATTTATGGTAGTTCATTTGAACCTACATATGTTTCACACGTCGAAGAACTTCTTCTTGCTTACCAGAGTTAAATGGTCGAGCGTCAGGAGAACCCAAGTAACCACACACGCGACGCGTAACTGAAACCTTCTTAGGGTCATGGTTACCACATTTAGGACAAGTAAAACCTTTGCTGGTGCATGTGAATTCTCCAGAGAAGCCACACTCGTAACACTCATCAATTGGCGTGTTGGTGCCATAATATGGAACTCTTTCGTAGCTATAATCCCATACGTCCTCCAGAGCTTCGATGTTACGTTGCATATTAGGGAACTCGCCGTAACAAATGAAACCACCACTTGCAAGTTCAGGGTATGGCATTTCGAAATCTATCTTGTCATATGGATTAACTTTCTTTTGCACATCAAGGTGGAAACTGTTTGTGTAGTAACCTTTATCAGTGACTCCGTCCAATACACCGAATTCTTTGGTGTCTAGTGAACAGAATCGAGTACATAGATTTTCTGAGGGAGTGCTGTATAAGCTATAGCCCCACACACTCTCTTCTTTCCAGCCATCAACTTTGCTCTTCATAAATTTAACAATCTCGATGCCTTTCTGGCGCAGAGATTCATTATCAAAGATATGTTCGCCATTTTTGGCATATAGTGCATTGATAGTCTCGTGAATACCAATGTAACCCATTGAGATAGACGCTCGGCCATTCTTAAAGATATCCAGGACTTCATCATCAGGATTTAAGCGAATACCTAGTGCTCCTTCCGTGTACAAAATAGGTGCAACGCGAGCTTTGACCCCACGAAGGCGATCAATACGTGTCTCAAGTGCTCGACGAACAAGTTCGGTTCGCTCTTCCAAGATTTCATAGAACCTAGCTTCATCACCATTAGCTTCTATCGCAATACGTGGCAAGTTTAGGCTAACTACGCCCAGGTTGTTACGTCCTTCATGAATCTCATTTCCATTCTCATCCACATAAAGACCGAGGAAACTGCGACAACCCATAGGAGCCTTAAATGAGCCAGTCACTTCAACAACTTTGTCATAGTTAAGAATATCTGGGTACATGCGTTTTGAGGCACACTCAAGCGCAAGTTGCTTAATGTCATAGTTTGGATCTTCTCTTTTTAAGTTAATACCATCTTTGATCGTATATAGTAGTTTAGGGAAAACAGCAGTCTTCTTATTTTTCCCCAATCCTTTGATTCTATTTATAAAAATAGACCTTTGGATCAGCTTGGATTCCCAACTTGTACCCAATCCAAAGTTCACCGACAAAAATGGCGTCTGCCCATTACTTGAGAATAACGTGTTGATCTCATATTCTAGAGATTGAAATGCATCATAGACTTCTTTCTCAGTCAGCTTACATGCATATTCTTCAGGATTCTTCACATCCCACTCTTTCGCAGTAGCTAGGTGCTTCTCATAACTTACAGTAACGTAAGGTGCTAGTACCTCATCTAATCGGTTCAATGTAGTGCCACCATAAGTATGGCTAGCTACTTGCGCTACTATTTGGGCAGTAACTGCTGTAGCTGTTTGGATTGACTTAGGTGTGTCGATTTCTGCGTTACCCATGCGGAAACCGTTCTTCAGCATGTTCTCTAGATCTACAATCATGCAGTTGAACATCGGGAAGAATGGAGAGTAATCCAGATCATGATAATGGATTTCACCATTCTCATGTGCTTGTACGATGTCACGCGGTAGCATATGGTGCTTTGCGTAATGCTTAGAGATGATACCAGCAAGAAGATCGCGCTGTGTCGGAATTACCTTGCTGTCCTTATTTGCATTTTCATTCAGTAGGTCAGCGTTGCTTTGCTCTACCAAACCAGAAATTTCAGCACTTAATGCACTTGCTTTTTCACGTTGTATATCACGGTCATGGCGATACTCAATGTAAGCACGAGCTACATCTTCATCGACATGCATTAGTTCTTTTTCTACTAGAGACTGGATATCACAAATCTCGATCTCGGTTCTGCCATTCATCTTCTCGCATACGTTAGCGGCAACAATATCGCCAAGGTCGCGCTTAGGGCAGTTGATGCTTTTTGCTGCTGATTGAACAGCATTCTTAATTAGTTGTGCGTTAAAGGTTGCTTTTGCACCGTCACGTTTAACCACAACTACTGATTCGTGTTGCTTCATAATCATGTTCATTTCTCCTTATAGTTTTAGTTTTTAAGCTGCAATTTGGAAGGCTTGTTTTTGAAGGTTTTGCTTTTTCGCAAAATCACGAGAGTGCTCTCGTGAAAAAACAGCCAGTTCAACAAGGTGAAATGAATTCTGTAGTGTCATTGAATCCACTAGTTTAGAGGCTTGTAGTGCAAGTGAAAAGTTTCCTTGAGAGAAGCAGTACGCACACACACATAGTAGTTTCATAAAGTTCTTTACTACATAATGCCCATTCGCGGTATGCAAAGTGTTGACTTCATATTCAAGTGACTGGAATGCGTCGTAGCACTCTTTTTCTGTACGGGACATAGCAAAGGCTTCGGGATGATGAATATCCCACTCTTTTGCTATTTCTAAATGTTTGTCGTAACTGGCTGTCACATAAGGTTCAAGCACTTCATCGATACGGTTGATGGTGGTGCCGCCGTAAATATGACTCGCAACCTGAGCGATAATTTGCGCGGTCACTGCGGTGGCGGTTGAAATTGATTTTGGCGTATCAATTTCCGCATTACCCATCTTAAAGCCATGAGTGAGCATGCCTTTTAAATCAATCAGCATGCAGTTAAACATTGGGAAAAAGGGAGCGTAATCCAAGTCATGATAGTGGATATCACCCTCTTCATGCGCTTGCACAATATCACGTGGTAAAATGCGGGTTTTAGCGTAGTGTTTCGCCACAATACCAGCCAGTAAGTCACGCTGCGTTGGGATAACTTTGCCGTCTTTATTCGCATTTTCATTGAGCAGATCGGCATTACTTTCTTCGATAAGGCCTTCAATCTCTTGCGTCAAGGCACTTTGCTTTTCACGCGCGATATCACGATCGTGTCGGTACTCGATGTATGAACGAGCTAATGCTTTATAGGGCCCTTGCATTAGCTCGTTCTCTACTAAGGTTTGAATCTCGGCGATATGGACTTCATCGTAATCTTTGAGCTTCAGTTCTACCGCCAACGCCACATTGAGTGCGTAAATAGCGATCTCTTTATCAATATGTTCAGCTGCACTTTCCACGGCAGATTGAATGCGATCACGGTTGAACGGGGCTCTCGATCCGTCACGTTTGATTACGATAGGTTTCACCATTTCTCCTTACCCCTAGCATACTCACAGAGTTATCCACAAATACACTATATAGAGCAGTTTATTATCCGACTGACACAATATATTGTGGTGCATTTAACGAAAACTCCCAACTTAGGGTATTGATTTGGATCAATAAAAACCGAGCATTGAACAAGATCAATGCGATCTTGGAGTAGTAGATCTCACTTAGAAAAGAAACGATGAAAATTGCAAATTTTTGATTTTTCCTCTTGAAATTTCACCAAACCTGATGGGCTAAGCCTTCACATTCGATCAGTGAGGGATTGCGATGTTAAAATCAAAAGGTATGTGTCGATTAGCAGCAGAACCGCCCTAAATGGCAAGTATTAACTCATCAATTAAGGGATCATTGCCCGCTAAGGAGCGTGATTTTTCGCTAGCCTGCACTATATAAGCCCCGGTTTCATGCGTTGAAACTGACAAACACTTACACCGATCAGACAATTCATTACAATCAATTTACTCAATAACCCTCTATGATTACACCCATTCAGACGTTCAATATTTTAAGTAAAAATAGTGCCTTATGTTATTTGATATACGTTCAATTGTGCTTAATGCAATCCAGAACCATCTCCATAAACCTGCTCTTTGGGTGGATAAGTGCAGCTACACGTACCAACAAATGACCGCAATTGCTTGCGCTTTAAATAAACAGTGGCAGTCACTTTCCATTACTAATATTGCTATTTTGTCGCAGCGCGACCTCAGCGCATACGCCGCTATTTGGGGATGCTATTTAGGCGGTAAAACGTATATCCCATTGAACCAACGGCTGGCCTCGAAACAAATCATAGAAACTCTTGAAGAGACAGGTTGCACCGCTCTAGTGATTGATAAACACCAATTACACCGTCTTTCTGACATTCTTGAAATAGCCCCTATCCATTATCAGATATTTTGTTTATCTGGAGTTGATGTCCGTGAGATAAGTGCGCGATACCCCGATCATGAGTTCTATACTATCGACTCAACAGAAGATGACTTTTCATTTTGGAAAACGCAATTGACCGCTCCAGACGGAAGCCGTTACGCCTATATTATGCAAACTTCGGGTTCCACAGGAAAACCAAAACGAATAGCGGTCAACTACGATAATCTGCACAGCTATTTGGGGAATATTTACCACAGATGGCCCATGACAAGTGATGATCGTGTTGCTCAATTCTCTGACTTAAGTTTTGATCTCTCAGTGCATGATATTTTTTGTGCGATGATGTCCGGTGCTTGCTTATATAGCCTTCCTGAATTGGTTAAATTAAACCCTGTCGGATTCATTCGCCATCACCAATTAACCGCTTGGTTATCGGTCCCAACAGTCATTGAGCTCTGCTTGCAGCGAGATAATCTCGTCGAACACTCAATGCCTTCACTAAGGCTAAGCTTTTTCTGCGGGCAAGCGCTTCTCCCTGAATTGGCTTATCGGTGGGAAATGGCGACGGGGTGTGCGGTGATTAATCTCTATGGTCCAACCGAATGTACCGTAGCAGTAACCTCTCATCTATACCAATCATGTGATGATTTGCACTTCAATAGCGTTCCTATCGGAAATAGCTTTTCCGATCATCAACTTGCCATCATTGATGAAGAACAACAATGGCACCGCATCACTAATACGCTGGCGAACACTACCGGTGAATTATGTCTATCAGGTCCACAATTAACCGAAGGTTATCTCAACGATAAAACCAATACCGCTAAAGCTTATTTTTTAAAAGACGGTATACGTTGGTATCGTACCGGCGACCTAGTTTCAATACGCGATTCTCACCTCATTCATCTAGGACGACTGGATCACCAAGTTAAAATTGCAGGGCAACGTGTGGAATTAGGAGAAATAGAAACCATCGCCCGTCAGGTAACACAATCACACAGTATTGCCATTGTTCCTTGGCCATTGAGCCCGTCAGGTTATGCTAGCGGCACCGTCGCCTTTGTCAGTAAACCAGAGCAATGGCAACCCAATCAATGGATCTCGGAATGTAAAAAGAGATTAAATCCAATTTTTGTTCCGAAAGAGTGGTACATACTCGATAAATTACCTCTCAACATCAATGGCAAAACAGACATAAAAGCATTACAAAAACAGCTAGAGACACAAATATTATGAATATTGAACAATTTATTATTGATAAGCTTGGCATAGATAAGTCAGAAATAAATGAGCGTAAATTAACTCGATTTTTTGATGAAATAGATTCTTTTGCTTTTATTGATCTTATCGCCCAAGTAGAAAATCAGTTTAATATTTTCGTTGATTTAATGGATATCACCTTCGATCAAAAAGCCAGTGTAAACGAAGTTATTGAATGGTTTACTCAATATGCCGAGAATTAAAATGCGCCACTTGATATTAAAACACCTCGTCACTGTTATTTTCTATCTGCCTCTCTCTTTTAAAGTAGCACTTTGTCATTTAGGTGCAAGAATATTAGCGAGAAAAAAAATGCACATAGCCCAACAAGGGCTATCATACGCATTACCCGCTCTGAATGATCAACAACAAAAAATAATTGCTGAAGAGGCTGCTCTTATTTCCCTCAAAAATCTGGTTGGGTTTTGTCACCACGCTCATTATGCTTATGAAATTATTGACCAATCCGCTTTTAGCCACATTGCTAGTGCGACGACTGGAGGCATCATTATGTGTCCACACATGGGGGTTTATGATGGAGTAACTTGGTTACTTAACCAGAAAGGCATTCGAACAAAAACTATTTTTGGTGCAGGTAAGTCTGGCGATCGTATCGATGAAAATATCATGATCACTCAGGCTGCTCACTTAGCTAAAATTCCACATCTTTTGCGCCAAGATAACCTGTTGATTGCATTACTGGAGCAAATCAAACAAGGCTACTGGATTGTACTGCATATGGATATGCGTACTAAAGGTGTCCCCGTCGAATGGTTTGGTCAAAAAACAGAACTCGCACCGACTCCTTTTTTTCTAGCTCACAAACTAGGGTGCCCTATATATTTTCACTATGCTTTAACATCAGGAAATATACAGAAAATGCATTTCTCTTCCTTTAAGCTTGAACATGAAGGTACCTTAAGTGAAAAAATAGTAAAAGATGCTCAGAAACTAGCAAGTGCAATGGAAATTGTTATTAGGACACATCCTGCCCAATGGATATGGCAATATAGAAGATGGAAGTAAGACTCTTTTTTATTTATATCTAACAGCTCGCCTTAACATCAAAATGTAAATAAAAAGAATCGTCAAAGCAACACCAATGACGACAGGGGAAAAATATTTTGGGTAAACAGTCTCTCGATATATCCAGTTGCTCAATAACTTAATCCGACTATAGCCAAAAAACTTGGAGTTGCAGGTAGACATGCAAATGAAACACTATGAGTATAGATATTACTATGTAAGCAGGATGAACGACGCAGCCAACACCGATAGAGCTTCAAGTAGGAAGGTGATAAATAATCTGAAGAAGCTCCAATAGAAAGTCGCTGAATATTCAACGCCTTTCTTGCTAGTGTCGAGTTTCACTGTAATCGTTAGCTAAAACGTCGATGCATGACAGCGTAGTACAAAACAGGAATAACCAATAAAGTTAAGACGGTAGAAACAAAGATACCAAAAATCAGGCTAATGGCTAAGCCATTAAAAATGGGATCATCTAAAATGAATACCGCCCCGATCATGGCCGCTAAAGCGGTAAGCATGATGGGTTTAGCACGAACAGCCGCAGACTGAATAACCGCTTCGGAAAATGCCACACCTTCTTCAACCTGCTGATTAATGAAATCAACCAGCAAGATGGAGTTACGCACAATAATCCCCGCGAGTGCTATCATCCCAATCATCGACGTGGCGGTGAACTGAGCACCAAGTAACGCATGGCCGGGCATGACGCCAATAATCGTCAGTGGAATTGGAGCCATAATGATCAACGGAACAAGGTAGGACTTAAACTGCGCGACAACCAGTAAGTAAATAAGGATCATCCCAACCGCGTAGGCAATGCCCATGTCGCGGAATGTTTCATAAGTGATCGTCCATTCACCATCCCAGAATATTTCGACACCATTTAACCCTGTAGGTTGGTGGATATAATACTGTTCCACAGGTAGACCAAGTGCATTGATGTTGAACGCCATTTCAAACATACCGTATAAGGGGCTGTCTGTTTCACCCGTCATATCCGCCACCACCATCACCATTGGTAACAGGTTTTTATGCACAATGTAGTCATCCATTTGAGTTTGGCGAATAGTGACTAAATCAGACAATGGATATGCACTGCCCGCAGTGCTCCCTACTTTCATGTTCAACACTTGATCTAATCGGACTTTGACGTTTTCACTAGCTTGCACTTGAATGGGGATTGGGTACTTGCTGTGCTCACTGTGCAAATAGGTGATCGGCTTTCCACCGACTGCCGTCGCCAAAGCATCGACTATCGAAGCATAAGGTACTTGATAGTGTGACGCTTTGCTGCGATCAATCACTACTTGCCATTTTTGATGCACTTCCGGTAGATACATATCGATATCGACAATATCCGCTGTTTCGTGGAAGATCCCGCGTAGCATCCTTGCCGCTTGTGCCCGAATGTCATGTGTCGGACCATAAACTTCCGCTAAAATAGGTGACCAAACGGGTGGCCCCGGTGGAACTTCAACGACTTTGACTTTACCGCCAAATCGGCTGGCAACCTCATTAAGCTTAGGGCGTACCTCACTTGCAATCGTATGACTATCTTTATCGCGCTCTTTTCGCCCTAACAGGTTCACCTGAATATCGCCTTGGTTGGCTTGATTGCGCATAAAATAATGACGCACAAGGCCATTGAAGTTGATCGGTGCGGCTGTACCTGCGTAAATCTGATACCCACTGACTTCAGGCACGCTATTTAACACCGTGCCAAGTTCAAATAAAACGCGTTGCGTTTTCTCAAGCGACGCCCCTTCAGGCATATCCAATACCACTTGAAACTCTGATTTATTATCGAAAGGCAGCATTTTTAAAACCACGGCCTTTGTGATTGGCAGTAATAGGGAGCCAGCAATAAGCGCAAATACCGCAAGCATCAAGAAAAAGCGGTTACGTCTTTGTGCAGCCGAGACCACGAAAGGATTCATGATTCGGTGAAAGATGCCTTGAGTTGATTGAGATTGTGCTTGATGCGATGAAGGCTTAAGAAACTTGGCCGCTAACCAAGGTGAAAAGACAAATGCAACCGCCAATGAAATCAGCATTCCCATCGAAGCATTGATGGGAATTGGGCTCATATACGGGCCCATAAGCCCAGAGACAAAGGCCATTGGCAACAGTGCGGCAATCACGGTTAAGGTAGCAAGGATTGTGGGTCCACCCACTTCATCAACCGCCGTAGGAATGAGATCCGCCAGTTTGCGCTTACCTAACGCCATATGACGGTGAATATTTTCCACAACAACAATGGCATCGTCCACTAAAATGCCAATAGAGAAAATTAACGCAAAAAGCGAGACCCGGTTGAGTGTAAAACCCCATGCCCATGATGCAAACAGTGTCATCATCAAGGTAACAACAATAGCCATACCGACCACGATAGCCTCACGCCATCCCATCGCAATAACTACCAAAATAACGACTGCAGTGGTTGCAAAAATCAATTTGCCGATCAATGTATTGCTTTTATCGGCGGCGGTTTTCCCGTAGTCACGCGTGATTTCAACACTGATTCCGTGTGGAATTAACTGATTTTCAAGTTCTGCAACTCGAGCTTCAAGCATCTCAGCTACACGAACGGCGTTTTCGCCTCCTTTTTTAGCGATGGCTAAAGTAACTGCTGGATAAATACCTTGCTTATCACTGGTCCAAACTTGTTGGGTTGATGTATCAACACCCAATTGAACCGTAGCGACATCCGCTAAATATACCGGTGCCTGGTTATGCAGCCCAATCACCAATTGCTTTACTTCTTCAACTTTTGTTAAAAACTGACCAATTTGGACGGGAAACTGCTGATTTTCATGCGTTAGTTTCAACATTGGAGAGCTGTGGTTCGCCGCAGGAAGATGCTGATTCAGTTGATCTAACGTGATGCCAAAGCTGTTCATTTTAACGGGGTCTAAACGTACATCAACAATAGTAGGGTGGCGACCTATCGTATAAATATCTCGTGTACCATCAATGCGTTTGAGCTCTGTTTCTAAACCATGGGCCACTTGCGTTAACTGCTGGTTGTCCAAAGTACCCGTTTTATCGGATAACGTAATGCTGACGATAGGCACATCTTCAATGCCTTTAGGTTTAATGATCGGCTCGCCCACCCCAACGCCTTTTGGCATCCAATCTTTATTGGAATAGAGTTTATTATAAATACGAACCACGGCGTCGTTTCTAGGAACGCCGACATCAAAGATAGCCACAATCATCGCACCATCGGGTTGTGAAAAAGAGTAAATTTTATCAATTCCCTCAATTTCAGAGATGATCTGCTCTGCTGGGTTCGTCACTAAACTTTCCACTTCCGCCGGAGAAGCTCCGGGAAAAGGAATATACACATCGGCAAAGGTCACATCGATTTGCGGCTCTTCTTCTTTAGGGGTAACCATTACCGCAAAAACGCCCATCAGTAACCCAACAATCGCGAGCAACGGCGTCATCGCTGAAGTCTGAAAAGCTTTGGCAATACGTCCTGAGACGCCTAAACGATTATCCATATCACTCACCTACTTGTGTAAATACACGGCTTGCGACCGTATCACCTTGTTCCAAGCCAGATAATACTTCCACATATTCACCATAGGTTTGCCCTAATCGCACTGGATTTAGCAGTCGTTTATCATCAACGATGCGATATACGGCACTCAGTTCTGCTCGGCGAATCACAGCGGCAACAGGAATGAGCATCACCTCACGTTGACCATAATTAAACTCTGTCTTGACCCACATTCCTGGCATCACTTGCCCGAGCTTGTTAGTTTGATCTACACGAGGCAGTTCAAGACGGATTTTGAATGTATGTGATTGAGGGTCGGCATAACTGAATAAGCTGTAATCGATTGGGGTTATTTTATCGCCCGTAGGCATAATGACTTGGAATTGAGCAACATTGGTGACTGCAGGCTGATAGCGCTGCGGAATGGCCGTTTCAACACGCAACTCATTGAATGAGAAACCACTGAGCAGCGCAGTACCCGGAGCCACCGTTTCACCCAGCTCTACATGTCGCTCCGTCACGACACCATCATAAGGGGCGGTAATATTGGTGTATCCAAGTGACTCCTTCGCCTGCACGACTGCGGCTTTTGCCGCCTTGACGGCCGCAGCAGCACTTCGAGCTTGAGCTTCAGCGCCATCCATTTGGTCTTGTGAAATCGCACCTTTAGGAAACAGCAGTCGATAACGCTTTAGTTGAGCTTGAGCTTCACGATTTCGAGCCTCTGCACTGGTTAACTGAGCTTGAGATGCGTCTAAAGAAGCCGATTGCTGAATAGCGCTGATTTCTAATAGCACGTCGCCCTTTTTAACAAAATCGTTAACGTCGACATACACACCAACGACTCGACCAGAGGTTTGAGCCGCAACTGTCCCTTTGTTAACTGGCTGGACAACACCTTCAAATGCAATCTGCTGTGGTATCAGCTCATAGGTCACGATATAACGATCATCAGCATAGCCAACGGCCCAATAGCCGCTCGTGATTAAGGCAATACACGCAATCCAAATTCGCCTTTTCATACCCATCCCTCATGTTGATCGTTACGATTCCACTTGCTTATTGAATTCTAGTTAGATTAAACCGTTTGCGTTTGCTGTTGTTTATTATTCTTAATGCAGATCAACAAATTAGTTGCACCAAGCCCAACCATCATTGAGATAAAGAATAGCCATACCTCAATATTACCCAGTGCAAGGCTTGATAGTGCTGGCCCTGGACAGATGCCCACTAATCCCCAACCTAACCCAAAAATCGCAGCACCAGAGATAAGCCGGGTATCAACACTGCGAGTCGTCGCTAAACAGAATTTTTCTGCGTTTATAGGCTGCTGTCTTGCTTTAATAACGATGAAATAGGTCGGCATAAAAACGGCCAATGCACCTCCCATCACAAACATTAAGCTTGGATCCCAAGCACCAGCCACATCCAAAAAACCTACGACTTTGGCTGGATTGGCCATTCCTGAGATAACCATACCCGCACCAAACAAAATACCTGCCACTAACGAGGTTAATCTAAACAACATCTGATTCATTTTGACTCACTTATAGAAGATGAAGGCGTACAAACACAGTAATGGCAGCAACGCCCATGAAGGTACCTGTCGCCGCAATAGAGCGAGTGGATAGTCGGCCAACACCACAGATACCATGGCCACTGGTGCAACCATTTCCTAATCGAGTGCCTACCCCAACTAATAGGCCAGCAAGCGCCAAAACACCGTTATTAAAGTTAAAAGTTTGCGGCACTTGTGCATTTAAAAACCAAACGGCAATAGCACCACCGGTTACCATGCCAAGTGCAAATAACAAACGCCATGCAAAATCACGCGTTTTAGGCGTCATCAATCCCGTTAACACCCCACTTATCCCAGCAATTTTGCCGTTAAACAGCAACATGAGTGAAGTCGATATCCCTAGTAAAACACCACCTAACAACGATTCCCAAGGAATAGAAAACAACATTATTTATCCTTTTAACCTATGACAAATGAACTAATTACAAAAAACGGTCTGCAAACTTTGAATAAGCTGTACAACCCGCGGATCCGATAGCGAATAGAAGACTTGCTGTGACTCCTTTCTTGCTTTGATCATATTTTGCTTACGAAGCACGGTTAAATGTTGCGAAAAGGCTGATTGACTTAACATCGAGCTTTGCTGCAATTCTCCAACGCCCACCTCACCATTAATTAACTGGCAAAGCACCATCAAACGCTCAGGGTGGGCCATCGTTTTAAGCAACTCTGAAACCTCTATCGCATTTGTTTTCATTTGCTCCACATTGACTGATGTGATCTCCATCATTCCCCCTTCGCATTGCATTTAATTAGATAATACTAATGAATGAGATTTAGTCAACGCTTATTTAGCTTATTCAAAATTAGATAAATTAACATTAGACATTGCTAATCAATAAATTTATAGTGACTTTAATTTACAACGGAGGGTAACAACATGACGATTGAAAATGGGGTAAGAATATTGGCGGGCAGCATGGTACTGCTGTCGATCGTTTTAACTGTGTTTGTCCATTCAAACTTTATTTGGCTAACGGTATTTGTTGGAGTGAACTTAATTCAAAGCGCTTTCACAGGGATTTGTCCAGCGGCCTTTTTCTTGAAAAAGCTTGGCCTGCACTGAGGATTTACTTACCTTACCATGCCGCTTTTGTTTAATTTTACTGGAGTAATTTATGACTAAGATTGTGATTATTGGTGGTGTCGCGGGTGGTGCATCCGCAGCGGCTCGTGCTCGTCGACTCAGCGAAGAAGCTGAAATCATTATGTTTGAGCGGGGCCCCTTCGTTTCATTTGCTAACTGTGGCTTGCCATATCACATCGGCGGTGACATCAAAGAGCGCAGCAATTTGCTGCTACAAACACCGGAAAGCTTTTTAGCGCGTTTTAATGTAGATGTGCGCACTATGAATGAAGTGCTGCGCATTAATCGTGCAGCGAAAACCATCACTGTACGCAATCTGCTGGATCAGTCAGAGTACCAAGAAAGTTATGATTTTTTGCTGCTTTCCCCTGGAGCGGGTCCTATTGTCCCGTCGATTCCTGGGATTCAAAACCCACTGACCCATTCGCTGCGCAACATTCCAGATATGGATAAAATCATCCAGACGCTGCAAATGAATAAACCTGAGCATGCAACTGTCGTCGGCGGTGGTTTTATCGGTTTGGAAATGATGGAAGCGTTCCATCACCTTGGTATCAAAACCACGCTGATCGAAATGGCTGATCAGGTAATGACACCTGTCGATAGTGAAATGGCGGGCTTTGCTCATGCGGAAATTCGCGCTAAAGGCATCGATTTACGTTTAGGGGTTGCCTTGAAATCGGTCGAATATAAACCAGCGACGACGTTACCTAGCACAGAATCGGGTGAAACTCTGGAGCACAAACACATCGAAGGTGAACTGGATCTTGTGCTCAGCAATGGTGAAATACTCACCACTGACATCCTGATTATGGCGATTGGTGTGCGTCCAGAAACCAAACTGGCTGCTGAAGCGGGCTTACAACTCGGTGAACTTGGTGGTATTTGGGTGAACGAACAGATGCAGACCAGCGATCCAGCGATTTACGCTGTCGGCGATGCGATCGAAGAAAAGGATTTTGTTACAGGCAAACAAACGCTGGTTCCACTCGCAGGTCCTGCCAATCGCCAAGGTCGCATGGCAGCTGATAACATGCTTGGTCGTAACGAAACCTATCAAGGAACACAAGGAACCGCAATCTGTAAAATATTCGACTTAGCCGTGGCATCCACAGGCAAAAATGAGAAGCAACTAAAACGTGACGGCGTTGATTACGAAAAAGTGTACGTTCACACAGCCAGCCATGCGAGCTACTATCCGGGCGCTGAAGTGGTGTCGTTCAAAATGCTGTTCGATCCAAAATCAGGCAAAATCTTCGGGGCACAAGCGGTGGGTAAAGATGGCATCGACAAGCGTATCGACGTGATGGCTGTCGCTCAACGTGCAGGTATGACAGTAGAACAACTACAACACTTAGAGCTGACTTACGCGCCACCATACGGCAGCGCGAAAGATGTGATTAACCAAGCAGCTTTTGTCGCGACAAATATAATGAAAGGCGATGCAAAAGCCATTCATTTTGATCAAATCGATTCGCTAAATGACACGCATATTATTTTGGATGTACGTAATCCAAGTGAACGTGAAAATGGTAATCATCTCAAAGGCGACATCAATATTCCGGTTGACCAACTTCGTCAACGTATGGATGAACTGCCCAAAGACAAAGAGATCATCATTTATTGCCAAGTCGGGTTGCGCGGTAATGTAGCCTACCGCCAACTGGCCAATAATGGCTTTAAAGCACGTAACTTGATTGGTGGGTTCCGTACTTATCTGTTTGCAAAACAATAAAAGATTCAATTGAGTGCTGCTGATGCGGCACTCTTTTTAAATTAACCGATGTAAACCGCGATTGGCATATTAGTCTGTTCTTCAAGCTCTTTTAATTTCGCCAACAAAGCTGAGTTAATTTGATTGCCAGCGGTCAACATTAAGTTTCCATTGGGTAAGTACAAATCACGCTTAATTTTCATACCCGGTTTCACTTCACTCAAACCAATGCACAATTCTAGGCCATCCTCCAAGTGTTTTAACGAAGTTACTACCATTAAAAAAGCATCCACGACAGTGGGGTCATACAAGGTTCCAGCCTGCTCTTTTATATAACTCTGCGCACTTTTGGTATGCATACGACGTGGATTATTTGGTGATGCAATATAGTAGTCATAATCTTTAACCACTTTAATAATACGTGAACACAAAGGTATTTCTTCACCATGTAAATGGCCTGGCTTACCAGTACCGTCATACAACTCATCTTGGTGGCGAATGATCTCAACTAGTGGTTCAAAGCGCTTAATTCGGCCTAAAATCTCGGCGCCTAATACAGAATTGGCGTTAGGACTCTGAGGAATTGAGGTTTCTGGATCAACAATCAACTTTTCAAGTTCTTTATCTTTCGCACCGATTAATCCTATTTGGTGCATCAAACCACACAAATAGACATGACTGACTTGGCTTTCAGGTAGTTTTAACCGCTGCGCTACTACCTTCGCTTGGTTGGCAATACGCTCTGCGTGATCGGCTGGGTGTCCCGTTCGATATTGAATGATCGCAGTAACCATACCTAGTATATCTTTAAACGTCTTGTTACGACTTATCAATAAATGTTCTAACTTTTTATTAGATGATTGCAGCTCTAACGTTCTCTCTTTTACCTTCTGCTCTAAATCTTGATTAAATTCAGCCAGCTTACGATTATTGTCCTCCAAGGCTAGATTCACCACTTCGAGCTCGCTATTGCGTTTTTCTAACTCGATAGCCAAATGTTCTCGCTCTTTTGTCAGACGATAAAACTCCGCTGCTTTTGAAACGATCAATTTTAGGTTTTCGTTATCCCATGGTTTGCCAATATAGGTATGAATTCCGCCGGAATTTACTGCCCTGACGGTTGACTGAATATCACTATATCCAGTAAGCAGGATACGAATCGTCTCAGGATATAATTCTTTTGATTTTGCGAGAAAATCGGCACCATCCATCTCTGGCATCCGCATATCAGAGATAATAATAGAGACCTCATGTTGCTCTAAATATTCCAAGGCTTCCTTTCCGCTATTAAAAGAAACTATGTCATAATCTGTACGCAAAACCCTCGTTAGTGATTTTAGAATTTCGCTCTCATCATCTAGCAGCAGAAGGCTAAGTCTATCACCACCAATCTCTATTTTTTGTGCGACATTTTCCATCGTTCCTCCTCCATTCTAGACAAATAACTGACCACGTCGTCTGATGATAATGCCTGACTCACCAAATGCCCCTGGATAATGGAACAGCCCAAGGTTTTCAATTTATCCGCTTGCTCCTGAGTATCAACCCATTCGGCGATCACTCCCATTTCAAGTGATTCAGCACTGTCTATCATTGCCCTCAGAATAACTTCATTGGACGCTGATTTGCCAATTGCTTGAACAAATCGTCCATCAATTTTAAGTACATCGAAAGGCATTTCGCACAGATATTCATAGCCCGCATATCCAGTTCCAAAATCATCCAGTGCACAGCTCAATCCCAACCCTTTCAGTTTACTGAGTTCTTGTTTCGCCTGAATAAAATCCTCAATAAAGTCATGCTCCGTTATCTCTATTGACAAGTTATTCAAACCGCAACTGAGCTTTGTAGTTAGCTTAGTCAATAATTCGTAAAATTGCCCATTTATCAACATGTTCCCAGGCACATTAACACTGATATTTCGATCTTTAATTAGTTTCTGATGTTGTTTGATGAACATCAGTACGTCTTCCAATATTTTTTCGGTCAACACTTTAGTTAAACCATACTGCTCAATTATGGGTAAGAAACTGGCTGGATATTGCCACTCATTCTCAACTGTTTTGCGCCTAGCTAATGCTTCAAATCCACAAACATCACCAGTTACCGTCGACAGTTGCGGCTGATAAAACGCGCAGAAATAGCGTCTATCGATATCGTTTAATACAGAAAATAGCGCCAATAACTCTCGGGATTGAGGATCATTATCGAGCCAGTAAATTGGCAGTTGATGGTGCAAACGCACTCGCGAGCGTTCATTAAGGTCAGCAATAGATATATCATCGACTTGATGCAACGATTTGACATCACAGAGCAAAACCGTGTATCTGGTTTTAATAAGATGTGTGTCGACTTCAACAGGCTGAGAGAGTCGCGAACATAGGCGCATCACAACTTGATAACCTTTGGGGCTGTATGGAATGCACATAAACAGCTTATCTTTGTAGCGATATATGGTTTCCGGCTCTGTATTACCATCACTCAGATGCCACGCCAGCGTTTTAATAAATTGATTACCAAGCGCTCCGCCGTATTGATGGTTAATTTCGTCTAGATTAGCAATATTCACCATGACCAAAGCGTATGAGGAGTCACCATGTTTTTTCAATTCGATAATCTGTTCATCTAACGTACGCCGGTTTTTTAAGTTCGTCAGCACATCACTACCTAGCAATGCTTCACGCTCCAATAAACTCAAACGTATGGTTTCAATCAGCTCCTCTCTATCCCATGGTTTTTGGAGAAAACGATGCAATTTCCCTTCGTTCAAAGCACGAGACAAACCTTTGATGTCAGCTTGACCAGATAGAATAATGGTTACAACATGAGGATACTTATTGCGAATATTGACGACCAGCTCTGTCCCATCCATATTAGGCATTCGATAATCAGAAATCACAATTTCGATAGGGTGCCGCTCTAAAATAGTCAGAGCCTCAAGGCCGCTACTCGCACAATGAACCACAGAAAAATGCGGTTTGAATTCACGAGTTAAAGCTTTAAGTACCGCTGGCTCATCATCTACAAGCAGAATTTCTTTATATCGAAACATACAATTACCCCAATCCTTTCATCGAATGATGAGGTGCAACATAAAGCGGTAAACGAATATAGACGCAGGTTCCTTGACCTATCGTCGACTGAATTTCAATTTTCCCGAGGTGCTCTTCTATGATTTCTTTCGCAACAGATAATCCAAGTCCTGCGCCATCACCGATACGCTTGGTGGTAAAAAAAGGATCAAAAACGTACACTAAATCTTCCGAACAAATGCCTTTACCGTTATCGCATACCGATAGACAGATACTAGATTTATTCTCGATTAATAAGCTGTTTTCCATATACAAGGCGACATTGACTTCACCATCAGTATGAGAGAATGACTGTAACGCATTGACTAACAAATTAATCAGTACTTGTTGGAGCTTATGGGTTTGCCCTAGAACATAAAATGGTATTTGAGGAGGTTCATAATTTAAGCGTGCTTTCAGCTTCATTTCACCCAACACCATATTAGTCGCAGAGCTAACCACGTCTCTTAAATCGACCATTCCAACTGATAATTTGGACTCGTGATAATACACATTCAAGCTCGCTACAATGTTTTTAATACGCGAAAGCCCCTCTAAACTTTCCACAATGATAGACTCGCTATCATCAAGTATTTCTGCCAACTGACGGTCGTTGATCTGCTGGATCTCTGGGTGTGCCTTCACTTGGGCAAGATAGGAACTTAACGTGTTGAAATTACTCATCACAAAGCCGAGTGGATTATTGATTTCATGCGCAACACCGGCGGCCAATTTACCTAAAGAAACCCTTTTTGCATCTTGCTCATTTCGTTGAAGATCACTACTACTCTCCCGCATAGACGACAGTAATTTTAAGGCCATCTCAACCAGTAACATGCCTTCTCGGATTTTTTCTAATTCACTTAAGTCAAAAGCATTCAGCGTTGTTCGCGCAAGAAACAGGCTATAGCGCCGCGTCAGTGAGGAGACGGAAAAGGTAACGCCACTTTTCCAAACAGGAAAGTCATTGTGATAGTCTGAGAATTTCCCCGCATCATTAGCTAAATCAGGGAAGTAACTAAACTCCGTATCGGCTAAGGCCGGGTATGTGCCTGACTTCATTGCATCGGTGATTGGGAAACTAGAACGCAGTATCTTGAGCCTCTGCTCAGAATTGTAAGAAAATAGCACGATATGTGCATTAGGGAATAAAGGCTGAACATGAGTAATAAACTGATCTAACTTGTCTTCTTGTGATTGATTTGAAAACATAACTCCTAGCAAAGAAAGTACGACGTAGTGAAATGTTGAGTCCAAGCTGTGTTCTTCTTGAAAGCGTCTATTCTCTTCCTGTTGCTGGGTTTTACTCACATGCATACTCCCTAATCAAATAACGATAATTTTCACTCTATTGCTAGTGTAGCCAATTCGATTGCGTCTATCGGCAACGTAATGATGAATTCAGTACCTTTATTCACTTCGCTATGAACTGCAATGGTGCCTTTATGACCATTGATGATCCCGTACGAAACTGATAAACCTAATCCTGTGCCGGACCCAACCGCTTTGGTGGTAAAGAAGGGTTCAAAGATGCGATCTTTAATCGCATCAGGAATACCGCTTCCCGTATCTTTAATGCGAATTTCAACCTGTTTCTCATTTAGCTTAGCTAATGAGATGGTGATGGTGCCTTCTCCGACAATCGCCTGACTTGCATTGACAAGAATATTAAGAAGGACTTGGTTAATCTGCATTGGCTGGCAATACACTTCAGGCACGTTTTCTTGATATATTTTCTCTAAAGTAATGTTGTATTTGATTTCGTTATTGATGATTTTCAGCGTTGATTCGATACAGTTTTCCAAATTTGCGTAGCTCCATTCAGAACCATCAACGTGTGAAAACTCTTTTAAATTTTTCACAATGGCCATTACTCGAGATGAACCTTCTAGTGATTCTGAAATCAAATCAGCCGTATCTTCTAAAATAAAATCAATCTGTTTCTCTTGTAGTAATGACTCACACTTTGCCGCTAAAACGGTATTATTTGCTTGTGAAACCTGTTGTTTTATCCCTTCTAAAACGGCGGCTAGCGTTTGAAAATAGTCACTAAGTGTTTGAATATTGGATGTGATAAAACCCACTGGATTATTGATCTCATGAGCAATGCCTGCCGAAAGCTGCCCAATAGAGGCCATTTTCTCTGATTGCAGTAGTTGTCCTTGAGCATCTTCGAGTTTTTTAATTAACACTTTTTGCGCTTGATGTTCTTGCTCTAATTGATAAGAAATGCGTTTAAGTTCCTGCTGCTGGCTAGCTTGTATCGTTACATCATAGACACATATACAAACATGCTCGATGGTCCCATCTTCACTATGAATAGGGATGATCTCCAAATCTTGATACATCTGATCTTCTTCGCCCGATACAGGGCGGGAGCTTTTAAAGGGCAGTAGATGAGGCTTTTGCTCCCAGCTACTAAAGCTTGAAGTTTCAATCACCAATGCCGTATCAATTTTTCGTTTAAGGTAGTCTGCGGAATGGGGAAATAGTTCAAGTATGTTCTTTCCTTGCATCACATCACCATCAAAAATGACTCGGGATTGGAAATAGTCATTCGCTTTCACGATAATGTAATCCTGCCGTACTATGCACAACGCAAAAGAGAGTTGATCCAGCAGATCAGAAAGCAGTAAGCGGCTTTTTCCCATTCCAAACTCCTACATCAACTCATCGAGGTGAATGAGTACCTTATCCAATTCGTTGTCTGCAAAACAGATGATGGTTTTAGCAGAGAATGACGCTTTTTCGACTAAAAAAGAGATTTCCATAATTAAAGATAGCTTCCACTGAGAAATGGGGAGCGGCTGTGTTGACGGATAAAACAGCACTGGAGACTGAATTTTAGTTTTTATGTCTATTTGCTGACATAGACCCTTTAGACTTGCACCAGATAAAATATTCGAGATATCTAAAATGCTCTCTTCTAGGCTCACGACATCTTGAGCATCACCTGTTGATTGTTTTAGATCGCTCACTATCTGTTCACAGCCTTTTCTGCTCATTAAGGTCACTAACTCACCATCCATGCCACCAAAAAAAGACTGCCGAGTGTAGTAATAATCGGTTTCATAAGATTGCAGTTGCGCTAAATCCTCATCCGTTGCCACTCCAATACTGGGTACAGATATAGTGACGTGCAAATTAAGCAAGGTAGCAAGTTTATTTGCTGCTCTGCCCATTGAGATATTCATAAATTCTTGCAGGGCGTCTTTATGGTCTTCTGAAAGTGCCATTGTCATAATAGTCCTACCTCGTGCAATGTTTGTTTTAGCTGTGCTGGGTCAAGTGGTTTTTGCAAAAAGGTGACTGCACCGAGTTCTCTTACGCGCTGCTGAGCAAAAGGTTGAATATCGGCACTAATGACAATGACAATACTTTTAGCATCAATGCTATGCAAATATTCAAGGACTTGGAAGCCATCCATTTCTGGCATCGTCAAATCTAAAAACATCACTTCAGCGCACCCATTTTGGTAATTGACTAGGGCTTCTTTGCCATTTTGGGCTTCGTTGATTTCTACATCCCACTCTTCAGGAATCGCCCTCATTACCGCTTTTCTCGACATCTTTGAATCGTCTGCTATTGTAATTTTAATTGCCATGCTCGCTCCCTCTAACCAAAAAAAGTAATTATATAATTACTCAATAAATATGGGTTTTAGCTCAACTAATACGCTTGCAATGGAACTTGGTACACCGTCAATCAGTGTTTGGTAGCTCTCATTTTCCTTACATGCTTCTATACGATTTGCAAGCCCCACAATACTGCCAAGTACAACAGATTTGTCATCTGAAAAAAAATCACTCTTACTTTGATTAAGAACGATCTCTCCAATCTCTGAACCGTATCCCCATATCATCAGCATATATGCCGTTACTATGTAGTAATCAGCATATTCTTGTTGAAGCTCCAAGAAAGAATCAACATTATGGATATCAGCGCCTTCCTCCATCAAAATCAATTTTCCGATTGCGGTAAGCAAGCTTGAGACAAACACCCGATCTTTATCTTGTAGGGAGTACCCCAAGTTTTTAGCCAGTAAACGGGATATATAGCTCACCCTCAGCGCCTGTTCTGAAATATCTTGGTGGGCCTTTTTTGAAACTAAGCTGTTAGCGTGATGGCTCAATAACGATATGGCGATGCTCTCCACTAAAGTCGCGCCTAAACGTCCAACAGCTTCCGATAGTGAATCTGTAGTTCGACGAAAACCTAAGTAAGAAGAATTGGCAATTTGAAACACTCGTGCGACTAATACAGGCTCATGGCTAATGGTGTCTGCGATCGATTGAAGATCACAAGTAGGAGAGGCGATAGTTTGTTGTAAACGATGTATCGAATTGGGTAACACCGGAAGATCTTTCAAGCTTCCGAGTTTAGTTCGACACTCACTGTTAAACGGCATTTGATAAAGACGTTCGGTACATTCAAATAAGCGTTCAAAGTCCTCTTGTGTGAATGGCTTAGGCAGTACGAAGTGGGAATACGCATGCGCTTTTTGAGGCAAATTCTCCTGCGTATTCCCAGTTAAAAGAGCTCTCACTACTTGCGGGTAAGACTGCTTTACCTCTTTTAAAAGCTCATCGCCACATTTATGCGGCATGAGTAAATCTGAAATGATAATGGCTGGCGGTTGGCAATTATGCTTATTCCATTCTGACAACCAATCTAGTGGCTCTGAAACGAGTATAATTTCCCATTCTGGACGAATACGCCTGATCAAACGAGCAATGGCTTTAAGCATAAAAACATCATCATCTATGCACATGACTTTCAAATGTACTTTTTCCATTTGATTCTCACTTAGCTTCATCGTTTTATTTATTCATATATTGGTTGATTTCGTCCAACAACAGCTTACTTTGATCATTGATCGAACTGATTGAAAACTCGGTGCCTTGAGTAACATTGGTTAGATTATCAGTTGCGGCTTCAAGTTTCTGGAATTCAGATGCTAATACATCCGCTCCGACAAACCGAGATGACGATTTCATGGTGTGTGAAATGTGGTGAATCACCTCAACTTGGTTGCAACAAAGCGCACTGCTAAGTTTGTTCAAAGCTTCCAACAGGCTTTTTCGATAGCTGCACAGCATCTCATTCACATTCTCTTCACCAACCATATCCGCCACCCTCTCTGGTGAAAAATACTGCAATCTGTCCATAAAGTGCACCCATAAGCCAAAAAAGTTGATATATGCATCCTGACTTCTAATCCAAAGCGTTAGTACTAGTGTAGACCATATTGCTTAAGTGCTAACAAAAAAGAGCGAGTGAAGTGTATGTATTAGCTTAATACTGCATTGGTAACATCGTAAGAAATAAAGCAATTTCTACCTTGATGCTTTGCTTGGTACAAGGCTTCGTCGGCCAGATTGTAAATATTAGCGATAGACTCAGTACCATTCGGCGTTAACGAGATGACACCTTGAGATAAGGTGACATGATCAGCAATTTCGCTGTATTGATGAGGATAGTGTGCCTTGATCATTGATTGTTGGATTCGCTCAGCGGCAATCAGTGTTTGTTCATAATTGGCATTGCCCAGCAGCACTAAAAACTCTTCACCGCCATATCGCCCTACATACTCACCAGTGCGCACAAATAACTGATTCACCGTTTGCGCAATGCTAATCAAGCAGTTATCTCCTTCTATATGGCCGTAGTTATCGTTAAACCGTTTGAAATAGTCCACATCGATCAAAATGAGGCTCATTGGAAATTTGTGCCGCCCATGCCAGCTGATCATCTCTTTAAGTTTATCGTCCATAAATCGGCGATTGAAGAGCTGCGTTAAACCATCTTCATTCGCTTGCTGCTGCAAAACTCGATTGAGTTCTTCCAATTTGACTGTCGCTCGCTTCAGCTCTCGACGCATGCTGGCAATACGCTGCATCGCGAGTAATTTGGAATTAAGCACAAGCTTATCAACTGGCTTGGTTAAGTAGTCATCCCCACCTGCCTCTATCGCTTTAGCAATCATCGATGGTTCATCATGTCCACTTAAAAAGATAATCGGCACCCATTCATGGTGTTGTAAACGTATTTTTTTCGACAATTCAAAACCATTCATTCCGGGCATCGAAATATCCATCAAAATCAATTCTGGATCAAATTTTCGATAAATATCCAGTGCCGCTTGTCCACTGGCAACCGCTTCCACGTGATGACCGAGCTGTTTAAGACGAATGGTGAGTTGCATTCGATCCAGTTGTACATCATCGACCAGTAAGATCCTCATAGAAGAGCCCGAACTTACCATCTGTAACCCCTTTAAATTTCAATCATATGCTTACGTATAACATAGATTTATTCACTTTCTTTGTTTAATTTTGCGCACAATATTGACTTTTCGCTATAAATTTTTAGCATGTAGCTTTTCCCCTAAAGAGATATCTTCATGTCTGAAGTAAAGCAAACCGAACAACCTGTAGTGGACTTAGACGCCATCTCGCCAGAATTGCGCCAAGTAATTGAATTTGATCAAGTGCCACAAGAGATGTACTACATGGTCGTGTCTATACATGAAGTCTCTGAAGAAGCGGTACGAGAGTCTTGGAACTCTCTACCAGCCAGTGCGCAAAATGTGTTGGATAATTTTGAACAGTTTCATGCGTTGATCTCTGTTAGCCAAGCTTTTGCTGGTGTCAATGTCATGGAGGAGTTCCCAACATTGAATTTACCGAAAGAGATGACAGACCAAGATAAAGAAGAGTACCGAGCAGAGCTTCTTGATCAAGTGCTGCATAACTGTGTGAAAGATATGGTTAAACAGATCAAAAAAGCACGCCGCGACCCGATTCTAAAACGCGACTTTAAAGACGTGTTTGCAAAATAAAACGCACACCATTGAGCATAAAGCCGTCAATTTTATATGACGGCTTTTTCTATTGAACCTGAACTCGAGATAAGAGAGACTTAGGTTATTGAATCAATACATTAATAATGAAAAACATTAATGCGTTAAGACGATATCACGCTGCGACACGCTCACGCCTTTAATTTGCACATACAGCGAATCACCAACATCCAGTTGTAGCTCATCGGCCGCCCATTTGGTTACCGTAGCCCACAGGTAACACCCTTCGCCTAACTTGAGTTTTATCCCCACACTCTGTTTATCAGTACCTAGAGGCTGCTTTTCAAGCTGGCAAATCTGCGCAGGCAGAATATTACGAATTGACGTCCGGTTTGGCTTATCAAGCGCCACCGAAACATCATTTGCACGGATCTGTAATCGCAGTGCAGAGCCTACCTCGCCTTCCACATATTGCACCCAAAGTTTGACATCATCTGCAAGCGAGACCTGTGTGAGCGCATAATCTTTGTTGTGCTGGCAGATGTGGGCAGAAAACAGACTACTTTGGTCGGCAAATGATTGCCAAGGACGCATATAATTTGAAGACCACACTTGCTCTAGCTCACCGCTTATCAGCACAGCGCCCTGCTCTAACACAACTAAATGATTAGCCAGACGCAAAATTTCATTCATGCTGTGCGTCACATAGAGAATGGGAATATGTACGCTATGAGCCAGCTCTTCCAAAAAAGGCATCACTTCACGTTTGCGCGGCATATCGAGCGATGCCAACGGCTCATCCATCAATAAAATATCTGGCTTGGATAGTAAGGCTCGGCCAATCGCTACTCGCTGTTTCTCCCCACCAGATAAATCAGGCGGATAACGTGTAAGTAATGGCGCTAAAGCCAATAATTTTACGATGGCGGCGAAGTGGTCGGCATCCTTTTTTTTGACACCATAGTTTAAATTGCCATGAACGGTGTAATGTGGAAACAATCGAGCATCTTGAAAAACGTAACCAACATTGCGCTTTTCAACAGGCAAGTTAATCTTTTTTCGTTGGCTAAAAAGGATGCGGCCATTGATCTCGATTTCACCAAGTTCAGGCTTCACCAATCCACTGATAATATTGATGAAGGAGGTTTTCCCCGCCCCTGAACGCCCGAAAACCGCACAAATACCACGGCTTGGTAAAACCAAATCCGCATTAAGCTTGATATCACCTAACTGTTTTTCAAATTGAATCTTTAACCCACTCATCATTGAGTCCCTAAGCGCCGCGTCATTCGGCGGCTAATCACTTCAGAAATGAATAACGAAGCCAAGGCAATCGCGATGGAGATAATACACAAACGCATCGCTTCCATTTCGGCTCCTGGCGTTTCTAAAAAGTTATACATCGCAAGAGGAAGCGTTTGTGTTTCACCGGGAATATTGGACACAAAGCTAATGGTGGCTCCAAACTCACCTAGGCTGCGAGCAAAAGAGAGCATCGCGCCAGTGATCAGCCCGGGTATCGTTAAGGGTAATGTAATGGTCAAAAAAACTTTGAGTGGTGAAGCGCCTAAGGTTCGAGCCGCTTGCTCTAACTTAGGATCGACGCTTTCAAGGCTTAAACGAATCGCACGAACCATCAAGGGCAGTGCAATGATGACACACGCCAACACGGCTCCACGCCAACTGAAGCTGAAACGCAAGCCAAACATATTATCAAGCCACTGTCCAATTACGCCTTGTTTACCCATGGTGATCAGCAGAAGATACCCCACAACCACTGGCGGTAATACGAGCGGCAAATGCACTAGACTATCCAGTATACTTTTACCCCAAAACTGCTTTCTGGCGAGTAGCCACGCAAAAAACATTCCCAGCGGTAAGAGCCAAAGCACGGTATAAATCGCGACTTTTAAGCTCAGTTGCAGTGCAACCCATTCGTACTCAGAAAGCAAAGGAATCCGTTCCTATCATCACGCTAAAACCGTAGTTCTGTAAGATACTTTTTGCTTGATCGCTGCGTAAAAAAAGCATGAATTGATTCACCGTATCACGCTCAGTTAGCTGCACTAAAGGATAATGGATGGCGCTGTGTAGGCTTGAATCAAATTCGTGTACCACTTTGACCTTATGGCTCATCAATGCATCCGTCTTATATACAATACCAAGTGCGGCTTCTTGACGTTCCACTAGCGCAAGCGCTAAACGTACGTTATTGGTTTGAGCCAGCATAGGGGCGAGCGACGACCACACTTTTAACTTTTCTAGTGCCTCTTTGGCATACATTCCCACAGGCACTGCCATTGTGTTACCTATCGCTAAACGTGAACCGTTCAAGGCGTCAAGCCATGCCGCAACATCATTTACCACCAGCGAATTGAGCTTCGACGATTGAGGGGCGATAAGCACCAGCTGATTTCCAGCCAACAATGTGACCTTATCGCTCGTCACAATGTTCTTGTTAAGCAAGTGAGTAACCCAGTTATCATTGGCTGAAATAAAAATATCCGCTGGTGCACCTTGCTCAATTTGACGAGCAAGCGCGGATGAACCCGCATAAACGGGCACAATATCTAACGGTTGTTTCGGCTGGTAAGCCGCAATCAATTCATTAACCGCATTCGTCATGGATGACGCTGCATAAACAGTGATTTTCTCTTGTGCATAAACCGCCGTACAGCACAGCATGGCGACGATAGAGAGCAGTATTTTTCTCATGTTAACGCTCCGTTAATTCTGGCCATAATAAGGCCAAGTTCAAATGCTCTTCAATCGCATCCGCAATGCGGTTAATGGCTTGTTCTTTTTGCGCCACATGATCGTAATAACTTATATCAGCGGCACCAGCCCAGCGACAGATAAGCTCAGTTGCAGGAAAACTATCAAAAATTCCGTGCATGTAAGTCCCCAACACTTGCTGGCAATCACTTAATAAACCGTCACGGTTGCCATTGTCTAACGTGATGATTGCTGAGGATGATGCATCATCGAGCGTTGTGCGTCCAACGTGGATCTCGTAGCCTGAGACCTTCGCTTTACCTTGCGGTAAAATAAGCTCGCCTTGAACATTCCTGAGCGTTTTTTCAGCGGTGAGTTCTGTACTGACGTTCAACAACCCCAGTCCTTCACTTTCGCCCGTTTCACCTTCAACACCGAGTGGATCGCGAATTACCCGACCTAACATTTGGTAACCACCACAAATGCCCATCACTTTGCCTCCGAAACGCAAGTGACGTTTGATATCCTGATCCCAACCTTGCGAGCGAAGATACGCAAGATCGTCCCTTACAGATTTACTGCCCGGAAGCAGAATCAGATCCGCATTTTCGATCCGTTCACCCTTTCCCACATAACGTAAGTCAACATCAGGATTTAAACGCAACGCATCAAAATCAGTATGGTTACTAATGCGAGTCAACACTGGCACCACAATATTCAATTTACTGTTGCTGCTGAGGGTTTGCGCTTGAGTGATCGCATCTTCAGCTTCTAAATCAAAGCCATGTAAATAAGGCAGCACACCAATGACGGGTTTACCCGTTTTTGCTTCTAACCAATCAAGGCCAGATTGCAGTAACGCAATATCACCTCGAAAGCGGTTAATCACAAACCCTTTTACACGCAGCTGTTCCGATTCAGAAAGCAGTGCTAACGTGCCATACAGATGAGCAAATACACCGCCTCTATCAATATCGGCAATGATAATCACAGGTACATCGGCCGCTTCAGCAAACCCCATGTTAGCAATGTCATTTTCGCGTAGGTTGATTTCAGCCGGGCTTCCCGCCCCTTCAATCATGACACTTTGATACTCGGCTTGTAACCGAGCGTAGGAATCAAGCACAGTATTCATCGCGACTTTCTTATAATCGTGATAACCCGTTGCTTCCATATTAGAGAGCGCTCTGCCTTGCAGGATAACCTGCGCACCCGTGTCTGAATTTGGCTTGAGTAATACAGGGTTCATGTGTACCGATGGCTCAACGCCACACGCTTGAGCCTGAACAGCTTGCGCTCTCCCGATTTCGCCACCATCGGCCGTCACCGCACTATTGAGCGCCATGTTTTGCGGCTTAAAAGGGGCTACTTTTATTCCTCGACGTGCTAACACTCGGCATAAGCCTGCAACTAGTACACTTTTTCCAGCGTCGGAAGTGGTGCCCTGCACCATCAATGACCTTAATGTTGATTCCATATTAACTCTACGATAGGCGTTTGCTGGTAATCATACCGTCACAGCTGCTACTCACTCAATAAAATGAATGGAATATTAATGTTCCGCTCAGAGTGTGTTCAACATCTTAGTGTTTAAATCGCTTCATCAAAACAACAAACCCATAGAGGAATTAAAAATGAAACGTACAACACTAGCCCTAGCAGCTTCGATGATTATTGCTCCTGTTTTCGCTTTTGCAGGTAACCATAACCAAAACAGTAATACCATCAATTACAATGGTCCTATCGAACTTACGTCTGTGGAATCGTTGCTAAAAGACACCAATATGTTTACAGAAAAGCATGTTGTGGTTGAAGGAAAGTTGATTCGTCAAATCAGAAAAGACACATTCGTATTCAGTGATGGCAACGGTGAGATTCAAGTAGAACTGGATGATGATATCCACTTCACAACGCCACTCAATGCTGAGACTAAGGTTCGCCTTTATGGCGAATATGAAGGAGGACTGACACCTGAAATCGAAGTGGATCAGATCCAAGTTCTATAATCATTATTGTTTATTGCTCTCTTGATGGTAAAACACAAAAAATAAGATGGATTTTTTTGTGAAAATGGCCTGTAATTTGCAGGCCATTGCTGTATCTTATTCAGCTTAATTTTCATCTTTTCAGGACGAAGCGTACATGTATAAAAAAGCGTACTCACTAGGCCTAGTCGGTTTGTCATGCGTTCTTTCTTTCTCTGCGCAAGCTAACAATTTTAATTATAACTTCTTTGAAGTCAGAACCGCTATCAGCCCTGAATCCTCAGGTGCAGAATTTAGTACTTATTTAACCGATAATACACACCTGATCGTTCATTACGATTCGAGATTTGACGGAGATTGGGATACCGCTGGCGGAATTGGTTTTAACGGCCCAATAAGCCAATTTGCTGATGTCTACGGACAAGTGCTTATTCACCACATTAGACCTACCGATGAACAGGGTGGCAAAAGTGAAACCCAGTTGGAGTTTAATATTGGTAGCCGGATCTGGTTATCGAGCCAAATTGAAGCCAATATTAAACTGGGTAAGAACGATGAACACTCGGTATTTTGCGCTGGATTACTTTTTCACTCTACCGAACAATTATCGTTAGGAGCTGAAACCAAAAACAACGGCGTTTACGGCTCACAGATCGTCATGAATGTTCGTTTTCAATTCTAAAACGTAAAACGGCCTTCAGGCTTAAGCGCATAATGCTTCTTAACTACTTGGTGTGCGCTTCTTTTTACTCTTTATATCAATAGAATTACCCCACAAATTTGATGTACTCCGCGATATCAGATATTTGGAAGCGACTTCTCATATATCAGCGATATACTATGCACTCAATAACTTATATGTGCCGCTATGTTTCGCTCTTTCTATAAATACTTAGCTCAATGGCTATTTGTTAGTGTCGTGCTTGGGGTTGTACCCTTTCTTTATTTCGTCAAAGAATTCGACAAAGCTCATGAACAAACTGTGCAAATGATCGAACAAAAAAGCCATGCTCAACTCGAATACAATAAGCACGAACTGCTTACTGCGTTTAATGACGTTTACAATTCAACTCAAATATTGTCAAACAACACCATGTTGTACAGCGCATTACGTCTTCCCTCCACCGAAAATATCGAAGCGGTACAGGCGTTTTGGTTATTAGCAGCTCGTATTCAAACCCTTTATTCTCGGCTCAGGCTTTTTGATATAGCGGGTAACGAATTAATTCGCGTGAATCAGAGTAATGGATCAACAGAAGCAGTACCAAGATCACAACTAAAAAACAAATTGCACCGAGACTATTTTCAGTATGCGCAAAACCTTTCCCCAAACCAAATTGGGATCTTCGGTGTTGATAGTGAAAGAGAAGAAGAAAATTATGGTACTACTTCCCAGATAACCGCAGTATTTAGGATTATTGCACCAATAGATTTTGATGGAAAAAGGCAAGGCTATTTTGTAGCAAATCTTAATTTAACCCAGTTGTACAAAAAATTTAACCAGAGGTTAAATTCACTGAGTCGCCCAGACATCATCAGTTTCAAGGGGCAGTATATTCATCATGAAAATGAGATCTTATCTCAACAAGAAAACCCGTCGAAATACCACATGCTGAATATTAACAGTGTCGCCCCTATACTATGGAAAAGTATGCAAGAGCAAGCTTCTGGCACGGTATGGGATAACAACTGCTGGTATAGTTTTACTCAAGTTCCTTTGCAATCCATATTCCCAGAAATGGAGCCAATTTACCTAATTCAGTCATTAAATGGTGATGCCCTCAATAAATTGCTTTCTGCCACAGAGCTAAAAATTGGCTTTCAAGCGGTTGGCATCGCGCTATTAGTAATGACGATTGCCGCCGGTTTTATTCGTTGGAACGCAAACCACGATAAAAACAGTATCGAGAGCAAACTGGCTAGGGCGGCGATGAATGGTATGTCCGCTATGGTGATTACCGATCGTAATAACCGCATTATCAAAGTAAACAATGAGTTTACCCGGATCAGCGGCTACACCTTAGCCGAGGTAAGAGGTAAACAACCTTCCGTTTTTTCCTCCGGTAAGCACAATCAAGCTTTTTACATGAATATGTGGAAAGTGCTGCAAGACGAAGGGCTATGGGAAGGTGAAGTCATTAATAAGCGTAAAGATGGCTCAATGCAAACCGAGATCTTACGTATTCAAACCATCCGTGATTCAGACGGAATTATTCAGTTTTATGTGGCCTCCTTTGTTGATATTAGTCATCGCAAAGAGCTAGAAAATCGCCTGCGTGAGCTCAGCGAGAAAGATGCACTCACCAACATTTGGAACCGCAGGAAATTTGATCAAGAAATGCGTTCAGAATGCTTACGCGTAAAACGTTACCAAGCTCAAGTGCAGTCGTGCTTAGCGATTATTGATATCGACCATTTTAAACGTATTAATGATAAATTAGGCCATGCAGAAGGCGATAAAATCATTCGTTCTGTCGCAACACAATTAAGTGAGCACCTAAGAGAAACGGACTTTTTAGCTCGCATCGGAGGCGAAGAGTTTGCCATCATTATGCCTCATACACCACTGGCAGAAGCTGAGTTGGTCATGCACCGTTTACGAGTAGCCGTTCACTTAAATCATCGTTTAGAAGTGTCGATCAGCGGTGGCATCACTGACATTACAGAAAAACCAGAAGAAGTGTATAAACGGGCCGATATTGCATTGTATGAGTCAAAAGCTTCGGGGCGTAATCTTGTCTCGGTATTGACCAGTGTCGAGATGGAAGAATTTGCTTAACAATTAGCACCATTTAAGTGCATCGAGAAATAAAATGGGTTTATTTTCGTGCAATTATCGCAAACTTAGTTTGTAACGTATTGTTCGCTATCATTTTTACTTTTGGCTTAAAACTTGTACTACTCTCTAATATGGTAAATAGATTGCACATATTTAGGGAGAAATAAGATGCAAGAAACACTAACCGTTGTGTTAGCCGGTGGCGTCGGTTCGCGGCTATCTCCGCTAACCGATGACAGAGCAAAACCGGCTGTACCCTTTGGTGGAAAATATCGAATCATTGATTTTACACTCACCAACTGCCTACACTCAGGGCTGCGAAAGATTTTGGTCCTGACTCAATATAAATCTCATTCATTACAAAAACATTTACGTGATGGCTGGTCTATTTTCAATCCAGAACTCGGCGAATTCATTTCTGTGATCCCCCCGCAGATGAGAAAAGGCGGAAAATGGTACGAAGGAACGGCGGACGCTATCTACCACAATATGTGGCTACTTTCACGCAGTGATGCCAAACACGTCGTTGTTTTATCTGGTGATCATATCTACCGGATGGACTATGCTTCTATGCTCGAAGCTCATAAGCAAAAAAATGCTGCACTGACTATCGCCTGCATGGATGTCCCAAGAGAACAAGCTTCTGCCTTTGGCGTGATGAATGTGGATAATGACTTCAAGATCACCTCATTCATCGAAAAACCAAGTGACCCACCCTCCATGCCCAATAATCCTCATCGCAGCTTAGTTTCTATGGGGATCTACATTTTTGATATGGAAGTATTAAAAAGTGCTTTGATTAATGATGCTGAGCTGGAAAACTCGAGTCACGACTTTGGCAATGACATCATTCCCAAATTGATTGAAAGCCATGCTGTTTATGCGTATGAGTTTTGCGGTGACCGGGGGCGAGTCGCTAAAGATTGTTACTGGCGTGATGTCGGAACACTTGATTCTTTTTATAACGCTAACATGGATTTACTCGAACCCGTTCCACCAATGAACTTATACCAAAAAAACTGGGCCATTCGTACCTACGAAGCGCAATACCCACCTGCGCGCACGGTTTCTTCTGCAACAGGTAACGAAGGTATATTCATTAATTCGATTATTTCAAACGGTGTGATTAACTCTGGAGGTTCTGTACAACACTCTATTATTTCTTCAAACGTCAGAATTGATGATGGTGCAACAGTGGTCGATAGCATTTTATTTGATGATGTTGAAGTCGGCGCAGGGTGTCAGCTCATGAGGTGTATTATTGATAAACATGTAAAAATCCCTCCACATACTCAAATTGGCTTAAACCCAGTTGAAGATGCCCAGCGTTTCCGTATCTCAGAAAATGGCATTGTTGTGGTACCCGAAAGTTATCAATTCTAAACTTATATTTTTTTGCCCACTTAATTTATCCCTCATTAAAATGAAGCCTTAGCACACGCTAAGGCTTCTTACTCTACACTGAGTTCAAAACATACCGATTAATCACGCTTAGTTATGGGCACGTTGTTGCATCCCAAAACCAATTTGACTGAGTCGGTGACTCCCAAACGCCGGGGTTGTTTTTGGCAATAAAACATTTCCCGTTGTAAGTCACAACATCGCCAGTTTTCACCTGTGTGGATCCGGGAACCCAAGTAATGACATTGCTAGGATTCGTGGTACCGCCAGTATCTCCACCGTCACTGCCACCAGAAGATAGGTCAGCAAGTGGAAGATCCGGTTGTTCAAACTTGAAGGCGTAATCGACACCATTAATGTTTACGCTGTAATTTGCAGGCCCAGAAATAGGGAGGTAGTAAACCATATCCAACTCATACACGCCGCCTGCGGGCAGAGCTTTCCAATTAGGTAAGCTAAACGCTACGCGGTGCATGACGCCGTCTAAACCACCGACGTTGTTGGCGCGAGTATGGCCAGAAGCAATCACCTTCAAACCACCACCAGATTGGTCTTTAGCATTATCCGGTGCAGATACGGGGATATCAAACTGGAACTCAGTACCACCTGGGATCTCTTGACCTGTGTTGTTAGTAAAGCTGATTTTCGGATTGATTGGGTAGTTTTGATCACCCACCTTAAATCCACCAACGGAGACCGCGATGTCTACGGTTTCACTGGCAATCGTTCCTGTTGCAAGCGTGTTGCCATAAGGCGTTGCCGACTTAAACTTGTCATAAATTGCTTTCGTCATGGTATTACCCATGTGGTATTCGCCATTTCCGCTTGCACAAGCTTGCTCTGTTGAATCCACTTGAGTGCGTTGACCATTAGCGTCCAATACATAACAGTTATAATCGCCTGCTAACTCCCAAAACATGATGCCGCCGATCTCTTTATCGATGACATAATCGGCTTTGGTGTTGATAGACTCTTTATCTTCAGTTGATAAGAACACCCCTTTATCGGCATTCCACAGCCAAGGCGCGACAGCAACGCTGTCGTAGTGACGTTGGTAAAGACCGACAAGTTGATCGGCAGGCTCATTCACTGGATCAAGGTTATAAGCTTGGGCGTAAGAGCCCCAAATTCCCTTCTCTAGGTTTTTGGCATGCCACATTGGGTTTGAACCTGCGCCCATCTCGTTTCCTTTCGGATCGGTGTCGTGCCACATGTTGTCAATACCCACCGCGCCGTGGCCACAGTTGTTTTTCTCACCCTCACCAGTGCCCGGAGCACATTCCGCTTGGTTAGGTAATGCCGCTCGCCCCCATAAACCATTCTCTCCACCCGTGACACCTTGCCAGCCGCGCGTGTAGTAAGGAACGCCGATGTTGATACGCCCTGCGGGCATAGAACCGCGGAAATAATGATAAGCCCAGTCAGTGTTGAGATAACCAATACCACCGTATTGAGCCGTACCATATACGTTCCACTGTGCTAACTCTGAATCTTTACCAGTGTCATACAAAGCCGCGTTGTGACCCACGTGATCATTCCATGCGCCGTGTAAGTCATAAGACATGATGTTCACATAATCAAGATACTGAGTGACATCAAACGTCTCCATACCACGCAATAGATAACCAGAAGATGGTGCTGCAATCGTCAGCATGTAATGGTGGCCATCTTGTGCCGATGCTTGATCAAGCTTCTGACGTAGTACCTTCATTAACTCTTGGTACGACGCCCATAAATAAGCACGGCGAGGTTCCATAATCGCTTTATCATCTGGATTACCTGCGCCCGCCATTGAGGTTGGATATTCATAGTCGATATCGACACCATCGAATTGATATTTACGAATCATTTCAACAGCCGATGTTGCAAATTTTTCAATACCAGCGTGGTTGATAGAGCCATCCGCGTTGGTTGTCATCGTATAAAACCCACCATCGGCGACACGGTTGCCAGCCGTATCAAAGTGCCCGCCAGTTTCAGCCCAGCCTCCGATAGAAATTAAGGTCTTAACATCAAATTTTTTCTTCGCTGTTGCCAACGCACCAAAATGTCCTTTAAAGCCTAATGCAGGATCAATCTCAACCCCTGGCCACTCTTTGCCCACTGCCGCATTATTGGCATCGTTCACATCGCCCACATTCACTTTGCCATCGGAACCTATGCTGACGAAGGCATAGTTAATGTGCGTGAGCTGCTCCCACGGGATGTCTTTTACAAGGTAAGCCGATTGCGGATCATCACCCGCACGCCAACTGGTGAAATAACCGATCACACGACGTGGATGATCCGCCCCCATGATCTCACGACCTTCCGCATCGTAAACGGTGCAATAAGGTACATTCACACCTTCGGTTTGATATAAACCATCAGGACGACAATTATTAGCTATTGGCGCGCCATTGACTGTTAAAGTCGCTAACGTGGAATCTGTCGTCGCACCAAGGTTATCAGTGGCGCGTGCAAACACCGCCAAGTTACCCGCTTTTGTCGCGGTGTATTCTAAGGCATACGGAGCACTAACAGCCGTTCCAACCAGCGTTCCCGCAACAAAGAAATCAACTTTATCGACGCTTCCATCAGTATCAGCAGCGTTTGCGGTTAAGGTGACTAAAGCCCCCACATCAACGGAAGCCGCAGAAAGCGTAATATCAACGGTTGGAGCCTGATTGCCTGGTTGTTGTGCCTCTTTCACCGTTAAGGTCGTTGCACTTTTCACGCTGGCATCACCTTTATCATCGATGGCTACAACACTGAATTCATGCTGACCAGCGGTTGCGACCCACGTGGCTTTATAAGGTGCCGTGGTGACTATACCCACAATTGCACCATCGACAGAAAACTCGACTCGAGCAACGCTGCCGTCACTATCGGTTGCGTTCGCACTTAATATTACGGTATCACCGACAGCAATCACATCTGCTGCGGAAGGTGAAGAGAGATTCGCGGTCGGTAGCTGGTTCTCACCACCGGAAGTGGCGCAAACATCCAACACTTTCCACTGGGCATAATCACCAGAAAAGTTGGCTGGATCGTTACCTTGAGTCCAATAGTTGGCTTGGTAGGCGGTACCACTGTGCTGAACCTTGTTACCGCCAGTATAAACTTTTGACGATTCCCAAGGGCTTAGTATCGTGCAATCAACGGCTGCATAGCTGTTAAAAGCCATCAAGCAAGAGGCCGTTAAAGTGCTCAGTGTAAAAACACCCTTTGCCACTGTCCTGTTGTTTAAATGCATAGCTGCTCATTCCTTAAGTTATTGTTTCACTGTAAAAAGCCTCGTATCAAGAAGAAACCAGACTTTAATTCTCACGTGAAACAACTGTAGAACAGAGCGATAAATAAGCACCTCAATTTGTTCAAATATCAAAAATCACTCGCAACAAGTTGCACTATTTCTGCAAAAGAGGCATCGTTATTTTGCATCAACAACTAATTATTGGTTAATTTTCCGATTCTAAAAAAAGCGCCGAAATCAGAACAATGTACGGACTGCCTGCCGGTTATTTAACTTACACACTATCAAAAAGAGCAAAAAATATGCAACAACACTAATTGTTACAAAAATGTAGAGTTTAACTTTATGCGCGATTTCTAACGCTGTACTCCTCTTGGGGTTTCATTAAAATGTCGCTTATATTCTCGACTAAACTGAGATGCGCTGGCATAACCAACTAAGCGAGCGGCATCGTTCACACGCTTGCCTTCCACACGAATCAGCTCTTTCGCTCTGTTAAGCCTGACTTTTTTTAAATATTGTAAAGGAGATTCTAACGTCACCAGCCTAAAGGCGTGGTGAAACGCCGAAACACTCATATTGGCTTCTTCGGCGAGCAACTGAACGGTAATGGACTGATCATATTCTTGATGTACTTTACTCAACGCTTTGGCTATCCGGGCGTAGTGCCCTTCTTGATGAGCGAGATCAAAAAGCACATAACCGTGCTCGCTGGTTAATGCCCGAAACACAATCTCCTCGACTAAGCTTTCGCCAAGCACTTTAGCTTCAAGATCATCAACCAATGCAGACATCAAACGAATCGCACTTGCTTGCATCTTTGCGCCCATTTCTACTGATTTCAGCCCGCATTTTGATTTGTCTATGCAATCAGATAAAAAACCAGAAGCCTCAAGTCGATCAACCTGTTTAAGGAGAAGTGAGTGATCGATATTAATAGTCAAGCCCAATAACGGTTCACTTTCTGACGCAAAAGCTTCGCACTCAAGTGGTAAAGGTACCCCAACAACCAAGTAATCATTAGGGCCATAATTTACGGGTTGGCTACCAATATGAATGCGTTTATGTCCTTGCCCCAACAATATGATACCGGATTGATACACAAGGGGTTGTCTACCATTACCGCGGCTGCTGCGATAAAACAATACGCTCGGCACTGCCGTTTGGTGAATACCTTCCAAATGATCTAAAGATTGTTTTTCAATGTATTGCTGCATCAGTTGCGCCAGTTTACTCATAATGCCCCCTTATCAAAACTGAAGGAAGAATACGACAATTAGAGAATTAGGCAATTAATTTCGAGAAATTGGTCTATATTGACTGGATAATTAATACTAATATGCACATCGTAAAACACTGCCTTGGAGGCGCCGCCTCCTTTTCTATAAGCAAAGGTGAGAATAATGAAATTTACTTATGTTAACCCTACTCTAATTCACTTCGGCCAAGGCCAAATCTCGGCGATCAGTCAGGCGATTCCAACTGACCAAAAAGTACTGGTGATCTACGGTGGCGGTTCGATCAAAAAAAATGGTGTTTATGACCAAGTCGTGAGTGCACTCACTGACCACCAATGGGTCGAGTTTTCAGGTGTAGAAGCAAACCCAACCAAAGAAACCTTAGATAAAGCGGTTGCTATCGTCAAAGAACAGGACATCGACTTTATTCTTGCCGTGGGTGGTGGTTCGGTTATCGATGGTTCAAAATACGTTGCCGCGGCGGCTAAGTATGATGGGGATGGCTGGGACATCATGGTGGGTAAACATCAAGTTACTGAAGCTACGCCTATCGGTGCAATTCTGACTCTGCCAGCAACCGGTTCTGAATCCAACATGGGTGCGGTCATTACCAAAGCACAAACACAAGACAAATTGGCCTTTATGGCTCCAGCGGTACAGCCTAAGTTCGCAGTGCTTGATCCAGATGTAATGAAATCACTGCCTGAGCGCCAGTTGATCAACGGTATTGTTGATGCTTGGGTACACGTCTGTGAGCAATATTTAACCTTGCCAACCAATGCAATGGTTCAAGACGGCTATGCCGAAACTTTACTTAAAAACTTGCTGGTATTGGGTCAACAATATGACCAGCGTGATAATGATGGATGGCGAGCAAACCTGATGTGGACAGCAAACCAAGCACTAAATGGCCTGATCGGTACTGGCGTTCCACAAGATTGGGCGACTCATATGATTGGTCACGAGTTCACCGCATTATGGCATGTTGATCACGCCCGTTCGCTAGCGATTGTGCAGCCTTCCCTACTGCGCAATCAACTTGAGAACAAACGCGCTAAACTTGAGCAAATGGGCAAAAATGTCTTTGGACTCAATCAAACTAGCGATCTTGCCTTACGCACAATCGATGCGATTGAAGCCTTCTACCACAGCTTGAATGTTCCAACCCAGTTTGCGGATCATAACAGTAGCAAGCAAGCGGCCATAGACGCAGTTATCGCTCAACTGAACGCACATGGAATGCTTGTTTTGGGTGAACAGCAAGCCATCACGCTTGAAAAATCACGGGAAATTTTGGAACAAGCTATCATTTAGCCTCATTTTTTAGACGAGTGAATAGTGATTTCCACATTCCAATAGCATAGATTCAGCTACATCAAGCAGCGCAATTGGGCGCTGCTTTTTTTGTACTTTTTTTGTATTGGATACTTTATGTAGCGGCCTTTCATTACCATGCCAGCATTATCAAACTGATCCACCACCTAAAATTGAAAAACTAATAACGACTTTTAAAGTCATCCTTTTCTAAACCATGTTTTTTCATTCGTAAGTAGAGCTTTTTACGCGGTACTTGCAGATAATTTGCGGCATCAGCGACGCGACCAGAATGGAGAAATAATGCATCTTCAATAATTTGCTTTTCGTAATCATCCACCAATTCATCAAGCGGTGATAAAAGATCAGACTGATTGTACAAACGCTCTTTTCCCGTCAGTTTTACAATACCTATCGCATATAATTCAGCTACATTTCTCAGCTCTCGTACATTTCCCGGCCATTGATGTGCACGCAGTAGCGACAAATAACTCAGTTCTACCGCTGGCAAAGGTTTCGCCAATTTATTACAACTCTGCTTGAGAAAATAATGGAACAAAGTAGCGATATCATCGGGACGATGTCGAAGTACAGGCACCTCTATCACGCCTTGGTTTAACAAATAATAGAGCTCTGGCTGCAACCGATTAGCCGTAATCAAGGCCTCAGGTTCCGTACCTAAAATAGCAATCACGCGCGTTCGAGCTTTGCTTAGGCGTTCTTGGTTAAGCATCCTCTGAGTCAAATAACGCTGCAATTCTTCAGAAAGTAATTCGATGTGGTCTATTAGCAATGTACCGTTTTCACTTGCATCTAATTTTTGTTCAATCTGTGCGAGCGTGGTCGCTGATGAAACGGTTAATTCCACCAGAGATGAAGCATGATTACCCTGTGTCAGTTGGTGGATGAGATATGCAATAGTATGCCGCCCAACACCCGATTCTCCACAAATAACAACATGACTGTTGAGCATTGAATACTGAGCAACATGGTGGCGAATTTGCCCCATTTGAGCGGATTTTCCGATGAGTTCGCATTTGATTGAGTTGGCCATAGCCGTTTTTTGTTGTACAAAATGACGACGAATATCGAGATTTTTCTTCACTAAGCTCAATAACTCCGCAGGATTGATTGGCTTTTCAAGAAAATCGCATGCCCCTATTTTGACCGCCTCTACCGCCATAGGAATGTCTCCGTGGCCAGTAATGACAATCACAGGAATATGCTCATCAATCGATTTAATCGCTTTAAGCAATTCAATGCCGTTCATTTGTGGCATATAGACATCAAGCAATATCACTCCAGCCCAATCAGAATGGATAAACTCACACGCTTTGGTGGGGTTAAGAAGTGCTTTTGATGGCAAATTAGCTATCGACATAAGATGAGAATATGAGTCAAGGACATCTTGGTCATCATCAATCAATAAAACAGAATAATTATGATTCATAAGGCAACTCCAGCACGACCATTGCACCTCGGCTGACTGTCGAGGCAAGATAAATTTGACCCTTTATTTTTCCTATGAGCGAGCGGCAAATATTCAGCCCTAAGCCCAACCCTACTTCTTTGGTCGTGGTAAAGGGCGTAAAGAGTTTTTCAACGACATCATGAGCAAATCCAGCCCCTGAATCGCATACTGCAACAACGTGATGCGTTGGCGTACTCGACAGCAATATCACGTCAACTTTTTTGTGCTCACATCCCACAACCGCTTCACAGCCATTTACCAACAAATTAATCAATACCTGTTCCAAGCCGATTTGATCTGCAATGACTTGAATTGGTTGATGAATATGGCTTTGCAATACTATTTGTTGACGTTTCGCTTTCGTTTCAACCAACAACATAGCCTGACCGATAACATCAGTAATCAAGACAGGGGTAAGGGTTTCATCACTGCTACTTTTACGAGAAAAATGACGTAGCCCATTGATGATTTTGCCCATTCGCTCTGTTAAATGTTCAATATGATCGATGGAATGTCTGATTTGCTCTGTTTTCTTCTGCTCTAAAGCAAGGTTTACGCTATAGAGATAAGTCGACATTGCGCTTAATGGTTGATTCAATTCGTGCGCTAAACTGGTCATCGTTTGCCCGACCACCGCCATTTTAGCGGCTTGTACTAACTCACTTTGTGTTTTTTTAAGATGGTTTTCGGTCCGGTGGTGCTGCTCAATTTCAGCGAGTAACTGATGATTTTTTTCACGTAATGAATGAGTTTTTGCTCGAACTCGCTCTTCTAATAATCGATTAGCGTGCTCTTGATCGGTAACATCCGTAATCGTGATGATAACTTTATCGCTTAAACCGTGGGTATACTTACGTAAATACAAGCGCAAGTAATAAGGTTTATCCACATCGCCTAACGATAGCGTAATGACATCTGCACCATTTTCGATCAACTTAGCCTCTGGGTTAAACAGTGCTTGCAACTGCGATTGAGTTGACGTTGAAAAACAGAGCCAAAAGGCTTTCGGGTCCTCATTCTGGTCTATATTCAAGCGAACACGAGCGCTTAAGTTAGCCGATTCAATATAACCATCCAAATCACAAGTGATTAAACTCGCTTGCGTATTGTTAATCAAACTCAGTGCGTTGGTTCGGTCCATTTCCTCCACTTTTTTACCATACTGAACCAATTTTTCACTGATCCGGCCAATTTCATCTCTGCCGTCTACCACAATAGGGTGTGAAAGATCGTTATGAATGATGGCATCTAAACTGTCGCTAAGGCGGTTAAGTCGGCCCACAATCCGACGATTGATGAAATAGTAAGTCAAAAACAAACTGATAATGATCGATAAGCTAAAGCAGACAAACAGAATACGGTTACCATGAGAAACCAGTTCCGTGGTCTCTTTTTTCGCTTGAACAAACGACTCATCGGCGTTGGCTACCAACATCGCAATATCAGTATGTTGGTGGAGAAGCTGTTGCTGAACTTCAGCTCGAATATCATCAAGCTGAGCATTTAAACGCACCATAGAACGTAAGTTTTGATGGAAAGAGCCATTCAAACTCAATACATCCATTAGCTCACTGAGTAATTGTTGATAGGCGATGGTTGCAGGTTGTGAAAAAATCGGTGCACTCTGTGCGTACAGTTCTTCAAGGCGGAACTGTAGTACTTTCATGCCATTATTCACTTGGCTAATATGCTTAGATTGGATGAGCTCTTTTGCGAACATAAACGTTTGAGCCTCACCATCTAAGATAGACTGGACAGCCCCTAAACTCGCAAACAGCATGTCGCTTTCATTACCTTTCATTTTACGCTCTAGCTGCCACTGTATTTCTTGGCGCAGCGGAGTCAACTCAGAACCAATATCTTGATGTAGCCATTGGATCTGCTCTTGAAGTAACTCAATTTGACGACTTTGATCAATCCGTTGCCCGACCAGAAGACCAAATTGCTCACTAAGATTACGTAGCCGTTGATACCCAGCAAGCAGCCGTTGCTGCTCGCTGTTCAATTCAATCTCACTTAATATTTTGCTGATCGTCGTTAAATTGTTATCCAAACGTTGCCGTTGCTCATCCAACTCAACTTTGTTACGCGTATTTGAGATGATTTCGATCCGTCTTTTAATTTCCGAACTACTGCTTTCGAGCAGATAACTGGCATTATATTTAGGAACACTTTTATCAAGCAGCTCGCTCACTTGATTATCTAAACTATTCCATGTTCCCCATGCGACGATGCTGACAATCGTCAACAGCAAGGTACTACAAGCAAAGGCCAAAACCAGTCTCGCGCCAATCGTGTTGTATTTCGGAAAAATCATGGCGTATCGACCCGGTCCAAGTTTTTTAGATCGGACAAAGCTTCTTCTAAGGTTAATGCCAACTGCATCTTCCAACGATGCGTCAGTTCCGCTACTTGCATAGAAATGGCGGCGGAGTGTGTCTCATACTGCACATCATCAACACTGATTTTTTGCCATGACTGATATACCACGGCTAACTCTGTTTCGGTCACAGGTAAAGAGAACACTCGAGTTTCAATATTTTCAATGAGCTTCAGAGCGGGTTCATTGTGTGCGTACTTGGTTTTAGCATGATTGATTGCGAGCCAAGTGTCTTTTAACTGAGGTAAGCGTTTGGTAATCGCAATTTCAAACAATAAGTTAACTAACTCCTCACGATGTGTAATGGATGCCATGGACAACTGTGTATATGCCTCATTAAACAGGGATTTATCGTTTATCGCATGTTTAGAAAAATCATTGCTATCCATATTCGTTTGTACCGCTTTTGACATCAATAAATCGATGAATGCCTTCGCATATTGATCATTTTCACGCAGGCTCACTTGGGCGACGTATGTGGGCATTAGGGTAAAACTTTCATCATAGCGAAATTGAACGTGCTCAAATTTTCGTTCTAATATGCTGGCATAGCTATCAATCGTTGGGCCTATCCCAAATTGCCCTTTGGCTACATAATCACTCACACCAAAACTGCGTGAGGAAATTGTCCCTAAATTTGCCCCCACGTTCAGTAAAATCCGCCACCCTTGTTGCCAACCATATTTAGCAAGAATGCTCTCGACCATTAACTGAGTAGTACCCGAACGTGTTGGGGTACTCATCGTGATGTGGTCAAAATAGATAAAATTAGCCAGATCGGTGAACGACGTAGGCGTCGGTAAATGATGTAAGCTGAGATAGTCACGATTCCATACCAAACCAGCGCCAGAATAGCCTATCGTCACGACTTTATCAGTTGGCGGTAACATGTAGGGTTTTAACCATTCTGGTGGTTGCAAATGGGCAGGTAAGGTTGCGAGCTTATTGCTATTTGCTAAATGCTGCATTAAAAAAGGCGATGAGCTCAGCACTACATCAATATTCTGGATATAACTTTTATTAAGCAGTTGAATACTCGATTGTGCTCTACGATGGACAACTTGCACATCAACACCTTGATACTGTTTGCTGAACTCTTCAATAAGAGGTAGCAAGGGTTCACGTGAAAATGTGGTCAGTATGACTAACTCATTCTCTTTTGCATAAGCGGTATTGATAGCCGCCGCTATCGATCCTAGTAGCACCATCCATTTGCACCAGCGTAATAAGGTACAAGAACGGGAAACCGCTTTTAAATCACAAAACCCTAAAAATTGTGCGTTCACTCAAAACTCTACCGTTTAGCTAAAAATAAATTATTAAACATTTGTGTCAGTTATGACGCAAAACAGCGTATTACAATTTCAATTTTATCAGCAAAACATAATTTACCCTTCGCTGAATTCCCATTTTTGACCCATTCACACTCTCAATTTGAGTCATTTCTGCCTCAAATTGGCACTTTTGAGCCCCATACCCATTTGTTTGAAGATGCATTCCGACAACGAAACAACCCTATTTAGTAATAACCCTATTTAGTATTTGATGAATGGAGAGCTCCATGCTTAACTTTTTTAAAACTCGCCCAGATCTACCGCTATCGGATAGCTCTGAGGGCGCAATGCAATCGCGTTTCAAAAGTTTTCAATGGCAAGTATTCTTAGGCTTAGTCTTTGGATACGCCATGTTCTATGTGGTTCGTATGAGTTTAGGTGTCGTTAAAAAACCGATGCTTGATGCGGGCATCGTATCGATAGAAGAACTCGGGATCATGGGATCAGCCTTCTTCTTCACCTACGCATTTGGTAAGTTTTCGAACGGTTTCCTTTCTGACTACGCCAACATCGGCCGATTTATGTCGTTCTCACTACTGCTTTCCGGTGCCACTGCCATATTCATGGGGTTGAACACCACGGCATTCTTCTTTGTGTTACTTTGGGCCGTCAATGGTTGGTTCCAATCGGTGGGTTCTGCGCCTTCTTGCGTCTCGCTTTTCCAATGGTTCTCACCTAAACAACGCGGAAGCCGTTATTCAATTTGGGGAGGATCTCGAAATATCGGCGAAGGCATCACTTGGATTCTAACAGCAACGCTAGTGAGTTATTTAGGCTGGCAAGCAGGTTTCATCGGTGCGGGCATTGCTGCCATCATCGCTGCATTGATTATGTTCTTTGTACTGAAAGATCGTCCGCAAACCTATGGTTTACCTGATGTTGCAACAGCATTTGGTGAAGAGCCCGAGTTCAAAAAAGCCAACGATCCAAAGGAAACACGTCGCGCTCAACTGTTCATTTTGAAGCAGCCGACTGTCTGGCTGATTGCCGCTGCTTGTGCCGCGATGTATATCTCTCGCTATGCGATGTCTTCTTGGGCGGTATTATACCTACAAGAAACCAAAGGCTACTCACTGATTGATGCTGGTTTTGCAATGTCCACTTACCCTATTGCAGGCCTCGCGGGCGCTATTTTGTCTGGTATCATTTCAGATAAAGTATTCAACGCTAACCGTCATATCCCAACGCTACTTTACGGATTTGCCAACATTGCAGGTATGTGCTTGATGTTCTTCGGCCCCGATAACCGTATGGTAGATGCTGTTGCTCTAGGCTTAATTGGTTTTGCGATTGGTGGGCTTGTCGTATTTCTTGCTGGCCTAACGGCTTGTGACTTAATGCCTAAAAATGCCGTCGGTGCCGTAAAGGGCTTTATTGGTTTGTTCTCTTACTTAGCCGCTTCGGCTCAAGAACTGGTGTCTTCATCACTGATTAAAATGACGGAAGTGGATGGCGTAACCAAATATGACTTTACTCAAGCACAATATTTCTGGTTGGCCGCTGGCGTGATTTCTTTACTGCTTGCGACTACGGTATGGAATGCCAAGAAAGTAACGGATATTGATGCTCCTACGGGCCAGATACTGGAAACGAAACCAAGTCTCTAATCTATAACACCCTTGATACAGGGGGATAATCCCCCCTGTTATTTTCTTATTTTCATTCTTATTTTCTATATCCAAATCACTTGAAAAATCGACTAAATGTCGGCCGAGAGCAATGGACAAGTGCAATTAGCACCACCATAACTTCAAGTAAAATGGCTATAGCGAGTGTCGTTATAGGATACCACTATGTGTAAAACAAAAATCGTTGCAACGCTTGGCCCTGCAAGCCAAAGCCGTGAGATGATCACCAAGCTCATTAATGCTGGTGTTAACGTTGTACGTTTAAACTTTTCTCACGGCATCGCTGACGAGCATATTGAACGCGCGATGTTAGTACGTGACATTTCACAAAAGCTTGGTGTCAGTGTCGGCATATTAGTCGATTTACAAGGACCTAAGATCCGTATTTCCTGTTTCGAAGACGGTGCGATCACTCTAAAAGCGGGTGACTCATTTATTCTCGATGGGCTTCACCCCACAATGGCTGGTAACCAAGAACGTGTGGGCTTAGATTACCCGCAGCTGATTCAAGACTTGAAGTTGGGTGATACTTTACTGCTTGATGATGGCCGAGTACAACTCCGGGTCGAAGAACTCAACAAACCACAGCAGTGGGTAAAAACTCGCGTCATAAACAACGGTAAGCTGTCTAATCGCAAAGGCATTAATTTGCTCGGTGGTGGCCTTTCCGCGCCGGCACTGACAGACAAAGACAAACGAGACATCATCACTGCCGCGAAACTCCAAGCCGATTTTCTAGCCGTCTCATTTCCACGTAATGCCCAGGATTTACATGAAGCGCGCCGGTTAGCGGTACAAGCCGGCTGTCATGCACATATTGTCGCCAAAGTAGAGCGAGCCGAAGTGGTGAGCGATCAAAAAAACATGGACGCGGTCATCAATGCATCCGACGTAGTGATGGTTGCTCGTGGTGATTTAGGCGTTGAAATCGGTGATGCTCGCCTACCCGGCGTACAAAAAGCGTTGATTGCGCGCTCAAACTATTTAGGTAAACCCGTTATCACCGCAACACAGATGCTGGAGTCGATGATTGACAACCCGCTGCCAACACGCGCAGAAGTGCTTGATGTAGCGAACGCGATTATTGATGGCACTGACGCTATTATGCTGTCAGCAGAATCAGCGGCGGGAAGCTATCCCATTGAAGCAGTAGAAGCGATGGTGCGTATCGCTCATGGTGCAGAACAAGAGTTAGGCTGTGCGCAAAATTCATGGGATAAACTGCATCATTTGTGCAGCGATGCGGGCAAAAGCTTCGCGCTTTCCTCCATGATATCGGCGACTAAGGTTCATAAAGATCTTGGGGTCGCCATTTTAACTCAACAGGGAGAAACACCCCTGTTGATGTCTCGCTGTCAAAGCCAAGCTACCATTTGGGCACTCTCCGACAGGCCTGAACTGCTGCGTAAATTAACCATTTTGCGCGGCGTTACACCAACCTATATTCCATCATTAGCAACACAAGCGGATTTGCTGTCTCAGCAAGTGCTTAATGCTCTGGCACAAGACGCAGCTAATCGCCATATTTCATCCATTTTAATGACACAATTAGAATCGATCGAAGGCGTGGGTAATATTAACGTCTGTCGTTTATTGACGTTGCCAGTAGTAAAAGAATTAGCCGCGTAGAATGTAGGGTTCTGCGCCGCTAATCATGAGATCATTAAAATTATTCAGTGATCTCAACACCTCCCCCTAAAAAACCTTGCTCCACAGGGAACTTGGCCTGCGCTTGTCGCAGGCCCTTTTTAATGATGCCAACAGCCAATTATTTATATAAACAGTAACCTGAGTGAATGAATGGATTGAGCGGCTAAGGCTTCTAATTCCGCTTGTAGCTCTTGATAAGTTTGCGCAGAGTCAGCACTTTTCTCAATGACTAAACACAGATCAAACAAGGCATGCAAACCTAAGCTGCCAGCTGAACCTTTCAATTTGTGTGCTAACGACTTAACGACCTGAGCCTGTTCCCTGGATTGACGAAACTCGTGTAGGTATTCATGCGTGCAATCGGCGAACAGCTCAATGATTTCATCCATCTTGTCACGCCCTAGCACTTCAATATCCGCGAGTAGGATCCGCTCGTCCATAATCGGACGAGCGGATTTTTGGCTATCCGAGGTTACGTGCGTAGGCACACTCAACTCAACGGGTAAGGTATTGTGTTCAATACGTTGCTGGACAAGTTGTGCAAGATCTTCTTTGACTAAAGGTTTGGGCAAATAGCCATCAAAACCAGCCGCTAAATAGCTTTCCACCTCTTCATTAAACACATGAGCCGAAATAGCAATCATCGGTGTGGGGCGTAGATGCGAATACTGTTCACGTTCGATAAGTTTGAGCTGCGCCAACAGCTCAATACCATTAACGTCAGGTAGATTAATATCGAGCAGTGCGATATCAAACCTGTGTTCACTAAACAGAACCCGAGCTTCAGCGCCTGTTTTCGCGGTGAGCACATTATGGCCGAGACTGGTCAAAAACCCTTCAGCAACCATGCAATTAACAGGGTTATCCTCCACCAGCAAGATGTTGGCCTCTCGCGTCGCGGCTATCGGCCTTTTAACCACTTCATTCACTGCCTCTCCTCGCTGTAAAGGAACAGTAAACTCAAAACGGCTTCCTTTGCCTAAATCTGATTCAAGCTTAAGCTCGCCGCCCATGGCTTCAACAAGCCGTTTGCTGATAGCCAAACCAAGCCCAGTACCGCCTTTGTAACTTTGCTCACTGGAAGCTTGAGTAAACGCATCAAACAGCCTGATTTGATCCTGTTCACTGACTCCAACACCGGAATCCGACACTTCAAATGTCACTTGATTAGGCATTTCAGCATCAAGACTGACATAAATATCCACATAACCTTGATCGGTAAATTTGATGGCATTACCCACAAGGTTCGTCAGCACTTGACCCAAGCGAGTCATATCACCCACCCAAAAAGGAGCAACATCCAGTTCAATCTGCTTGGTAAATTCAAGCGACTTTTCTTCAGCACGTCCTTTCATCAGTTGGTAAACATCGTCCACCATTTGATGCAAATTAAAGTTGGCATTGCGAATTTCTAAGTGTCCGGCCTCAATTTTTGAATAATCCAGCACATCATTCAAAATGGACAACAAGGTGTGGCCGCTGCGGTTAATCACGTCCACATACTGGCGCTGTTGAACGGTTAATGGCATCTCTTGTAATAAACGAGCCGTGCCTAATACGCCATTCATTGGTGTGCGGATTTCATGACTCATGGTGGCCAAAAATGCCGATTTAGCGCGGTTGGCTTGCTCGGCTAAGTTGCGAGCTTTGGCATGATTCAACACTTCCATATTGAGTTTCTCATTGGTGTGTTGTAATTGTTCTGTTCGCTCGGTAACCACTTCCTCTAAGTGCTCTTTATGTTCTTGTAACGCCTCTCTCGCCTGCGCTTCACTTTCCGCCACCACTTTAAGAGACTGCGCGGTATTGCGAGCCGTGATGATCGCCTGCCCCATTTGCGCCAGTTCATCCTCTCCTTGGACTGCCACTTCCACCTGCAGTTGCCCTTTTGCGATGGATAACAGTGCCGATGAATATTCGGCTAAACGTTTTACCACCGACAGATAGACGACCTTCCACATAATGAAAGCTGCAATGAGAAGGCCAACCAAGGTTAATAAGGTCAATGTATACTGTGCCATGTTCAAGGTTGTAGAGAGCTGCGCAACAGCGTGAGTCGTTGTACGATTGGAGTCATCCACTAAGCGGCTGACGGTAGTATTGAGATCTGAAAACTGTACTAAGGTGTTTTGTGTGAGCGATTTCGCGACCTGTTCGTTATCATAACGTTGCTGCAAAACACTAAAAACCACTTTGCGCTTTTCTAACTCATTAAGCAGCTCTGTCATTTGCTTCGAACGCGTCGGGTCTTCTACCGCGCGTACTCTGCGCTGCATGATGGTGAGGTTATGCAAAAACTCTGTTTGGATTTGTTGGATTCGCTCAACATCGGTAACCGTGCGTGTCTCTTCGATGTGGCTGAGCATTTTGAACGCCAACAAATGAAGCTCATGCAAGCGCTCTGAAAGATCGAGGTCCACTTCCACTAAAGCGTCTAACGCTTGGTACGCTTGTGATGTTTTATCGGCTTGTAGCAAGTCATAAATGTGCGTCACATTCGCCACTGCGATGGTACTGGTATTGAGCACTTGAGTGCGTGTCAGCTCTTCCAATTGCAGCGCCAGTTGTCGCATCTCTTCCACTCGAACACTTAAGTCATGTGCCAGATACAACTTACGCTCAACCGTAATACCAAGCTGAGCCAGTGTATCGATAACGCTTTGAACATCATTTTCTAGGCGCGTCAGCAGTTCTGAATCAAAGGAATCGGCACCCAACTGCTTGATGTGATTAAGCAAAGATTGAAGCTGATCGAAAAGCGCTTTGCCATACTGCTGGCGCTCTTGCTCTGTTTTTGAGTTGGTTAACATTTGCACAGACGTAATGATTCGTGTGCTTAACTCCGACACTTGACGCGCTTCCAGCATCGAAGGAATGGCAGAATTCACCACATTACGTTCGGTTTTAGCCACCAGCGAAAAACCAAACACACCGATCAACGCCGATAACAAAACGAGCAGGGCCATTGCCGAAAAGGACAACATTAATTTTCGGCCAATACTGGCTTTGGCTAACAACATGGCACCCAACCTCAAACATTACTTCTTAAGCAACACGGAATGGGCTATATTTTGCAGTGTTTACTCACGTTATGCCAACGAATAGCGAATGCAATTGATCTTAAACCTTATTTCCCCAACGCTTTTACTGCTGATTTTAAGCTTGGTTAGCAACACAACATTCGCCGAACCCCATAAGAAAGTCTGCGCTTTATACCCTCACCTCAAAGATTCCTATTGGTTATCAGTCAACTATGGAATGGTTGACGAGGCGAGAAAACAGAAGTTGAATTTACGCGTGTTAGAATCGGGTGGTTATCCTAATCATGAACGACAAAAAGAACAGCTTTCATTGTGCGTTCGTTGGGGCGCTGATGCGATTATTCTCGGTACTGTGGCACCGGATCTTTACACGACAGACTTAAGCACATACGTCGCTTCTACGCCTGTGTTTGCAACGGTTAATCAGCTCATTCTCAATCAGCAGCAGGCTGCACGGCTACAAGGTCAAGTGGGTGTCGATTGGTATTGGATGGGATACTACGCGGGAAAATATCTTGCTGATAAGCACCCACAAGGCAGTGGAAAAACCAATATAGCTTTGCTACTTGGCCCGAAAACCAGTGGTGGTACTCAACCTGTTAGCCAAGGTTTTTATCGCGCAATACAAGACAGCGATATCAACGTAGTGGAAAGCCTATGGGCAGATAATGATAAAGAACTGCAGCGTAATTTAGTACAACAAGCTCTGGAGCGAGCTGACCTTCGCTATATTGTGGGCAGCGCCGTCGCGATTGAAGCGGCGATCAGCGAATTGAGAACCTCAGGGATGACAAACCACATCGGTTTGGTGGCAACCTATTTAAGTCATGGCGTCTACCGCGGGCTGCTGCGTGGCCGAGTCGAATTTGCGCCAACGGATAAAATGGTCGCGCAAGGCAGGCTTTCCATTCAACAAGCTGCGGCTTTTTTCAATCAGCAACCTTATGAAAAAAAAGCCGCCCCGATTATCGAATCCTTAACGCCTATGTCACTCAATCCGCAGATAATTGCAGATTCGTTATCTCCATCTGAATATAGGCCGACTTTTAGCGTAAAAGAGATTGAATAAAAGTGGCGATTTCGCTATTTAACATACTGATTTGAATCATAGGGACTCTTCAATGCAAACAACGACTCGGACTATGCCTGCGCATAAGCATGTCGCTCTCGTCGCTCACGACAACTGCAAACCGGAACTACTTCGCTGGGTAAAAGAAAATAAAGAAAAACTACAGCGCCATTTTTTATACGCGACAGGAACCACTGGCAATATGCTCAGCAAAGAGACTGGCCTTGCTATAAAAAGCATGATCAGCGGTCCGATGGGTGGCGACCAACAAATTGGCGCGTTGATTTCTGAAGGCAAAATTGATGTGTTGATCTTCTTCTGGGACCCACTCAATGCCGTACCGCATGATCCCGATGTAAAAGCTCTGCTACGAATTGCCAGCGTTTGGAACATTCCAGTTGCCACAAACCGCGCCAGTGCTAAATTTTTGTTCTCTTCACAGTTGATAGAGCAAGAGGTCGATATCGAGATCCCTGATTACCAAGCTTATCTAGCTGAACGCATGTAACCTATAACCTTTACATACGCACAGAGACACACAGTCAACATCCAAATCACCACATAAAACAACTTGATCGCCTGCGTGAACGCATCCCCTTTCAAAGGATGCGTTATTTCTGCTTCACCACTGGGTAATCCCCTGATAGCAATTCGCGAACAAAAACCGAGCCACTGCCCGAGTGCGTGATCCACACTTTCTCTTTAGCGCGGGTCATTGCAACGTAGAATAAACGGCGCTCTTCGGCGTAGGGGAAATCATCATTCGATTGGCTCAATGCACTATCGATATGCAGCGCTTTCACTCGAGCCGGAAACTGCCCCTCATCAACACCGAGCACAATCACAAAATCGGCTTCTTTACCTTTACTGGCATGACAAGTCATAAATTCTATATTGAGTGAGCGGTAATGCTTTTTCCAGTCGTTAAGCCGCTCTGGTTTATGATAATGGTTTCGTCCAAGCAATAGCACAGATTGCGTACTATTCGCTTGGCGATTGAGCTGATCCAAGATCTTTTCAATGTTGTTACTTGGTGCAATAAAAACTGATTTTTGTTTTTGCTGCTTGAAGCTGTTAAGTGTTTTTGGTAACTGATTCGGATTGGCTTGAATAAACTGGTTAGCCACCGCACCCAACTGATCATTAAAACGATAAGTCGTATCCAGATAATGAACCGTCGAGTGTGGGAAGCGTTCACTAAACCCAGTCGTAAGATCAACGTCAGAACCAGCAAATTGATAGATTGACTGCCAATCATCACCCACTGCAAATAAGTTACACGCTCCTGGTTGCTGCTCACACAAAGATTGGATCAACGCCAATCGCTGTGGTGAAATATCTTGGTATTCATCGATCATGATGAATTTCCAATTCGATTTAAATTTGCCCTTTTCAACGTATTCCGTTGCGCGGCTGATCATCATATTAAAATCGATTTGATTTTGCTCTTTGAGCATTTGTAACCAAGCTTGGTAACATGGCCAGCACAAAGAGAGCTCACTGTTCAGCCTTGAATAGTCTGGATGGTCAATCAAACGTTGTTGCAACTCCTTTTTCCCAAGACCAAGCATAGCCAGTTGCTCAAGCTGCTTTTCCAACCATGCAATCAGCTTTGGGTTTTCAACATGGCTGCCCAGTTCATCATCACCAGCTAAATAAGCAATTGGCCATTTAGATAAATGCTTCTGCCAACGCTTAAAATTGGTCGGCGTCATCCAATGTTTCTTCAACCAATCAATACACCATGCCAACTTTAAGTTACTGTCTAGAGCTACAGGCGAAATGATCGCTTCTCGCCCTTCGACCTCGTTTAAAATTTTCAGCCCTAACTGATGGAAGGTATTAACGCGAACGTGTTCCGCCGCCATGCCGATTTTGCTATCTAATCGCTGTTCCATCTCTTTCGACGCATCGCGACCAAAAGCCACCAGTAGAATTTCGTGGGCCTGTGCAAGGTGACTTTGGAGTAGATACGCAACACGCGCCGTCAAAACGCTGGTTTTGCCCGAACCTGCACCCGCTAGGATGAGGTTGTGATCATCATTGAGTAGCACTGCGTGTTGCTGCGACAAATTAAGTGGAGAACTTTCAACTTGAGAGAATAAGACTTCCCAGTTTTGACGTTCCAATTCAAGCCAGTGTTGATTTCGCTGGGCAAGGGACGCCGAGCGATCCGTAAGCCAAGGCGAGAGCTGAGCAATAGCATCAGGTAGCCGTTGACGTGCTTCGGCTAATTTCATGTCCATCGTCGAAAAATCAGCTTCCACTTGCAAAACCCAAACATCTAATAAGGAGTGTGGCAAAAAAGAGGGTAAACGCTTCAAGCGATTGAGCTCTTGCTCCCAGCGAGGCAGATACTGACTCAACTGCACACATTGACGATTGTGCCATTGTTGATAAGCCGCTACCGCCGTATGGGCAAACTGTCGGCATTCGGGCCAAGGCAAACCTTGCACCAACCATGATTGCTGAACGCCTTCATCTTCATGCGCAAAAAACTGCAATGCTCCCCAAAACAAACCACGCTTAACACGGACTTTACCGTTCCAAACCGTGAACGGGATCCGCTCTTCGCTGACAGCCGAGGAGATAATCAAACGCTGTTGGTCAAGTTCAACTTGGTTATATTCGTCTTGAATGAGAAATTGTGCAGGCTTATTTGCGCTCAGCTGCATGGTTTTATGCTCTTTTATAAGAATGTGAATATGATATACCAATCACAGTGGGCATTGAAAAATTAATGTCAAGATTACTGTTGTTGATTTTGTAATCAAGTAGACGTTTTTCTTTATCTTGATCAGAGTGTTAATCAACGCTTCTGCTACACTATGGTTTTCTTTTTGGATGTTGAAGTATCGTGCCGCTCTCTAGCAAAATTCGCCTTTATTGGGCGAATAAAACTGTCAATTACAGCATTCTCATTTTGATCACTCTATTAGGTGTGGTCATTCCTGCGTGGCACTACAACCTCAATACTTGGATTACGCCACTGATCCTTGGCGTGATTGCCGCAGCACTGGCTGAAAGTGATGATAGTTTCAGTGGACGGTTAAAATCCCTCACTCTGACATTTATCTGCTTTGCTATCGCTGCATTTTCTATCGAACTGCTTTTCCATACCCCGCCACTGTTTGCGATTGGGTTATTCATCTCCTCGTTTGGTTTTATCATTCTTGGCGCAATTGGCCCACGTTATGCCAGCATCGCCTTTGGCTCCTTACTTATCGCCATCTACACCATGTTGGGTGCACACCAAAGCGTGAATTTGTGGTTTCAACCCGTTTTGCTCCTGACGGGTGCCGCTTGGTATTACTTCATGTCGATGATTTGGCATATGTTTTGGCCAATGCAACCAGTACAGCAAAGCTTAGCGAATGTTTTTTTGCAATTGGCCAATTATCTTGAGTCCAAAAGCCATCTCTTCCATCCCGTATCGAACTTAGTCCCTCAGCCATATCGAATTGCTGAAGCCAATTTAAACGCGGCAACGGTTACCGCACTCAATCAATGTAAAGCCACTTTGTTGAGTCGTTCAAAAAGAGGCCATATTGATGGTGCCAGTGACCGATTTCTCAACATCTATTTTATGGCACAAGATATCCATGAACGTGTCAATTCAAGTCATTATCGCTATCAAGAGCTTGCCGAACACTTTGGCCGCTCAGATGTGCTGTTTCGCTTTAAACATTTATTAGAAACACAGGCTAAAGCCTGCCGTGAAATAGCCCAATCGATTCAGTTAGGGCGAAGCTATCAGCACCATTCAGAGTCAATCATGGCTCTGGATGAATTGCAAAGCTCATTAAACTACCTACAAGAACAACAACGCCCTGACTGGCGAATGCTACTAGCGCAATTAGGTTATCTTTTCAATAACTTAGCAACAGTAGAAAAGCAACTCAATAACGTTAACAACCCTGATGCTAACAAGCTCGAAGAGGGTATGTTGTATGATACAGAAGCCCACACTCTTAAAGCCATGTGGTTACGGGTGAAGGCAAATCTGCATAAAGATTCCATGCTATTTCGTCATGCGCTGCGTATGTCTATCGCACTCACTATCGGTTACGGAATCATCCAAGGTTTTGGTATTGAACGAGGCTATTGGATTTTACTCACGACACTGTTTGTTTGTCAGCCAAACTACTCAGCCACTCGGCAAAAACTGACGGCCCGAATCATTGGCACGTTATCGGGGCTGTTTTTAGGCGTGCTGCTATTAACCTTGTTCCCATCGCCAGAAAGCCAATTGGTCTTTATCGTACTATCAGGTGTGATGTTTTTCGCCTTTAGATTAAACAACTACGGCTATGCGACTGGCTTTATTACTCTTTTAGTGCTGTTTTGCTTTAATCAATTGGGTGAAGGTTACGCCGTGGTACTGCCTCGGCTTGCCGATACTCTGATTGGCTGCGCATTGGCCGTCGCAGCGGTAGTGCTGATCCTCCCTGACTGGCAATCAAAACGATTACATAAAGTCATGGCGGATGCGATCGATGCCAACAAAGCCTATTTGGGACAGATTATTGGTCAGTACCGCATCGGTAAAAAAGACAACTTGAGCTATCGCATCTCACGGCGCAATGCCCACAACCAAGACGCAAATTTAACCGCAGCGATCAGTAATATGCTGGCAGAACCGGGTAAATATCGCGCGGCAATCGATGAAAGTTTCCGTTTTCTGACACTGAACCATGCACTGCTCAGCTATATCTCCGCTCTTGGGGCCCATCGGACACGCATCGAAGATGAAGCAACGCACCAACTGGTACTTGAAACTCACCGAGTGATCCACCAACACCTAGAGGTGTTGCACAAACAACTTTATGAACATTGTGATGAATGCGATACCAGCGACATTGACGATGCAGGCTTAGAGAAACGCTTAGCCGAATGGCGTGAAGAAGATGAAAGCTCGGTAAGAATGGTCTTACAACAGCTGCACCTTATTTATCGCATGCTACCTGAGCTTCACTCTCTCGCCAGTAAGTTTGCCGTCCGTGTAAACTAGCAATTGTCGTAATAATGAGAGCGGCTCAATTTCGAGCGGCTCTCACCTTTCTCTTGTTATAACTTGACATTTTTCGGACAAAAAATCGCCACATCGAGAATAATCTCAGATTAAGTATTTTCTTACAGGTGTAAGGCCATGAAAGGACATCAAACTTACCGCGGTGAGAAGGCAGCGCATTTTTTACTGAGGCATGAGTCGATGACGCATAATCAATTTGAGTCTTTAAAATCACAATTACAGCATTTAACACCTCAACAACTGCGTTTATTACAAGGCGAGATAAAGCACTCTTTGGAAAATGAATCGAATAATTTGCTCACTGATGATGAGCTGAATGTGCTTTCGAGCCTCTTTTCCTAGTCACGAATTTCTTCTTGTGCAAAAAGTAAACGGAGCCTAAACTTTAGACATCGACGAGGGTAAGCTTATGTCTATATCTGGTGTTCATTCTGGCTATCAACTGATCAATCAGTCAAATAAAATGGCTGAGGATGCGGCTCGTGAGCTCAATATGGAAAAAGACATATCTCCTGTTGATAAGGCGGACAAAGCGCTTGCTTTTAATAAAGTTGAGTTTGATAAAGTTGTTGCTAAAGCTGAAGAAAAACCTGAAGAAATTGATAGCCTACTAAAATTGAACCAAGCTACACAATATAACCGCATTGGCACCAATATTATCCAACGAGATCAAGACATGCTGGGTTCAATATTGGATATCCAAGCCTAACTCTTCACACAACTTGCAACACAAGCAAATATTGTGTTTATGTGCATGGTGAGTACAATGCCCGCAAATTCTTTACCATGATTCGCTATGCCTAAGCTAAACCTGCATCGAAGAGATTATGTTTCTATTTTGGGTGGTGATATATCAGCCCAGCAGCTAGAGCAAATACTCCAACCCAAGCTCACTTCTCCAACGCTCAAATTAACACCAAGTCCGTATTTAACCGCAAAAAATGTAGAACGCCGTTGGCAAGTACTTAACATGCGAACGAACAAAAGTGCGCTTTTAGATGACTCAACAGAACAAGATATGCTCAGCTACCACAAAAATATTGAGCATTTTATTGGCACAGTCAAAGTTCCAGTTGGGATCGCAGGGCCATTACGAGTCAACGGACTGTTTGCCAAAGGTGATTATCTCGTCCCGCTCGCTACAACCGAAGCCGCTTTGGTTGCCTCTTATCATCGTGGGGCAAAACTGCTCACTGCGGCAGGAGGTGCAAGCGCCATGTTGTTAAATGAAGGCGTTGCTCGCACGCCAGGCTTTGCATTTTATAACTTAATCGAAGCTGGGCAGTTTGTGGCGTGGATAGTGACTCAATATGACCACTTTAAACAAGTTGCAGAAAACACGACAGCACACGGAAAACTGTCAGATATTAATGTCAATATTGAAGGGAACCATGTCTACCTCGTGTTTGAGTTTTTAACCGGCGATGCATCAGGGCAAAACATGGTCACTATTGCCACCAATGCCGTGTTCCAAACCATTCTGGCGAATACTCCTGTGCAGCCTGAATACGCATTCCTTGATGGCAACCTATCGGGTGATAAAAAAGCCACTAGCCAAACACTGCGTAGTGTGAGAGGAAAAAAAGTGACTGCCGAGGTGCATTTATCTGCCGAACTCATCCATAAACATCTGCATACGACGCCACAGTCTATGATGCAATTTGGCCAAATGACGACTGTCGGTGGGGCATTAAGCGGCGCGATAGGCATTAACGCGCATTACGCTAATGCACTCGCTGCTTTGTATATTGCCTGTGGGCAAGACGCCGCTTGCGTTGCTGAATCGGCAATTGGTATGACACGCATGGAAGTGGACAAAAATGGTGGTTTGTACGCCAGTGTAACCTTACCCAATTTAATGTTAGGGACCGTTGGTGGCGGTACAGGGTTACCGAGTCAAAAAGCATGTTTGGATATTCTCGGTCTGCACGGTACTGGTCATTCGCAAGCGTTAGCCGAAGTGGCAGCATCACTCTGTCTGGCTGGTGAACTTTCTATTGTCGGTGCGTTCTGCGCCGGCCATTTTTCACGCGCCCATCGCAAACTCGCTCGTTAAGGTATTGCCTCTCACAATAAAAAAGGCGCTACGTATTCACGTAACGCCTTTTTTATTGGTTAAGTGAGCATATGCATTAGAAAATAATGATCGAGATCAAAATAAAAAAACAAAAAACTAACTATTTCGACTAAAAAATGGTTTCATACGAACATTACAGAACAAAAACGAAATAGGTACGCTCAATGAACAACCATTCTGTTTGCAACTCGATTGAAGCCGAAAACAATGTGCTCGACATTATTGTTGTCGGTGGCGGTATCAATGGGGCAGGCATCGCCGTAGATGCTGCTGGCCGAGGGCTGAAAGTTGGCCTGTATGAAGCAAAAGACTTTGCTAGCGCTACCTCTTCTGCGAGCTCAAAATTAATTCATGGTGGGTTGAGATACCTAGAACATTATGAATTTCGTTTAGTCGGTGAGTCATTGGCTGAACGCGAAGTACTGTTGCGCAAAGCACCTCACATTGCAAAACCAATGCGATTTCGTCTACCACACCGCCCTTTTCTAAGACCTGCTTGGATGATTCGTGCCGGACTTTTTCTTTATGACCATTTAGGCAAACGCACCTCACTACCTGCCAGCAAAAAAATAGCCCTTAACGCGGGTGTGGTGACTAAAAATGAGATGAAAATGGGTTTCGAATACTCAGACTGCTGGGTCGATGATGCTCGTTTAGTGATACTGAATGCGATGCAAGCACGTGAACTCGGTTCCGAAGTAAAAAACTATTGCCGCGTTGAATCAGCTCGTCGTGTTGACGAGTTATGGCATGTGACTTTGTTTGATGAAAAAACACAAACTCGTTTTACTCGCCGCAGTCACTCGCTTGTCAACGCAACAGGTCCCTGGGTTAAACAGTTCATTGATGAGCAGATTGAAATTACTTCTCCCTACGGTATCCGGCTTATCAAAGGATCACATATTATCGTGCCGAAAATTCACGATGAAGAGCAGGCGTATATTTTACAAAACGAAGATAAACGGATCGTCTTTGTGATCCCCTATCTTGATCACTATTCAATGATAGGCACCACCGATGTCGAATACCGAGGTGATCCTCGTCAAGTGAAAATTAGCGTCGAAGAAAAACAGTACTTATTGGATGTGGTGAATAAACACTTTATCCATCAGGTCACACTGGATGATATTGTGGCTGACTTCAGCGGTGTACGCCCGCTATGTGATGACGAGTCTGACTCACCACAAGCCATTACTCGGGACTATACACTCTCATTGGATCAACAAGCTGATAATGCGCCACTACTTTCTATTTTTGGTGGAAAGTTAACCACTTATCGCAAGTTAGCTGAATCTGCTATGGGTCAATTAAAACCATTTTTTAATCAAATGTCTGACAGTTGGACCGCAAACAAACCACTGCCTGGTGGAGAAGCCTTTTATCCAGCACAGCTCAAACAGCAGCTTGAGCAGCGCTTCCCAGATCTTGATAAAGCGACCATTAACCGCTGGATCACTAATTATGGTAGCCGAGCTTCGGTGATGCTCGATAATGTGCAAAGTAGTGCTGATCTGGGTAAACATTTTGCGTTTGGGCTCTATCAATGCGAAGTCGATTATCTCTTACATTATGAATTTGCTTCTTCATGTGAAGATATCCTATGGCGCAGAAGTAAACTCGGCTTAACATTTAACACTGAACAAATTCATCAGTTAAATGATTATATCGACCAATCATCAACTTGCGAATGTCAACGCATCAGTGCTTAACACAAGATGTAGCCACTAGAATTAAACTTGAGAAAAGCTCTTAGAAACATGATCTTCTGAGAGTTTTTTACTTTTTCTTAGTAGGTGACGTAAAAATCACGGGGTATAGTAAAGCTATATTTCCGTAACGACGATGCCACTCAATGCCAATTCCGAATACTAACAGCGACGATCTCATCAAACTCCTTAAGCCATGCATGAAAATCCTCGTCACTATTGAATTCGGACCTGAGGATTCTTACAGCTTTTCAACGACAATTGTCGGATGCAAACGTGAAAGATACGTACTGATCGATATGCCCGTTAAAGCTCGTGAAGACTTGGTGATGCGAAAAATAGTTAATATCCAAATCATTTTGCGTGGGATTTGTGACACTGAATTAGGTCATATACTCGCGTTCAAAACCTCGATTATTCGTAGTATTTCTAAACCGTTCGGATTACTGTTTATCAAGTTTCCTAAGCACTTTGTGACCAAACCAATCCGTGAGCACGAGCGCTATAAACTCTCTTTGCCAGCCGTTATGCATGAAGGAGAGCATCAATTTAAAGGGAAATTGATCGACTTTTCTATTTCTGGCTGCGCGCTATTTATTCCTGGCTTGCACCATTTAGAAAAAGATATGTTTATTGAGATAAAGTCCACACTCTCCCCACTTCTACCACAAGATCTCGCTTGCCAAATCGTCAGTGTGCGTCAACAAGGTAAAGGAATGTTAGTAGGCGTTAAATTTCTTGAATCAATTGCAATGACAGCTGCATTGAAAAAAGAAATATTAGAACGCGCTTTTATGGCTGGTAGCGTATAAGAATGTTGCGCGGTGCTTTATTTCTGCCGTTTTTGGAAGTGACAAAAAGCCTCATGCAATGCTTTCTCTTTGATAGGTTTAACTATCACATACGCTGCACCTGCGGCCATAAATGCTTCGTTAGTCGATTGCATACCATCAGCTGTACACGCATAAATAGGTACATCCATCATCAACTCATGTTTGATCAAATGGGTTGTTTCAACCCCACCTAAGTAAGGCAGTTGGTTATCCATTAAGATAAGATCCACTGGATGATCTTTCACATAATCAATCGCCTGTAGACCATCCTCTACTCTTGTCACTTCCATACCGTATTTTTTGCAAAATGCTTGAGCAATAAAAGCGTTGGTATGATTATCTTCGACTAGCAACACTTTGATTGGTTTTTCAAACATTTCATGTGGCGGCGCGCGCTCATAAGATGGTATATCCTTCCCGCAGTCACTCACGACAACCAGCGGGAGTTCAACAGAAAATGTAGTACCTACTCCAAATTGGCTTTTCACGTTTACGGCACCACCAAGCATCTCAATTAAGCTTTTGACAATCGCAAGCCCCAAACCACTACCGCCGTATTCTCGTGTGGTGTTTGATTCTACTTGAGTAAAAGGCTCAAAAATAAGCGCGAGATCTTGCTCTCTGATGCCGATACCTGTATCACTAATCGAAATAAACAATTGGTGGTTATTCTTTTGCTGGAACTCAATGCTAATCAACCCATTATGGGTAAACTTAGTCGCATTATTTAATAAATTAAACAGAATTTGGTTCAGGCGGACTTGATCGCTATGGATCATCATATCAGGCGGAATATTGCTCTTTAGGCTGAACTCAATCTCTTTTTCCGCACATAATGGCCGATAGATACTTTCCACGGCAGAGATGACCTCAACCAGCTTAAAGTCAGACTCTTGAATTCTAAACTGTCCCTGCTCTATCTTTGAAAAATCAAGGATATCATTCAGCACCGCCAATAAATGTTCACCACTACTGCATAACACATTCACTTGTTCAAGTTGCTCATGGTCACTGATTTCACGCTTAAGTAATTGAGAAACCCCTAAAATTCCATTCAATGGTGTTCTCAGCTCATGGCTCATTTTTGCAAGAAATTCAGCACGAATACGCGCCGACTCTTCCGCTTCTTGTCTTGCGAGTCGGCTCTGTTTGGCCGCCTCAGCGATTGTCGTAATATCTTGTCCTTGAGTGATGATTGACTCAATTCTCTGCTCAAAAATAATGGGCGATAAATTCCAGCGGAAAACCTTGTTGCCAACTTCAACGTTTATCTCTCGGAACGTTTCTTGTTCAACCGCAAGGCGTATCTTTGGCTGCAGTTCTTGCTTTAATGCATCAAGAATGCATTGCTGTTGATCATTGCGACGCATGAAATATTTCTTTGCTGATGGGTTCATTTTGATGATATCACCGTCGATACTCCATACTATGATGGGCGAAAGTGAAAAATTGAACAGATCTTCAAATTGTTTTTCTTGCTCAGATAAACGTTGAAATGTGTGTTCTAGCGTTCTGCCGAAGTGATCAAATTCATAGATTTTAGAACCAGAAAAAAGCTCATAACTCCCAGCTTCTGCAGCTTTGTGGGTGTAATTCATCAAGCTACTGATTTCATTTTTGACACGCTGCTGTAACCACCAACGAGTCAAAATAGAGACTATCACCATCGCAAAAAGGGCAAAAATCATCCAAAAAAAATAATTTTCACGTAATTTCAATACGTTCTCATTGCTCTGCACACTGAGGACGTTAATATAAATTGGTACGCCTTCTATGGTTAACGCGGTACGGCTTACCATGTAATCGGCAAAACTATAGGCGTCAAAATTATCTTCTAAAACATCACGTTCCGTGTAGGTCTCATCACCATTAATTGTTGAGGCTAAGACCTTTTCACCCGTCGTCATCACGAGATTTTCTGAGTTACTCCCTTCACGTAATGTTTCTGCCAGCACGTAATTGTTGTTAAGTACGGTAGCAAGATGCAAAAAACCAATCACCTCTCCGGACTGCGAGTCAATAACGGGAGTACGTCTGACCATTAGGTAGGCATAGCCCAATTGAGAGGACGATTTGATCATATGCCAGTTATTACTTAACGCGACTTTACGAGACATGTTTACCAGCTCGTTTTGTTCAATACCATAAAACTGAGCATTGCCATCTTCCCACATCAGGCTGTCAGAATCAGAAATGAAACGAATGTCAGGCGTGTTGGATACTTCTAGCTGGTCAACTCCAAAAAAGAACTGATCAATACTGTCATTATCGCCCTTACGAATTGCTTTAACTAAACCTGCATTTTTTGCGCTGCTATCTTGGTTTATCTGCAGTAATGAAAGACGGAAGTTAAAGAGGTTCTGAATGAGACTAGAGGTTTGAGAAGCCGTACGTTGCACTTCTTGAGCAATGATTTTGCTACTGATCTGATAACTTTGAAATAAAACGCTGAGCGTCAATGCGCCAATCACCGCAATCATTGATTTGGTGATCACGGTAGCTATCTTTTGTTTTTTCTTGACGGTGCTTGACCTTAAACTCATTAATGACTCGATATATCAATGGTCAGAGTAACGAAATGCTCGTTTTTTGAGCTTTTCAATATACGCTGAAGAGACCTCTTTGGTTACCAATTCAAAATCACCAGAGTAAACCGTAGGTACCGGCTTTCCTTCAAGATCCCACTTAATGGCTTCCGCCATAGCAACACCGGCATCATCATTGACACGCATGATAGTCACATCAAGTGTGCTATTTTGCAGCGCGTCCAATTCAGCCTCACCACCGCCCCAGCCGTTTAACGTAATATCTTCTCTATTTTGCTGCTGCAACGCATCCATGGCACCGAGTGCAACATCAGTAGAGCATGCGTAAATAAAATTAATATCTGGTGTTTGTTTAAGAATACGCAAAGTTGCATCAAATGCACTATCTCGTGTCGCTTTTGTATAAAACGAAGAGGCCAAGTGATATTTGCTGTCTCGACTCATTTCTTGGATAAAACTATCGCCGCGTGCATCGCTAACATAGCCTTCAGAATAATAGAGTACGGAATAAGCACTATTCTTTGGCGCCGACTTTTTGTAGTAATCCACCAGTTTCATTGTGCCAATTTCATGATCAAACCCCACGTACATAAAAGGCTGGCGATCTCCCCAACTTTTTACTGGCGTAGTGATATTTTGCAGAATAATTTTGGTTTGATTTGAACTTAACAACTGCTCGATAAATTTACGGTGGCGGATGGTATCAAGCGTAAACACCAAGTAATCGGATTTGTTTCTGATCGCTTCCATCAACGATAAACTTTGTTGGCGAATATCGACATTCGGACGAGTGAAGACTTGGTTAATTTGGTATCTAATCCCAAGTTCGTCTAAACGCATCTCAAAGGCTTTGATATTGCGCGCCCAATAATCGGAAACTTGTTGACCGGGATAAACAACAGAAATATGAATAGGTTTATCTTGCTCTATTGAGAGTACAGCGGGAGGTTGACGCACTGCCTGTATCATCTGGTCGGTAAGAGCCTGTTGCGCAGGATTAAGATCTAAAAACTCTTGATATCGCCAATAGCCATTTAAAACTTGCGCTGCAGCCTGAGTGGAGGCTGCCAAACTGACACTGAACACAAATGAAAGGAGCAGGATTTTTCTCATGGCATTCTCATTACACTAACTTCTGGATTTAATGACACACAATGGCTGATTTCGCACTCATCATATTCTCGGACTACCCAATGAAGGATCAAACAAGTAGCCCGTATATCATCTTGATTATTTAGTATGTTCCTCATAAATGATAGTGCAAACCACTAAAAAAGCTGACTTGCACTCATAACCGCTCATTTACTAAACAAAAGCATCAAAATGCTTTCCTATACTTAAAAGGTGAAAGCTAAATTTCCAGAAATGCCAAATTGATTATCTCCAGCATAGTTTCCTGCAAGATCGAAACTGACAAGATCTCCGGGGCTGATGCCAATACCAAACGTCACGGCGTTGTCCAAAGTATCTTCTAAATCGATTTCATAACCCGCACGAAGCTGTGCCCATCCCCAAGCATTACCTTCTAAGCCAAAGCGTAGGTATTGTGTATCATCTTTTTGGTCTTGGAAACGACTCTGCTTTGTTGCATCTAAATCAATTGCAGCAGTGAAAAACTCAGTGACATATCCACCCGAGATTGTGACTTGCGTATCCAAATCATATGAGCTTAAACCGTCAATGGTTTTTAATTCTTGAGCAAAAAGATCCTTTACCGCAACACCCACTCGAAAATCGTTAATTAACCACACAGCCCCTAAATCAAGATTGAAGGCATTATCGTTCGTTTCGCTTTTGTCATAATCAGCAAGATCAAATTCTTTTACCGAAACATTTTGCTTATAGGTTCTTAATTGTTGAATTTTTGGCGTAATGCCAAATGAAAATTGTTGGCCACGAATGTTGTATATTTTGGCCAGTGCTAGGCCAAATTCTGAGTAACCAAATGCAATCAGATCAACGGTTGAATTTTTATAACGATTCTCAACGTCGGTGCCGCTACTGCCTGTATTTGCCGCAATATCAGAACGCGCAATCACCTCCGCGTGACCACGCGCAAAAATATTAAGTGAAACTAGATCGAGAGGAATTGCTATCGCCATACCAATGCCCGCCGATGCTGCAAGAGGTTTGTCATCGGCAAGCTGGTCCAAATACTGATTGAGTTTATCAATATCACTTTGATTGGGTGTACCGGAATTTTCAAACGCTTTGATGCTATCTTGCAGGTCATCAATGGATTTTAGGCTTTTGTCTGGGTCTCTAGCCGCACCACCTACCGCAGGGAAAAGCACGCCAAACGTGTCATTATTCCGATACACGGCCACCAAAGCAGGATTATAGAATGGGGCTAGCAGATAATCGGCCGTTGTTACGCCAGTATTCCCCATTCCATTACCACGTGCGTCAGCTATCGTGTTCGCCGCTTGCGCAGAAGCACAAGCCAACAAGAGCAACGAGACCACTGACCATTTGTTGTAACTGTTCATATTGCAACCAACCTTGTTGTTATTATTCCCTAAACAAGGTTAATACAATTTTTTACATTGCACATGAAATTGGCGAATAATGCCGCTGACCAAACCTAATCGTCACCAAAATCATCCATGCCACTAACAGAGAAATGAACATTCTCTTGCCCTGCCACCAACTGTTCTTTTTGCAATTTGGTCAGTTTTTTAATCGCTAGCTCAGTTTTTAAAGCGAGGCTTTTACCGCCTTCTACACGTTGAGACCAAACCAATAATAACGGCCCTTTACCTCGTAACGCTTTTGCACCCTTCCCTGTTTGGTGTTGTACAAAGCGTCGTTCAACATCCGTTGTAATACCGCAATACAGTGCTTGATGGCGGGTTCGAACCAAATAAACCCACCAGTCCGGGCTATCTTTGTGGGAAACCTTATTCACTTACAGTAAGCTTTCCACCAAAGCGCGTAACTCGGCGACTTCATTTTTTAATGCGTGAACCTCCTGTTCAAGCTGATCAATACGAGCAGTCGCCCCACCTTCCGGAGCATGAGCAAAGGTTTGCTCTAAACTTTCAACGTCAACCTCTCCAGAAAAGAGATGTTGATAACGCGACTCTCGCTTACCCGGTTCACGGGGTAGCTTCACCACCAGCGGGCCTGATTCACGGTTGGCTAAAGCGTCTAAAATAGTTTCGACTTCTTTTACATCGGTAAAACTGCATAATCGGTTAGTACGAGTGCGCAACTCTCCCGGCGTTTGTGGCCCACGCAGCAGCATGCAGCACACCAAACCAAGCTCTTGATTTGACAGCTTTAAATCGCCAAATTCGGTATTGCAGAAACGGTGCTGATATTTGCTCACTCGGCTATTAAAACCACTTTCATCACTCATCAGGCGACGAGCGATCAAGCCCTCAGCGGCATCTTGAACCTCAGCTTCGGTTAATGACAGCACTGGCTCACGGTTACTTTTTTGGTTACATGCGGTGGTCAAGCTGTTGAGCGTTAATGGGTAGTAATCAGGCGTGGTCACTTCTTTTTCAATTAAGCAGCCAATAATTCGTGCTTCTAGGGGAGAGAGCTCAATGTTCATTATAATTTCCTTTTTTCTAAGCGGAGTTTCCTAATCGAGGCCACAATCGATGTTGCATTAGTGTTCTAACAACAGTGAAATTCGGATGATTTTCCCATTGCTATCAATCATCACAATCTTTGCACGGTTTAACTCTAACTCGGTCATCTCCAGCTTCTCACGTTCGCTAATATAAGCTTCACGCAATTTAACACTGTGATGCAGTTCAGCGTTTGCAGGTACATCCTTTCTTTTAGGTACTAAAATTTCTGAAAGTTGCATCTCTAAATACCATAAGATAGCGATTTGAAAGGTACATGATATAGCGCCTATCCGTACCAATACAATCACTCATGACTAGAGTGATTATTTCTTAATCAAGAGTGAGTCAGGATTGATCTAAAGGCTGTTATGAATCAGCTCGATATGATTTAATCAATAGCATTGACATTCAAGTTGGGAAAAGGAACCTATGAGTATCGTATTTGAAATTGTTAACCAAGCTCGCCGTAAAAATAAACTGAAACGTGAACTGCTAGATAACGAGAAAAAAGTTCGTGATAACCGTAAAAGAGTTGAACTGCTTGAAAACTTACTCGATTACATGAAACCGGATATGACCCACGAAGAAGTCATGGCGATCATCAATAACATGAAAGCCGATTACGAAGATCGCGTCGATGATCACATCATCAAAAGCGCAGAAATTTCAAAAGAGCGCCGTGATATTAGCCGTCGTATCCGCGAGCTGACCGATAAAGATAAACAAATGACTCAAGGCAAAAAGTAAAATTGATGCCGACCATCTTCGAAACCCGTCTTAAGACGGGTTTTTTTATGGCCAAAACATTCACAAAACAAATCAATATTTCTATCAACAAAAAGTGCGATAAATTTTATGTGATAGACATTAAACGTTTGCGTAATCGCTAACCTTCACCGAACCTAGTTTTGAGTCTTTTATCACATATTAGCTATTGTTATATTTATACACAGTAAATCAATTATGACCATTCGAGGCACGGAGCTTCCTCACTTATCTCACGGCGAGAAGATTGGTACCGACATCGTTCGGCATATATTAAGAGGGTCAAATTATGGAAATGAATGTGGTTGAAATTTTGGGCTATGCAGCTTCGATCATGGTGGCAATCTCGCTGACAATGAAAGATATCGTTAAACTGCGTATTCTTAATTTTGTTGGTTGTGCACTGTTTACCGCTTACGGACTAATGATTGATTCATGGCCTGTAGTGCTCACCAACGGTTTTATCGCCTGCGTAAACATCTACTTTTTAGCCAAGATGCAACGAGAAAAAAAAACGGCTGACGCCAAAAGCGCTGCATGATAAACCCAAAATAATAAAAATTGACGTGTAAAAAAATGCTCTGCCACGATGACAGAGCATTTTTTATCGATAAATCAGAGAGCAAAAGCATAAATAGCCAAGCAAAAAGCCTCTAGCAGGGGGATACATAGAGGCCATAAGGCTAAGTATTACTCTTCGTCATCGTGCATAGTTGCCCAAGCTTGAGCACATTTCACCGCACGTTTCCAACCTTTATAGCGACGATCGCGCTTCTCTTCATCTTGATGAGGAACGAATGTTTTATCGATCACGGCTTTATCAGCAAGCTCATCCAAGCTTCCCCAAAAGCCAACCGCAAGACCAGCTAAATAGGCTGCCCCTAGCGCGGTCACTTCCGTCACTTTAGGACGGTGTACTTCGGTATCAAGCACATCTGATTGGAATTGCATTAAGAAATTATTGGCTACCGCGCCACCGTCTACGCGTAACGCAGACAGTTTAATGCCAGAATCAGCTTGCATTGCATCAAGTACATCACGTGTTTGGTAAGCGACACTTTCCAAGGTCGCACGAATAATATGGTTCGAATTCACGCCACGCGTTAAACCAACAATCGTACCACGGGCATAAGCATCCCAATACGGCGCGCCTAAACCAGTAAACGCTGGCACAACATAAACGCCGTTGGCCGTATCAACTTTCGTAGCGAAATATTCCGAGTCATGAGCATCTGAAATCAGTTTCAATTCATCACGCAACCATTGAATCGATGCACCGCCCATAAAGACTGCACCTTCAAGCGCGTAGTGAGGTTCACCAGCAGGGCCACAAGCTAGAGTTGTTAGCAAGCCATTATGTGAGGTGACTTTCTCTTTACCTGTGTTCATCAATAAGAAACAGCCAGTGCCGTAAGTATTTTTTGCTTGGCCCGCCTCAACACACATCTGCCCATAAAGCGCAGCTTGCTGGTCACCCGCAATTCCAGCAATAGGAATACGTGTCCCGCCTTTACCACCAATGTTGGTTTGGCCGTAAACTTCGGAAGATTTCTTCACTTCAGGCATCATAGACAAAGGAATATCAAACTCTTTTAGGATTTTCTCATCCCAATGCAAGTTGTTGATATTGAAAAGCATAGTGCGAGAAGCATTGGTATAATCCGTAACGTGAACACGGCCTTGTGTCATGTTCCAAACGAGCCACGAGTCAATTGTACCAAACAGTAGTTTTCCAGCCTCAGCGTCTTCACGAGCCCCTTCGACATTATCCAAAATCCATTTGATTTTGGTGCCAGAGAAGTAAGGGTCAAGCACTAGGCCTGTATTCTCGCGAATGTACTCTTCTAGCCCTGGGCGTGCTTTCAATTCTTCACAAATGGATGCGGTACGTCGACATTGCCATACAATCGCATTGTAGACTGGTTTACCCGTTTCTTTGTTCCACACCACCGTAGTTTCACGTTGGTTGGTAATACCAATCGCCGCAATTTCATCACTGCGAATACCAGCTTTGCCAAGTGCTTCTACTAGTGTCGAACTTTGCGTCGCATAAATTTCCAGTGGATCATGTTCAACCCAGCCAGCTTGAGGGTAGATCTGGGTAAATTCACGCTGAGAAACACTGACAATGTTAGCATCATGATCTAACACTACAGCACGTGAGCTTGTTGTTCCTTGGTCAAGGGCAACAATATATTTCTGCTCAGTCATGGTCTTTTCCTTATCTTTCACGTTAATCGTTTTATGAAGTGTTATCGTTATTTTAGACGTGAGCTTGCTCACTTTCTTCTACGTCATCACACTGGTTTGGAATGGTGCAGCCTACGCCGACAGTGGGTAAGTACGCGCCAATAAATTTAGGGTAAGCCCATGCCCCAAAACAGGCACCAGCAATAGGAGCAATGACAGGTACGATGAAGTATGGGATATCTTTTGCACCTGTTAGTGCGTAGTCCCAGCCAGCTAAGTAGGCAAACAATTTAGGGCCAAAATCACGCGCAGGGTTCATCGCAAAGCCAGTCAATGGGCCAAGTGAACCGCCGATAACCGCAATCAGAATACCAATCAGCAATGGGTTCATTGCATTGCGATGTGCGCCGTTATTTTCATCACCTAGTGCCAAAATAGCGAACATTAATACTGCTGTGATGACAAATTCGACCGCCAATGCACCAACAAATGATAATGAAGCATTAGGGTAGGTAGAAAAAATACCCGCTGTGGCTAACGCCTCTTGACTGCTACGTACAAAATTGTGTGCGATTTCATAATCAGTAAAAAGGTTGCTGTACAAGCCGTAAACCAGAGCAGCAGAGCAGAATGCACCGAGCATTTGCGCCGCAATATAGGGAAGTACTTTTGCTTTGTTGAAGCCGTGGAAGGCGGCCAGTGCAATGGTCACCGCCGGATTAATGTGAGCTCCAGAAACACCCGCAGTGCAATAGATGGCAATTGCCACACCTAAGCCCCACATGATGCTGATTTCCCACTGACCAAATTGTGCGCCAGTAAGAACTAAGGCAGCAACACAGCCTACACCGAAAAAAATCAGCAATCCGGTGCCGATAAACTCCGCGATACACTCTCCGAGAAGAGTATGTTGTTTTGTTCGAGTCATAGTAAGTGTCCTTGTTTATTTTTTGTGTACACAATGTTTGTGTGTGGCAAATTTTGCACATTTTTCTTCCCACGAAAATTAAAAAACAGCATTTATGAGCGTTCGAACACAATTTTGTTACTTGCAATATCGTTTTTTGTTAATTAACTCATTATTTTGATCTTCTGCTCATTAACGCAGAGCTTAACAAATGATAGGAAACTAAGGGTGTCTCTATAAACAACGACATAATCAAGTGCAATAACGGATAGAGATATGATTTCATACTGCTAAGAGAGGCATGATGATGAAGTCATCGGATCAGCTCGTAAGCGCATTTGTTCTCTAAAATCCACTCCAGTTGTTAAATTAACCCAACCTAAATTGTTAAACCATTCATCATTTTGATATAAAATAACATACAAAGATGAAATTACCGCCAAAATGAAACACAATTTCGCTCATTCGCGCTTTTGTGAGCAACATATCGAACATTTTCTATTGAAAATGCCACACTAAATATAAGTTTTTCATCGAATAAGGTTTCACCATGACCACAACCACACGATTTGAAACCGATGTTGTTATCATTGGTGGCGGAGCAACCGGTACTGGGATCATGCGCGACTGCGCACTGCGCGGCATTGCGTGTATTTTGCTAGAAAAGGATGATATTGCTTCTGGTACCACCGGGCGAAATCACGGTTTATTACACTCAGGGGCACGTTACGCAGTTACCGATCCTGAATCGGCCAAAGAGTGCATCCAAGAGAATCAAATTTTAAAAAATATCGCTAGACATTGTGTAGAGAAAACCGACGGCCTGTTCATTACTCTGCCTGAAGACGATCTTGCTTTTCAAAGCACGTTTATCGACGCGTGCGCTCAAGCAGGGATTACAACCGAGCCGCTTTCTGCCAAAGAAGCACTGCGTTTAGAGCCTCATGTTAACCCAAACCTTGTTGGCGCGATCAAAGTACCCGATGGCACACTCGATCCTTTTCGTTTATGCGCTTCCAATGTGCTAGACGCCAAAGAGCATAGTGCGCGGATCATGAACAAAACCATTGTGACGTCGCTAATCCGCCAAGGTGACACAGTATTAGGCGTACGCTGTTTACAGCTCAGCACTCATCAACAATATGAGATTTTCGCCAAAGAAGTGATTAACGCAGCTGGAATATGGGGACAAAACATCTGTGAATACGCCGATCTCAACATCAAAATGTTCCCCGCGAAAGGCTCATTGTTGATCCTTGATTATCGTATCAACAACCTTGTGATCAACCGCTGTCGCAAGCCTTCTGATGCCGATATTCTTGTCCCTGGTGATACCATTTCACTGATCGGTACTACCTCTGAACACATTGACTACGACCAAATTGACAACCTGCACGTGACTGAAAAAGAGGTTGATATACTACTGGCCGAAGGCGCGAAACTGGCCCCCATCATGGCGAATACTCGTGTATTACGCGCTTATGCGGGTGTGCGTCCATTGGTCTCTATTAATGATGATGGCAGCGGCCGAAACATCAGTCGCGGCATCGTATTACTTGACCACGAACAACGCGATGGATTGAAAGGCCTCACCACGATTACAGGCGGTAAATTAATGACTTACCGCCTAATGGCAGAATGGGCGACCGATTTAGTCGCCAAAAAACTGGGCAATAATACCCCTTGCGAAACTCATACTCGCGCCCTACCCGGCTCCAACGAAACCCCAAAACAGGTCAAAAAAACCGCCAGCATTGCCAAACCCGTCTATGAATCGGCTATTTATCGCCATGGTGAGCGCGCACAAAATTTCTTATCTGATGATGCAAAGAGCCAAGCGGTTATTTGTGAATGTGAAATGGTGACCGCGGGCGAAATTGAATACGCAATTAAACAACTCGATGTAAATAACTTGGTCGATTTACGTCGCCGCACTCGTTTAGGTATGGGGCCGTGCCAAGGAGAGCTTTGCAGCTATCGCGCCGCCAGCTTATTTCAAGAATATGGTCACGTTTCGGGAAACCAATCGAGCCAACTGTTGGTTGAGTTTTTAGAAGAGCGCTGGAAAGGCATTAAACCGATTTTCTGGGGAGATGCACTGCGCGAAGCTGAATTCAGTTACTGGATTTACGAAGGCTTGTTCGGAGCCAATGACATTCCAACGCAACACAAGCAAAATGAAAGTGAGGAGACGTTATGATGAAATACGACGTCACAATTATCGGTGGTGGAATTGCAGGTTACAGTGCAGGTCTTCGCTGCTTACAAGCGGGCCTAAAAACAGCACTAATCAGTCAAGGCCAAAGTGCTCTGCATTTTTCATCCGGTTCCATCGATGTTCTGGGTAAACTGCCTAGCGGCGAAGCGGTTGAATCCCCTTTGCTCGCCATGGAAGCATTACGTCAACAAGCCCCGAATCACCCTTACAGTAAAATTGGCGCTGACACTATTTCGCAAGGGTTAATGTGGTTTCAAAAAACGCTGCAGCAACGCGGCATGCCGCTGACACACCAAGCGGATAATAGTAACCACTATCGCATAACTCCGATGGGGACATTGAAAGCCACTTGGTTATCACAACCTTATGTTTATCAACATAAAACGAATGCTGATTTCAAGCGTATTGTGCTGCTCGCCATCGATGGTTATCGAGATTTTCAACCACATATGCTGCAAGATAACTTACGCGCTCTACCTGCATTTTCGGCTATCCCAAGTGAGATCATCAATATCACGATTCCGGGTTTCGAAGCACTTCGCCATAATCCCAACGAACTGCGATCCATCGATATTGCTCGTTTGCTCAAACAACCACATGCATGGCGCAGTTTTTGTGATCAACTGATCCGTCATGCCACTGTGCAAGATCTAGTGATCCTACCTGCCATCATGGGCAATGGTGATGGGTTAACCTTACTGAACAAACTTAAATTGGAAACCAACTTGCAGTTGCATGAAGTCCCGACCATGCCGCCATCATTAATGGGCATCCGCATTGAAGAGACACTCAGCCGAGCTTTTTTAACCATGGGTGGTACTCATTTAAAAGGCGATAAAGTCATCAGTGGTGAATTTGATGGCAACCGTTTGACCGCCATTCATACTCAAAATCTCAATGATATGCCGATTCAAGCTGACCATTTCGTGATGGCTACAGGGAGCTATTTCAGCCAAGGTTTACAGGCTTCTCATCACGGTATTAGCGAACCCGTGTTCCAATTAGAGACGGAGAGCTGTCATGATCGCGCTCTATGGCGAAACCATGCCTTTTTCTCAGCAAACTCTCACCCTTTCATGACCTTTGGTGTGCTGACCAACACGTCACTGAATCCAACTCATCAAGGTAATATCATTACCAATTTATACTGCTGTGGTTCGATGCTCGCGGGTTATGATCCTGTCTTTGAAGGCAGCGGTGGAGGCGTTGCTATTGCCAGCGCTTACCACGCTACCTCTCAAATTATGGCTCAAACTCAATCTCGACCAGCCATTCAGGAGGTATTAGCATGAGCACCTCTTTTGTTGAAGCCGCACCCAAAAATACCTCTTTTGATCAATGCATCAAATGCACTGTTTGTACCGTTTATTGCCCGGTTGCTAAAGCAAACCCACTCTATCCGGGGCCAAAACAGTGCGGACCGGATGGCGAACGCTTGAGGATTAAAAGCGCAGAGTATTATGACGACCTACTCAAGCTCTGCACCAACTGCAAACGGTGTGAAACCGCCTGTCCTTCCGGAGTGAAAATTGGCGATATCATTGCTGTGGCACGTGGCAAACATGGTAAAAAAACGCTGAGTCCAAAGCTGGTGCGTGATTACGTGCTGAGCCATACCGATCTTTTTGGCACGATCGCCACACCATTTGCACCGATCGTGAACGCTGCTACGGCTATGCCGATGGTAAAAAAACTGATGCACAAGACCATTGGTGTGCACGATCATAAATCACTTCCCAAATACTCACACGGCACGTTTCGTCGTTGGTTTAAGCAGAACTGCACACGCCAACCCCTGTATAACCGGCAAGTGACCTATTTCCACGGCTGCTACGTTAACTATAACCACCCGCAGTTAGGTAAAGATTTTGTCTCTGTGATGAATGCGATGAATATCGGCGTACGGTTACTGGATAACGAGAAATGCTGTGGTGTACCGCTGATTGCCAATGGTTTTCACGATAAAGCGCGTAAAAATGCGCTATTGAATGTGAAAAATATCGAAGCCGCGGTAGTTGATCGTCAAACGACGCTCCTCTCCACCTCATCAACGTGTTCGTTTACCTTACAACAAGAATACCCTCATGTTTTAGGGGTTGATAATAGTAAGGTGGTCAAACAAATCGAGTACGTAACACGCTTTCTACTCAAAGAGTTCATGAGCGGTAATGCGCCTAAAATGAAACCCGTTAAATTGAAAGTGGTTTACCACACCCCTTGCCACCTTGAACGCAGCGGTAATGTCATTTTTACCATTGAATTATTAAAAATGATCCCAGGATTGGAGTTAGTGGTCTTAGACAGCGAATGCTGCGGCTTAGCGGGAACCTACGGTTTTAAAGAAGAGAACTATGACGTTTCAATGAAAATTGGCGCGCACCTGTTTGATGCAATCAAAACATCGCAAGCTGACTATGCGATTACCGATTGTGAAACCTGTAAATGGCAAATTGAAGAAAATACCGCGTTAGAAACCATTCATCCAATTAGCCTGCTCGCCATGGCGATTGCCTAGTTTACACACCTAGCATTGAGAGTAAAACAGGCCACATTGTGGCCTGTTCTCATACTGCTTGTACTGTGTGAACATTCGTTTTCTAAACGTTATTTAGATAGCGGGCGCTGCTGGCAGTGCTCAATTGCATTGGCCAATAATTCTAACGCACTGGACTGACACTCTGGTAACTGCGCTTGGCTACGGCTAATCGCGGTAACACGCTCGCCCCATTTGATGTGCCCAGCCCCCCAAGTTAAGCCCGCCCCGAAAGCAGCCACCAGCAGGTTATCATTCGGTTTGATTTTCCCTTGTTCTACCGCTTCACACAATGCAATAGGTACGGTCGCGGCAGATGTATTACCATAGTGTTGAATGTTAACAAATGCTTTATCTTGGCTAATACCTGATAAGTCACACAAGGTTTGAATGATGCGAATATTCGCTTGATGCGGGATCACCACATCGACTTGTTCGGTTGAAAGACCGGAACGCGCCAACACAGTTTGCGCCGCTGCGCCCATGCCTCGAACCGCGCGTTTAAAAATCTCTTTCCCAACAAAATCAAAATCCCAATACCCATTGTCAGCGGCAAAACGATCCATCGATGAGCCAAATCTAGGCACCGCCAAAATATCACGCCCTTCTGCATCACAGCCGATTTGTGCATCTTGCAAACCCACTACTTTATCGGTTTTACTCAAGACAACAGCGCCAGCACCGTCACCAAACAACACGGCGGTATCACGTTTGGTCCAATCAATGTAAAAAGAGAGACGCTCAGCACCCACCACTAACGCATGGCGGTAATGGCTTGCTTGCATTAAACGCGTCGCTGTTTCTAATCCATAAACAAAACCGGTACAGGCTGCATTTAAGTCAAAAGCGGCTGCATTTTTAATCCCAAGATTCTGCTGCACTTTCGAGGCAATATTTGGGATAAGAGAATCTGGCGAACAGGTTGCGATGATGATGAGATCAATCTCAGTTGCATCAATCCCAGCACAAGCGATGGCGTGTTGGGCGGCCACCGTAGCTAAATCCGAGGTATTCACATGGCTAATGCGGCGCTGTTCAATCCCGGTGCGAGTTTTAATCCACTCATCGGAAGTTTCAATAAAGGTGCTAAGATCATGGTTTGAGAGCGTTGCAGGTGGTAGGCATTTACCCCAACCTGTAATTTCGGCATAGAATTTTGTCATTGTTAACCTGTTTTTGTTGTATTTTCTAATGCAATCCAAAGACCTAAAATTAAAAACTCATCGTATGAAAGAGAAATGAGACTCAAAAGGTCCTTTTGATGTCAGTCAGTATACGCGCTTTTACTCCGACGTTAAGTCTAGTGCGTCAAATGCGACTGGAACAAAACACAAAAATAAAGAGAGGAAACCATGTCAACATTCAATACTCGTTGTCCTTCGTGTCACGCAATGAACCGAGTTCCGATAGAACGAGTAACAGAAAGCCCGAATTGCGGTAAATGCCAAGCTCCCCTATTTGATGGAGCGCCCATTGAAGGAACGGAAGCCAATTTCGAAGCACTGCTTAATAGTCGCCAACCCGTTGTCGTCGATTTCTGGGCACCTTGGTGTAATCCGTGTGTGGGTTTTGCTCCTGTATTCAGTGATGCTGCGACGGAACGAAAAGGAAACATTCGCTTTATAAAAATTGATACTGAAACTGAACAAAGCCTCGCCACAAAATTTCAAATTCGCAGCATTCCAACCATTATGGTGTTTAAAAATGGTCAACGAGTCGATATGATCAATGGCGCTTTACCAAAAAGTCAATTTGATCAATGGTTAAACCAAGCCATATTGAAATAATCTATCATTATAACCAATAATAAAGTTGGCATTTTTTATCGATTTATGCCAACTTTACTGCTCATTTCTCTTGCTTTATTTTCGATTAATAAAATTAATCGTTAAGAACATAATTTTTCGTTTTACCTTTCTCAATATCAGCTCCATATTCGCCGCAAAATATCCCATCAATTCTGGTTTTGAGGCAAAGTCAATGGACAACATTACTGTGAACGCGTCTTCACCTCGCATTTCCGTTCCGGTCATTGCGCTATCGCTTTATGCGATTGCCTCAGGCTATTTAATGAGCCTGATCCCATTGATGTTGCCGCACTACGGGCTTGAGAGCTCATTGGCAAGCTGGCTTGCCAGTGTCTTTTACGCTGGCTTATTGATCGGCGCATTAGTCGTTGAACCTGTTGTCAACCGCGTTGGCCACCGAAACGCTTTTGTATGGTGCTTAGCGCTGCTCATGTTAACCATTTTTGCCTTACCTGCTCTGCACTATGCCAGTGCTTGGTTAGTGGCACGTTTTGTTGCTGGTATTGCGGTGGCTGGTGTCTTTGTCGTTGTCGAGTCTTGGCTATTACATGGTGATGAAAAAGGCCGAGCAAAACGCCTTGGTATTTATATGGCGGCGCTTTACGGCGGCACGGCATTGGGCCAATTAGGGATTGGTTATTTAGGCGTATCAGGCGGCGTGCCTTTCATTGCCATCATTACCTTGCTATTAATCGCCAGTGTGGTGCTGATTTATGGCGAATCTGACCAACCGTCAACTCAGCATGCCGTCAGCCTATCACTGAAACAGGTACTCAAACTAAACCATGCCGCCTTGCTCGGTTGCGGAGTTTCAGGGCTCACTTTGGGAGCTATCTACGGTCTAATGCCTGTTGAATTGGAACAACGCGGTATCAGCCATACCGATATTGGCAGCTTAATGGCGCTTGTAGTTTTGGGTGGCATGGCGGTGCAACCTATGGTGCCTTGGCTATCAAAGTTTTTGGGCCGAACACTATTAATGGCACTGTTTTGCTTGATTGGCTCTGCGGCGATTACCATAACCTTGTTCGATTCAACGATGATGATATTAGCTGCCAGCTTGTTTTTTTTAGGCATGGCGACGTTTGCCCTGTACCCAATCGCCATCAACTTAGGTTGTGATAAGCTCGATGCCAATTACATTGTCTCGGCGACACAAGTTATGCTGTTTAGCTACAGTATCGGCTCTGTGGTTGGCCCCGTGATCGCTGATTGGTTTATGCAAAGATCGCAAGGCTTAATGGGTTATCTCTTTATTGCTTTACTTGCGACTTGTATTTATATGTTGGCTTCAAGCCTCAAAACCAAACGCCAGTGGGTGGCGGGGAAATAAGTCGCAGCAAAGCGGATCATATTTTATCGCAAGGCGCACGGTTCAATCGTTGATGGCGATTTGATGCATGCGCCTTTGGTTTTTCTGGTAGTGCACGTTTTTCATGCAGTAGATGGCGGATCGCCAATATAGGGTGAGAGAGCAACATTCTTGGCCCTGCGTAACGCATCACCAATCTCATTTGTTCTTTCGGCTCAGGCTTATAGCAATGAATTGGGCAACGGTTGCAGGTGGGTTTATGTTGGCCATAAGGACAGCGATCTAAACGTACTTGCGCATATTCCAACAAGGTTTTGCAACACGTACAGAGGCCAGATTGACAGCGATGATGGCGCTGACAATAAATGTTCACCATCGCCTCTACGGTGCGAAACTCACTGAGCAGCTCTCCCGTTAAAAGATCACTATGCATTTTTTCCATTGCCAATAACTCCCATTGAGATCGCAGATAAAAACAAGTATCCTGCGCCACCTTGTTCCTCACGTACCCAGACTTTGTGTCAAAGAGCAGACGACTATGAACCGCAAAAAGAAAATTAACCAAACACTGCAAAAGCATCTTAAAAAGAAGCATGCCAAGCTGCACGGCAGCAATAAGCCTCGTTATATTTCAAAAGCTGAACGTGAAAAATTAGACGCAGAGCAAGCCGCTTCAACCAGCACGGTAGATACCCAACATAGTGAGATTGTGCCTGCTGAAGGTGAGCTACAACAGTAAGTCTTGCTCGATTGGAACAAACTGGCTGGCGACATCAATAAGGCTTTGAGCCGTCAGCCTTGGCACTCCGTACACTTCTACTTTTTTGTTAAAACGCTGTTTAATCCGTTCGACCAATAGCTCGAAATCACCATCTCCTGATACCAGAACAATCACATCCGCTTGCTCTGCCAGCTCAATCGCATCGAGAGTAATACCGACATCCCAATCCCCTTTTGCACTGCCATCACGACGCTGAATGAAGGGCTTAAGCTGAACCTCAAAACCAATACCGCGCAAAATATGGTGGAACTGGCGCTGCTTAGGATCTTGGCTAGCAATCGCATAGGCATTGGCTTTAATCACCTCTCGCCCTTGAGTGGCTACATACCAAAATTGGTTGTAATCAAAATGCTGGCGGTACTTCTCTTTACAGGTGTAATAGACGTTTTGAACGTCGACAAGAATGGCAACTTTTTCCATGAGCTCTCTTCTCAAATAGAAACAAAAACAGCGGCTTGTTCGCCGCTGCTTTGCAAATTGCGCTTAGTATACGCCAAACCACTTCAATTTGTCGTGCAAGCGAGTCACACTGCCGACCACAATCAAGGCTGGGCTTTGTGCTTGTTGCGCTAAAAGGGGTAAATCGTCAAGCGAACCCGTCAATACTCTCTGTTTATCTGTAGTGCCGCGTTCGATAATCGCGCAAGGCGTTTCTGCGCTCAGGCCAGCATCCAACAAGTTTCGTGTGATATTCGGGCACTGCTTTAACCCCATATAAAAAACCAAGGTTTGATTATCTTGCGCTAAACATCGCCAATTGATCGCTTTACCTTCTTTTTGTAAGTGACCCGTAATGAACTGCACACTTTGTGCGTGATCACGGTGCGTCAGCGGAATCCCCGCGTAAGCCGTGCAGCCTGCCGCCGCCGTGATCCCCGGAACCACTTCATAAGCGATATGGTGTTCAGCCAGCGTTTCGAGCTCTTCACCACCTCGGCCAAAAATAAAGGAATCGCCGCCTTTCAAACGGACAACTTTTTTACCTTCTTTGGCTTTATCGACCAGAATTTGGTTGATCTGATCTTGCGGCACACAATGAAAATCCAACTGTTTGCCAACGTAGATCATCTCCGCACTGCTTGGCGCCAGATCTAAAATCGCTTGCGAAACTAAACGATCATACACCACCACTTGCGCTTGGCTGATCACGCGTAGCCCCTTAACCGTCAGTAGATCGGGATCGCCCGGCCCTGCGCCTACTAAAGAGACAAAACCGCGACTCGTTACACTGCTTACCATGATTACTCTCTACCTTATCGACAAAAGGATATCGTCATTAAGCGAGGTTAAACCTCACTTAACAATGGTTAGCCAAGGTTGCGTTGTGGCAAGGTTTTACCGTGAGTCATGTAAAGGCTTAACCCGGTAAATAACAAGCCGCCCACTAAGTTACCCAATGTGGCCGGAATTTGGTTCCATACTAACCAATCGACGATGGTGAATTTAGCGCCCAACATCATGCCAAGTGGGAACAGGTACATATTCACTACGGCGTGTTCAAAAACCAAACCGAAGAAAATAAAAATAGGTAGCCACATCGCGACCACTTTGCCGCTCACAGTAGTTGATGTCATGGCACCGACAACACCTAGGCACACCATCCAGTTACACAAGATGCCTTTCACAAACACGGTGATCCAGCCATTGACACCGTGTTCGGCAAAGCCAAGAGTGCGAGCAGTAGACGCTTTGATAAACGCTTGCCCAACCGCGCTCGGCTCGATACTGAAATTCATGGTGAAGGTTAGCGCCACTAAAAAGGCGACGGCAACGGCACCGATTAAGTTACCCAGCCCAACCAAGCCCCAATTCCGTAGAACGCCCGCTTTGGTTACTCCGGCGCGTTTTTCAAACAAAGCTAAAGGCGCTAAAGCAAAAACACCCGTTAATAAATCAAAGCCCATTAGGTTCAAAATACAAAACCCCACAGGGAAGACCAGAGCACCAACAATAGGCACTCCGGTTTGCACAGCCGCAGTAATGGCCACAGCGACGGCGATAGCAAGAATCGCCCCCGCCATAATGCCGCGAATCAGGGTATCGCGCGTTGACATGAAGATTTTGCTTTCGCCAGCGTCAATCATTGTTTGCACAAAATCGGCAGGTTTTACATAAGACATAATGGTCCTTATTGTCACCAAAGTTAAAATTAAAAAGGGAAATTGAATAGATAAAGGCTCCCAGCCATCGATGCTTCACCAAGAGAACTCGATGAACAAGAAACCTTTTTGCTATTGAATCTCATCGTCTCAAAAGCGGCTGTTAAGCCGCGACTTCGACCACACCGTCGGTGACTCGCACGGCATAAGCTTTCACGCTAAAGCGTTCGTCTTCCATACATTGGCCTGTTATGAGATTGAAACGCTGCTTTTTAAGCGGGCTTGCTACCCAGAACTGCTCTTGATGTTGGCAAATAAAACCGCGTGACAACACATTGGCTCGAGCAAAGGGATCCATATTGCTTATCGCCATCACTTCTTGCGCCTCAGTCGGACGGAAGAGAGCCACTTGCTCACCATTCACCAGTGCACACACACCCGTTCCGGGAACAATGTCATTAATGTCACAGATGGCTTGAAATACTGTGTTATTGGCCATGGTTATTTCTCCAAAACAGGGGTAGAGATTGCCGAATCAGCAAGCGCGATGTGGAATATATCGCCTTTCGCTTCTGGGTGTTTTTCACTATAAGTCGCAGGACGGTGCTGCTCACGAGCGCTGACGAACACGACGTTCTCATCGCGTAAATCAGAATTAATGAAGTGAGTAAAACGAGTTAATTGCTCAGGATGATTAAGCGTTTCTGTCCATTCACAGCGATAATCAGCAATAAGCTTCGCCACATCTGCTTCGAGTTGATCGTTAATGCCCAACTTATCGTCCACAATCACTTCACGCAGGTAATCAACACCACCTTCTAGGTTGTCTAGCCACACTGAGGTGCGTTGTAATTTATCGGCTGTGCGAATGTAGAACATCATGAAACGGTCGATGTATTTCAGTAGTGTTGCTTCATCTAAATCAGAGGCCAGCAGATCGGCATGTCGAGGCTTCATACCACCATTACCGCAGACATACATATTCCAACCCGCATCGGTCGCGATCAGGCCTAAATCTTTCCCTTGCGCTTCGGCACATTCGCGGGTGCAACCTGAGACACCAAACTTCATCTTGTGTGGTGTACGGATACCTTTGTAGCGGTTTTCAATCAGCACACCCAAACCGACGCTGTCTTGCACACCAAAACGACACCACGTACTACCGACACACGTTTTTGCCATGCGCAGAGCTTTGGCATAGGCTTGGCCTGTCTCGTATCCAGCATCAATCAGTTTGCGCCAAATCTCAGGTAAATCGTCTTTTTGAGCACCAAACAGACCAATGCGCTGCGCGCCCGTCACTTTGGTGTAAAGTTTGTATTCTTGAGCGACATTCGCTAGCACCGCAAGCGCTTGTGGTGTGACTTCGCCACCCGCCATGCGTGGGATCACCGAATAAGTACCGTCTTTTTGCATGTTGCCCAAGAAGTTATCATTGGTGTCTTGCAAACTGACCAACGATGGCGAGAGCACATGATCCCCCCAACACGAGGCCAGAATAGAACCAATTGTTGGCTTGCAGACTTCGCACCCATAACCGCGTCCATGTTTTGCCAACATCTCATCAAAACGTTTGATGCCGTTAATGCGGATCAAATGGAACAGCTCTTGGCGTGAATACGCAAAGTGCTCACAAATGTCGTTTTTGACTTCCACACCCGATTTAGCCAGTTCAGCATTCAGAACCGACGTCACTAAAGGCACGCAACCACCACAACCGGTTCCTGCCCCTGTCACCGCTTTAATCGCGCCGAGCGTATGATGACCATCGGCCACGGCTTGGGCAATTTTCGCTTTAGTCACATCAAAACAAGAGCAGATCACCGCAGTATCAGGTAGTGCATCCGCGCCTAATGCGGGTTTTTCAGCGCCAGCATGCGCAGGTAGAATCAAGGTGTCTGGGTGTTTGGGTAGCTCAATATCATTGAGTTTGAGTTGCAGTAAATCGCCGTAATCTGACGTGTCGCCAACTAAAACTGCACCAAGCAGTTTTTTACCATCTTCAGAAACGATAATGCGCTTATAAACTTCATCTTCTTCATTTTGATAGACGTAGCTTTTACAACCCGGAGTTCGTCCATTGGCATCACCAATCGATCCCACCTTCACACCCAGCAGTTTGAGCTTGGCGCTCATGTCTGCACCACTAAATTGGCTCTCATTGCCCACAAGATGATCAACCGCAACCGTTGCCATTTTGTAACCAGGAGCGACCAGACCGAAGAAAGTTTGATTCCAAGAAGCACATTCGCCAATCGCGTAAATATCAGGATCGGATGTTTGGCAGTGATCGTTAATGGCAACCCCACCACGCGGCGCGATGTCTAGACCCATATCACGAGCTAATTTGTCCTGAGGACGTATCCCTGCGGAAAATACGATGAAGTCAACTTCCAAATCCGAACCGTCGGCAAACTTCATGGTATTACGAGCGGTCTCGCCTTGAGCAACGATCTCTAGCGTATTTTTGCTAGTGTGAACTTGCACCCCCATCCGCTCAATTTTATTACGCAGTTGTAAACCGCCTTGCAAGTCAAGTTGCTCAGCCATTAATACCGGAGCAAACTCAATCACATGGGTTTGTACGCCCAACGCTTTCAGCGCGCCAGCCGCTTCAAGGCCAAGTAAACCACCGCCTATCACTACGCCACTTTTGCTCTTTTTCGCGCACGTTTCGATGGCCTTTAGATCTTCAATGGTGCGGTAGACAAAGCAGTCTTTACTTTCATTGCCTTTGATCGGCGGTACAAAGGGATAAGAGCCCGTCGCCAAGACTAATTTGTCATAGCTCACTTCACGGCCAGTATTTGAATAGACCACGCGCTTTTCGCGATTAATGTTAACCGCCCGCTCGCCCATCAAGACATTAATCGCATGCTTTTGATAGAAACCCGGCTTAACAAGCGAAAGCTCTTCAGCGGTATGGTGTGAAAAGTAGGAAGAAAGATGGACGCGATCGTAGGCAACACGCGGTTCCTCACAAAAAACCGTGACATCAACAGCCGATGCCTCCATTTTTTCGACCAAATCTTCGATATAGCGATGGCCAACCATGCCATTACCGATGACAACCAGCTTCATCCTGCTCATATGGGTTCCTAATTATGGTAACGTTTCATTGAGCGAGATTTTTAATTATGAAAGAAAATGAATTACTGATGTAAATCAATTACAAACTCAAACTACCCTAAAGAGGTAGCCATAAAGAGGAATATCAGAGAGAAATAAACACCTTACCGTGAATACTAGGGGCCGACAGGTATAGGAAAATAATTAATATAGTATGATCGCTTCTAATCAAACTTGATCATTTACAACAAAACTTGTCAGTTTTCCTCTGTCAAAACACTTGGCAGAAGTTATATAAACAACTTAAACACGCTCATTATGCTTTCGAGTAGAAGCTTATGACGGGGTGTTCCTCCTCTTTTAGGGGGAGGGAATTAGTTTCGTGAGTATTGGGTATGCTATTTATGATGAGCGATATAGTTTGTTGGAATGTTTTTGCTCCATTTCAAGTTGGCCACTATTTAGATCTCACGTCTTAGAATCACCATTTGCCCTATTTTTCCTAATGCTAGTCTGGTTTTTAAAAGAACGAGGGACATATTCCCTTGTTTTACACTTAACCTAGTAGCCAAAATCTTTCACATCAACTTCTAGCTCTTTAACTTGAGAACCTATTTTTTTATGGAAGTGGTAACGAACTTCTTCATCAACCATATTGGTCAAATCAAAACTAAAATATTGAACTAAAACCTCTTTCATCTCAGGTATGTCATACTGGTCGAAGTTTGGTACATAACTGGTGTTATATTTGTTGTGGCTAATTTCTTTGAAAGTACGAACAAACTTTTTAGGTCTCATTTCTACCCCAAAACGCTTACATAGGCGCAGGACATAGTGATCTAATCTGTGGAGTAGCTTTTCATCATTGATCTCAGCGAAGAAAAATTGCCAACCCTTGCATTTCTTCTCAAACACACAGCCAGTGATTCGTAGGTTCAATCGCCATTCTAAAATTTTTAAGCTCTTATTTTTAGAGTGCTTATAGCTTGTGAAAATCCCAGCAAGAGAAGCCTTTAACTTTTCAATCGAACCGTTTCTTGCAGAGATATGCTCATTGGTGAATTGATACCCAAGATAATCAAAACCATTAGCAAGTGAGTCAATTTTTGACTTCTCTGGTACTTTCACAGGGCAGTGTATTTTTAAACCAATATTGCGAAACTTCTTGATAATGATTTGTGCTAGATCGTGTGCTTGATCAGCAGAACAAAGAACTAATACATCATCAACGTAGCGGTAGCATTTTACGTTAGGCAATTCAGATAAGAACTTGTCAATGTTTTGGAGGTAGATCGCTGCAAGGATGTTGGAAATAGCCAATCCTTGAGGTACGCCGACTTCACTCGGCTCATCATCCTTTCTCGAAACTAGAACTGAAGGGGCTGTCACAGCCGAAAAGATCATGTCTAGTATGTGATCTTGCCTAATGCGCTTTCTCAATTGAGAGCGTAGGTTTTTATGTCTGATCGATGGGTAAAAATTCGAAACATCTAACTTAATATAGCTATCAAAGTCACCAGATAAAGCGTGAGCTTTGACATCTTTAATGACATCTTGAGGAAGCGTGAACTTCACTGATTCTGCAAATCGCTCTTGTAGAAAGTTACACATAGCACGTAATGCAATTCTATCTCTCACTGTAGGGATAGAGATTTCACGAGGAGCTTTATTTCTCCCTTTAGTCAGCAATTTTAGCTTGTACTTGGAAAACGTATACGAACCTTCAATCATTTTACGAGAAATGATTTCGACTTGCGGGTCTAACTGTTTTCTAAAAGCATACTGATTCATATTGTCTATGCCAGTCGCACCAGAATATACAACATGATTGGAAAAGATTTCTTTTAGATTCTCGTGCCTAAACTCTTTATTGAATTGGTCTTCTACACGCATTTTATCCACCATTACACGTTGGAGCGGATAAGAATAAAGACGAGTTTAATGCAAGCAATATCAGTACAGGCAATACATAAAAAAATACAAGAGTTAACAACCTAGCAATAAAATAAGATGCCGCTAAAAACCAGTGATGTGATGTGGGTATTCTAGTAAGAGCTTGTTTTGGTTTTTGTTTGTTTTCCGAGGTGTCTGAATGGAAATCTTTGCTTACTTGCCTTACGGTGCTAGTACTTGCCCAATACTCTTGGCATAGTGCGATGGCAAAATCTTTATCAGTGTGGTTTTCACAAGCATTTAGCTTAGATTCGTAGGTTGTTGATAAATTGGCCAAATCAGCATTTTCAGCATTTGGCTTGGAGGCGTGATGCATAATGCTATTCAAACTTTCATAACATTCTTTGATTAGGTTTGCTCTTTCCTTAAACGAAAGTCCATTGATGAATCCTGAAATGCAAAGTACTAGGACAGAATATACAACCCAAGAGATCGCTTCGATTCCATTTTGTGGGTTCTTTAGATAATAAACGGATACGGCGACAGAGAAGAATGAATACCAGAGTAGTATTACCTGTGAGTGAAAGGCGTTAGACAAAAGTCGTTTTTCAGTTTGAATTCGTGCTTTTCTTGTCCACCAAATATTGTCAGCTAAAGCCACCATCTTCTCCTAATGTTGAGGGTGTGCTTCATAGAAGTAGTTTAGTTACAATAAGTTAACACTCCTACTGGAGTAAGCATATACAAGATACACTAAGGGCGAACCCTTCGAAATTAGTTTCACTCTTACTTCTAAGAGTGGACAGCTATTAAGAACTGTCACCTCTATGAAACACAGTGTGTATAGTACATTTTCGGTGGGCGAGGCTCAATAAATTTTATCACCGTTAACCTAGTTTTCAGTACTTCAAGTAATTAAAAAATTACTAATTTAGCAAAGTCACTGACACGCTTCTGTCCAAACTTGTATCAGGCCGATCTTCGCTGGCTCATTTTTGCCCCATTATGCTCTAGAGTGGAAGCTGAACCGTTCTGTTCCTCCCCCTTTCAGGGGGAGGTTAGGAGGGGGTGTACAGACCCTACCCCTCCCCTTGAAGGGGAGGGAATTTTGACATTCTGTCCTTCGCATCTTTATGGCTGACTGCATTTAAATACAAAGACTCCCCCACCCTAAACTGCACCGTTCATAAAGCATTCACATTCAATCGCTACGTTAGCTCAATATCTTCGAGATCTGTCATGTGAAACCACTTAAACGCTATCAATACGAACGCTATGCCGTGCTGTGCAACCTTGCTTATCCCAGAGTGTTTAGGCAGACACGTTACGGTTTTGACCCGAACGGTCAGCACATCATCCGTAACCAGTTTGGTAAAATCATGATTCGAGTGCTGTGGAGTAAAAACCAAGAAGAGGCCGTGGTCGTCATTAAAGGTTCGCACAGTGTCAGTGATTGGCTTTTGAACTTTGCAATGTGGACACGCAGTTGTCAGCACTTAGGATTGGATTACCGTATTCATGCGGGCTTTTACCATCTCCTGCATCAAGAAAGCCTGCCAACGCGCAACGAAGATAAACTCGGCCTATCGGTTTTACAACGGCTGGAAGCCGTCGTTGTTCCTCTGATCGAGAGCGGCAAACGCATTGCCATCACTGGTCACTCTTCGGGTGGGGCTATTGGGTGTATCTTTGCTGACTACATCGAAAAGAAATACCCAAAATGCATCAAACGCATTGTGACATTCGGCCAACCCGCGATTGGTAATTGGCGTTTTCGTCAACGCTACGCGCTTAGTCACAAAACCTATCGTATCTGTTGTGACCTCGACATCGTCACCTTTATGCCACCCATTCCTTTAATCTATTGGCATGTGGGTAAATTGCTGTGGCTTTACAATGGGCGTATTTACGAAAACACACCAACGTTCATTCGATTAGGCAGGTCTTTATTGAGCTGGCTAGTTCGCCCCTTCTCTTATCACCTCATGAGTAAATACATCCGCAATAAAGATTTCTTCGATGAACGATAGAAGCTAGCACCGAACAAAAAACACGGTGACTTCAAATATTTTTCACACTAAACAATTATGGAAAATTAATTGTAATCAATTGAATTAAAATAATATTTATTATTAACCATGCAAATTCAATGGCAATTATTACGCAAAAATAGATTTGAACTCTAAGCATTATCATGGCATTTTATATTTAACTAATCGTTCAATATAAAATAATCAGGATGAATTATGCCAAAGGTAGGGATGCCAGACATACGCAAACCTCAACTTGTCGCCGCAACAATGACAGTCATTGAACGCGTTGGATTACATGGCGCAAGTATCGCTTTAATCAGCAAAGAAGCAGGTGTCTCGACAGGGATTATCAATCACTACTTTGGCGGCAAGCATGGATTATTGGAAGAGACAATGCGTGTTGTTTTACGTGAGCTTTCAACCACCATCACTCAGCATTTAAACCAACTCCCAAAAGAGGCTCATTACGAACGCATTAATGCCATCGTAACCGGCAATTTCAAAGGGTTCCAAGCGGAAAACCAAGTCGTTAAAACATGGTTAGCGTTTTGGGCTTACTCCATGCACGACGCACAGTTAAATCGCCTGCAATACGTCAATGAACAGCGTTTACTTTCTCACCTTAAGATTGAACTCAAGCCGCTGCTCCCATCAGAACAAGTCAACCTCGTGGCTCATGGCATCGCGTCACTGATTGATGGCATTTGGCTACGCGGAGCATTAAACCCCAAAGGGATAGACCCTGCTCAAGCACATTCCATCATTAACGATTACCTCAATAAACAATTAGCGTTTTACGCGCAATAACAACTCACTTCAGGCCTTAAAATGGAAATACAATCGCTTTATATCAACGGAACGCTCCGATCTGCGACTTCAGGAGAACGTTTCGATACCTATAACCCAGCAACAGGTGAGGTGATAGCAAGATTGCAGCACGCCAGTGCCAATGACATTGAACAAGCTATCACCTCAGCCAAGCAAGGATTCGCGATATGGTCAAGAATGACCGCGACAGAACGCAGCCGTATTTTGCTAAAAGCAGTAAAAATACTTAGAGAACGAAACGATGAACTTGCTGTACTTGAAGTTCTCGATACCGGTAAGCCGATTCAAGAAGCCAATTGCGTTGATATTGCGACTGGCGCAGACGTCATTGAGTACTTTGCAAATTTAGCCCCATCGCTTCAAGGCGAGCAACAGCCGATCAATGAACATCAGTTTTTTTATACTCGCCGCGAGCCATTAGGCATCTGCGCGGGCATTGGCGCATGGAATTATCCGATTCAAATCGCGATGTGGAAATCAGCGCCAGCACTGGCTGCCGGCAATGTGATGATTTTCAAGCCCTCAGAGGAAACGCCATTAAGCGCATTAAAACTGGCAGAGATCTTCAGTGAAGCGGGAGTGCCAGACGGCGTCTTTAACGTGGTTCAAGGTGATTACCGCGTAGGTCAAATGCTGACAGCCCACCCTGACATTGCCAAAGTCTCTTTTACCGGTGAATCGGGTACCGGGAAAGCCGTAATGGCGGACAGCGCTCGCAGCTTGAAGTCTGTCACTATGGAATTGGGCGGAAAGTCACCGCTCATTATTTTTGATGATGCCAAGCTTGATCAAGCTGTCTCCGCCGCCATGGTGGCAAACTTTTATACCCAAGGTGAAGTGTGTACCCATGGGACGCGCGTTTTCGTACACGACAGCCTCTACGATGCATTTGTCGCTCAGCTTAAGCTGCGTACTGAACAATTAGTGATTGGCGATCCTATGGATATCAACACCCAGATTGGCGCGTTAATTTCCAAACCTCATTTAAACAAAGTGCTCACAGCGATTGAGCAAGCCAAAACCAGCCAAGCAACTTTGCTCACTGGCGGTTATCAAGTTACCGATAACGGCCTAGATAAGGGCAACTTTGTTGCACCAACCGTTTTCATTGATTGCACTGATGACATGCCTCACGTGCAGCAAGAAATCTTTGGCCCTGTAATGTCAGTGCTTAAATTTAGCGATGAAGACGAAGTGATCGCGCGCGCGAATGGTACTCAATATGGCTTAGCGGCAGGAGTGTTCACACAGAACCTTTCACGTGCACACCGAGTAATTCACCAACTTCAAGCCGGGATCTGCTGGATAAATACTTGGGGAGACTCTCCGGCAGAAATGCCTGTTGGTGGTTATAAGCATTCCGGAATTGGCCGTGAAAATGGTATAGAAACCCTTAAGCACTATACCCAAACCAAAAGCATTTTAGTGGAGCTAGATGATTTTGCTAGCCCATATGCTTAATCGTCAAAGGAGCCTTCTATGTTAAATCACTTTGATTACATTATCGTCGGTGCGGGCTCAGCAGGTTGTGTTCTTGCCGATCGCTTAACCGAGTCTGGCGAGCATCAGGTTTTACTGCTCGAAGCAGGTGGTAGCGATAAAAGCATTTTTATTCAAATGCCAACCGCCCTTTCTTACCCGATGAACAGCGAAAAATACGCATGGCAATTTGAAACCGAATCAGAGCCCGATCTTGACGGGCGTCAGTTACATTGCCCACGGGGAAAAGTACTCGGTGGCAGCTCGTCTATTAATGGCATGGTATATGTTCGTGGTCACGCTTGCGATTTTGATGAATGGGAATCACTGGGCGCTAAAGGTTGGAATTATCAAAATTGTTTACCCTATTTTCGCCGCGCTGAATCTTGGATAGGTGGCGAGAACGCTTATCGTGGAGGCAACGGGCCCGTCGGTACTTGTAACGGTAACGACATGCAATTGAACCCACTTTATCAAGCCTTCATCGATGCGGGCAAAGAAGCCGGTTATCCAGAAACTGACGATTACAATGCTTATCAGCAGGAAGGTTTCGGACCAATGCATATGACGGTAGATTCTGGAGTTCGCGCCTCAACGTCCAATGCCTATTTACGCCGCGCGATGAAGCGACCGAACCTCACCGTAAAGACAGGAATTGTGGCACATAAGATCTTGATTGAAGAGCAAAAGGCCATCGGCGTTGAGTTTGAAAAATCAGGCAAGATCCAACAAGCGTTTTGCTTGCGAGAAGTGATCTCAAGTGCTGGTTCTATAGGATCTCCTCAACTTTTGCAACTTTCGGGTATTGGCCCTAAAGCGCTGCTTGAACAAGTTGGTGTGAAACTGGAGCAAGACCTGCCTGGCGTGGGTCAAAACCTGCAAGATCACTTAGAGATCTATTTTCAATACCACTGCAAACAGCCGATCACACTAAACAGTAAACTCGGTTTAATCAGCAAAGGGCTTATCGGCACTGAATGGATCTTAACTCGTAAAGGATTAGGGGCAACCAACCACTTCGAGTCGTGCGCGTTTATTCGCTCTCGCGCAGGGCTCAAATGGCCAAATATTCAATACCACTTTTTACCTGCTGCGATGCGGTACGACGGCCAAGCGGCCTTTGATGGTCACGGCTTCCAAGTTCATGTGGGGCCCAATAAACCAGAAAGCCGAGGACAAGTACAAATTGTCTCTCGCGATCCAACGGTTTCACCCTCTATCGCATTTAATTACCTATCAACCGAACAAGATCGCCAAGATTGGCGCGATTGCATTCGTCTCACCCGCGAAATTCTAGCGCAACCAGCATTGGATACTTATCGGGGCGAAGAAATTCAACCGGGGGAAGAGATCCAAAGCGATGACGATATTGATTCATGGGTCAAACAGAATGTGGAAAGCGCTTATCACCCCTCTTGCAGCTGCAAAATGGGCGCAGATGACGACCCAATGGCCGTGGTGAATGACCAATGCCAAGTGCGCGGAATTCAAGCTTTACGCGTGGTGGATTCCTCGATATTCCCAAGCATTCCCAACGGGAACCTGAATGCGCCAACCATTATGGTCGCAGAGCGCGCCGCCGATCTTATTTTAGGCAAACCGCTATTAGCCAGTACTGAAGCTCCAGTATGGATTGCACCAGACTGGCAAACCAAACAAAGAATAAAACCACCAATGAGAAAGCCGGACGCTTACTCATAAAATTTATAAAGTCAGTCAAAAATACAAGGAAATAACATGTCTATTACTAAAAAAACCGTGCTCACACTTGCAATGACGACTCTGCTCAGCGCCAACGCTTACGCCAATCAATGCGATACGGTGCGCTTTGCTGATGTGGGTTGGACAGACATTACCGCCACGACAGCAATAACCACAGAGCTGCTCAAAGGGTTAGGCTATCAGACAAAAATCGATTTACTCTCAGTACCCGTGACCTACTCATCTATGGCAAACGGTGACATTGATGTATTCCTCGGTAATTGGATGCCAACCATGGAAGGCGATATTGCCAAATACCGTGAAGCTGGAACGGTTGAAACTCTACGCGCTAACTTGGAAGGAGCAAAATACACACTCGCTGTGCCTAAGTACGTTTATGATGCCGGTGTCCAATCGTTTGCTGATATCGCTCAATTTTCAGATAAATTTCGCGGCAAAATCTATGGTATTGAACCGGGCAATGACGGTAATCGCTTGATCCAATCGATGGTTGATGAAAACGCTTTTGAGCTGAAAGATTTTAGCGTTGTTGAGTCAAGTGAAGCGGGCATGGTGTCACAAGTGGCACGCTCAGTACGTCGTAATCAGTGGATTGTGTTTCTAGGTTGGGCTCCGCACCCAATGAACAGCAATGTTGAAATGGAATACCTTGATGGCGGTGACGATTACTTTGGCCCAAACTACGGTGGTGCAAATGTCTACACCAATGTGCGTCAAAACTACCTAGCACAATGCCCAAATGTCGGTAATTTATTAAAAAACCTATCCTTCTCGCTTGAAATGGAAAACCAACTGATGGAATCCATTCTCAACCAAGGCGTGTTACCAGAACAAGCCGCTCGCCAATGGTTAATCAAACATCCAGAAAGTATTGTTCCATGGCTAAAGAATGTAAAAACTAAAGCTGGAACACCTGCACAACAAGCTATCAGCAACTATTTAGCGCCATTTAAAGCATAAATTAATTTAAAGGAGGAGGTGAGCATTTCACCTTCCAAAAGGCTATACCGTGAATTTTATTACAGAGAACAAAATCCCCTTAGGTCGTTGGATGGAAAGTGGCGTTGACTGGCTGACCATCCATGCAGCCACATTTTTTGATACTGTTTCCTACTTACTTGAGACCATCATTTTATCTTTAGTTGATGTGTTTAAATGGATGCCCCCTGCCGTGCCGATTTTAGTCACCGCAGCCATTGCATGGTATCTACATCGTCAGATTTCATTGGTGGTATTTGTTATTGCTGCCCTACTGCTTATTCTAAACCTTGGCTACTGGCAAGAAATGCTGGAAACCTTTGTCTTGGTGTTTGCCGCGACAACGATTTCCGTATTAATTGGCGTACCATTGGGCATTATCGCCGCGCATCGACCATGGCTTTATACGCTGATGCGCCCAATTCTTGACTTAATGCAAACAGTACCAACCTTTGTTTACCTCATTCCAACGCTAGTTCTGTTCGGTTTGGGTATTGTTCCGGGGCTCATTTCGACCATTATCTTTGCCATCGCCGCCCCCATTCGCCTCACCTATCTTGGGATTACTAAGGTACCGGAAGAGTTAGTTGAAGCGGGTAAAGCATTCGGCTCTAGCCGTATGAACTTACTGCTCAAAGTGGAGTTGCCAGCAGCGCTACCCAGCATAATGGCAGGGATCACTCAGTGCATTATGTTATCACTCTCAATGGTTGTGATTGCCGCCTTAGTTGGTGCTGACGGCCTTGGCAAACCCGTGATTCGTGCACTCAACACCGTCAATATTTCTCAAGGTTTTGAAGCTGGTTTAGCCATCGTTTTAGTCGCCATCATTCTTGATCGTTTATGCAAAACCCCACATCAAAATAATAAGGACGCATAATCATGGACGCAATTACCATTAAAAACCTCGATGTTATCTTTGGTCAGAACCCAAATGAAGCACTGCAACGACTCGACGCGGGTGAATCTCGCCAAGAGATTATCGATGCCTGCGGTCAAGTCGTAGGGGTAAACAATGTCAGCCTTACTGTTAAAGAAGGCGAGATTTGCGTCTTGATGGGGCTGTCTGGTTCAGGGAAATCGAGCTTGCTGCGCGCGGTGAATGGCTTGAATACCATCAGCCGGGGATCATTAGAATTAAAAGATGGCGAACGCTTTGTTGACCTTGCCAGCTGTGATAAAGCAACGCTTCAGCATTTAAGGACGAATCGTGTCTCGATGGTGTTTCAAAAGTTTGCCCTTATGCCTTGGTTATCGGTTTTAGATAACGTGGCCTTTGGCTTAGAAATGCAAGGAATGAGTAAGAAAAAACGCCACCAACGTGCTCGTGAACAGCTAACAATGGTTGGTCTTGCTGAATGGGAAGATAAATTTCCCCACGAACTTTCTGGCGGCATGCAGCAACGTGTCGGTTTAGCACGTGCTTTTGCAATGGACAGTGACATCCTGTTAATGGACGAACCATTCTCAGCACTTGATCCGCTGATTCGTGCGCAACTGCAAGATGAGTTATTAGATCTACAAAGCAAACTCAACAAAACCATCTTATTTGTTAGCCACGACTTAGATGAAGCACTAAAAATAGGCAATAACATCGCGATTATGGAGTCAGGAAAACTGATTCAGCACGGTAAGCCAGAAGAAATTGTCCTTACACCCAAAACGGACTACGTCAAAGAGTTCGTGGCACACACTAACCCTCTTAACGTACTAAAAGGACGTTCGTTAATGCAGCCCATCGAACAGTTAAAGCAACAAGACGAACGTTGGCAGGTCTGCAAAAAACAGGATGTTTGGGTCGCACAACATGATAAAACTCTGACACTATATGGAGCAACGTCGACCGCTCTTATCCACTGGGATACCCAAGTCAGGGATATGTCGAACATTGATTCATCGATGATGATCATTACAACACCTGATATTGATATGCGTAGCGCGATTGAGTTGAAACATCGAACTCAAAATCCGATTCTTCTGATGGAAAATAATCAGCTCGTCGGCGTCTTAAGCGACCAAGAAATTTACAGTGCCCTACTGGGAAATTATCAAACCGAAAAGGCGGCTTAACACTCACCTCTGTGCATTGCTGTCAATGTCATGTTAACGCCATCATACCGATGGCGTTATTTCTAAGCAGGCTGTTGATTCTTAATCACATAGATCAAAAAAAGACGCTAAAAAGCGTCTTTTTTTGTTTTTGGAGGCGCGACCCGGAGTCGAACCGAGGTCCACGGATTTGCAATCCGCTGCATAACCAGTCTGCCATCGCGCCTTTAATTTTTTTT